>JAAZVX010000055.1 GCA_018623095.1 Marinobacterium sp. | reverse complement strand
TTCCGAATAGTTATTGGGTGATCCAATGGCTTAAAGCTCACTTATAGTAGCTAACTCTTTAAGCTGAGATTGACCATGCTACCTAGTCAAAATGTACAGTGTCCCTATTGTTGGGAGATGATTGAGATCGTCTACGAGCCCGATGAGGCGGAGATGTTTGTCTGTGACTGCACGGTCTGCTGCCACCCCATCCACTTCTCTGTCTCAGTAGATGGGTATGGCGATTATCTGATTACACCGCACTCAGAGGATGAGCTTTAGCGTTCAGATTCGCTTCGCCCTTTGGGCTAGCTCCTACTTGCAGCTATCGCGGCCTTTTCAAGAGCGCCAACAGAACACCAACACCGGGTTGGCGCCTTATCGAAGATGAGGCGATAGGTCAGTACTGGTTGATATCCTGATCACTCTTTTTATTAAACAGTGTCCGCAGAGCAATGAGTGCAATTACTGAGAGGATACCGACAATCAGTAACTCATCGATGATTCCTGAATCTAACAGAGGCGGTATGAGATTCAGCTTAATCAACAGCCCCGTCAAGATTGCACCGATACCGAAGCTGATCGAGATATAGGCAAGATTCAACACCATCTCAATGATGATCAGCCCCAACCCAAGAATTAACCAACCGTTTCCGTTTGTAAAAAAGTCCATCATTTACTCTTTAATCCATCGCCTACTGTCTGTGCCAATAGCTCTAGTGAGCCAATCGCTTTGGTAATGTCGGTCGGCATGATAACCGTTTTGCTGTTGTCAGCTGCAGCCACTTCGGACAGGGCTGAAACCTGCTTCTGAAGGATATCGAAGTTGATCGCTGATTGCCCGCCGTTATTGATAGCATCCGCAATCATCCGCGTCTGTTCAGCCGTGGCTTCAGCTTTTACTTTAATCGCATAAGCATCCGCTTCGGCAGCGACTCGTACCGCTTCGGCCTGTTTTTGTGCCTCGTACAGTTGCGCCTCTGCGTTCAGCTCCACAGAGCGTTTCTGCCCTTCTGCCTGTGCCACTTGTGCACGGCGCTGGCGTTCTGCGTTCAGTTGCTGACGCTGTGCCTCTTTCGTCTGCTCATCTACTTGAACGTCGGTGATTTCGGTTCGAGTGATCTCGATTCCCCACACTTCAGCTGCTTTTTGAAGGTTGGTTAGTATCTCCTCGTTCATCTGGGCACGCGATGATTGCAGCTCATCTAGATCGAGCTTGCCGGCTGCTGAGCGAACGATCGACTCAGCCGTCGTTTGAATTGCCTGATCGATATTCTGTATGCGGTAGACAGAACGCGCGGCATCAATGATGCGGTAGAAGTTGGTCGCTTCTAAGTTCACTTCAACGTTATCTTTTGTGATGACGCTGATATCGAATGCCGGTAGTTGGCGTTCCAGAACCGAGGTTCGATGACGAACTTGGTCGATCATCGGGACAATGAAGTTAATGCCTGCGTTCAGAGTCTTGGAAAATTTACCAAAACGCTCCACAACAAATACCTGTGACTGAGGAACCACCTTAACTGCCGACCAGGCAAGTACTAAGAAGAAAATTGCAAAAGCTAACGTGACAATCATACCGCCACTAAGAAATTCGCCGTTCATTGATTACTCCGAATTAGTGATATTTCGTTAAGCATAGTACATAGATTCAGATTAATCTTTGTCATGCGAATGATATTTACTGTTGTTGCAGAGACCACATTCCAGCATAGACGCCGTGTTGGGCTAAGAGCTCAGCATGCGTCCCCTGTTCAACCACCTCACCTTTACGCATAACCAGGATCTCATCTGCATCGATGATCGTCGAAAGGCGGTGTGCAATTACCAGGCTAGTATGGTGTTTAGAGAGCGAATCAAACGCCTGCAGTATTGCCTGCTCATTGTCACTGTCCAATGCCGATGTCGCTTCATCAAACAGAAGGATAGGAGGGCGTTTAAGGATGACGCGGGCAATTGCAATTCGCTGCTTTTCACCACCAGATACTTTAAGGCCACGTTCGCCAACCAGTGTATCAACACCTTCTGGTAGCGCAGCTATGAAGTCGTTTAGATTGGCCAGCTCAATCGTTTTAAGCACCTCTTCTCTGCTGGAACCAGGTCGTCCATAGGCAACGTTGTTGTAGATCGTATCGTTAAACAGCACAGTGTCTTGCGGAACCACGCCAATTGCCTGTCGTAAAGAGTGCTGAGTTACCTGGTCGATAGGCTGACCGTCAATGCTGATCTGCCCGGACTGGACATCATAAAAACGAAACAGCAGTCGGGCTAAGGTTGATTTGCCCGATCCACTTGGCCCCACGATAGCAACCTTCTGACCTGCTTCTACGTTGAAGCTCACACCCTTTAAAATTTGCCGGTCGGGGTGGTAAGCGAAGTTTACCGAGTTAAAGCTAATGGCACCGCCCTGAGCAACTAAATCGAGTGCGTCTGGTTGATCGACGATCTTAGGCTGCTTTTTCAGTATCCCAAACATGTTCTCAATGTCGGTAAGGGCTTTACGAACTTCGCGGTAGACCATGCCAAGGAAGTTTAAAGGCATGAACAGTTGCAGAATGTAAGCATTGATCATCACCAACGACCCCAGCGTCATCGCACCGCTAGCGACATCATCGGCCGCTAGCCACAACATGAGAATGATCCCTAATGAGATAATAAACGCCTGTCCGCTGTTAAGAATCATCAGCGTCATGCGTGTCTTCAGCCTTGCGGTTTCCCAGCTCGCTAAGTTTTTATCGTACTGGTTGGCTTCGTACTCTTCGTTACCAAAGTATTTCACAGTCTCATAGTTGAGCAGGCTATCGATGGCTCGTGTGTTGGCTTGTGAATCGAGTTGGTTGGTCTCGCGAACGTAACGGTTGCGCCACTCTGTCGTGAGTATGGTGAAGTAGATGTAGATAGCGACGCAGACCACGACAACCACGGCGTACCAGACGCTAAAATTGAATAGCAAAATAGCGGCAACTAGGCTGATTTCAATCAGGGTTGGAACGATGTTGAATACCATCATTCGCATCAGAAAACTGAACCCATTACTGCCGCGGTCGATATCGCGAGATATGCCGCCGGTTTGCCGAGATAGGTGAAAATCCAGCTCTAACGAGTGAAGGTGCCTGAAGACTTTAAGCACCATTCGGCGCATGGCTCGCTCGGTGACTCGGCTGAATACTGCGTCGCGAGCTTCAGCAAAGAAAACGGAGCCAAATCGCAACATCCCATACGCAACAACCATCGCAATAGGTACTGTAATGGCTGGGTTCAGAGAGGCATCTAGACCGTCAACGATCTGTTTCAAGGCCAGTGGCATGGCGACCACCGCAAGCTTTGCAGAGATCAGCAAGGCAAATGCCACACCCATGCGCCGGCGATACTCCCACAAGTAAGGCCAGATCATTTTAATGACCGACCAAGCCTCGCTCATGCCTACGGCATTCGTACTGTTTGAGTCGCTCTTGTAGTGCCTGCCGCCGCCATGTCGTGACATATAGGGCCTTAACTAGTAGTTGATGTTAACTTTGCCAGCGGCCGTTACCGCTTTTTCAATGGCCACTTCAACACTGTCAGCCTGACATAACGCTACGCCTAAACGGCGACTGCCTGCGATTTCGGGCTTTCCGAATAGGCGCAGTTGGGTATCGTGATCGCTCAGTGCCTCTTTTACACCATTGAACTGGATATTTTCTGAGTGACCGTCACCCAAGATAACAGCCGATGCTGACGCGCCAAGCTGACGAATGTTGCCTATTGGGAAGCCAAGAATGGCACGAGCATGCAGTGCAAACTCAGATAAGTTTTGGGAAATCAGTGTGACCAATCCAGTATCGTGTGGTCGTGGTGACACTTCACTGAAGTAGACATCATCGCCCTTGATGAATAGCTCAACACCGTAAATGCCGAATCCAGCTAAGTTCTCTACAACCTTGCGAGCCGTCTCTTGTGAACGCTGCAGAGCCGTTTCAGACATCGCCTGTGGTTGCCAAGATTCACGGTAATCACCACCCTCCTGACGATGACCAATTGGTGCACAGAAGTGGATGCCGTCAACGGCGTTTACAGTTAGCAGTGTGATCTCGTAATCAAAATCGACAAATCCTTCAACAATGACTCGGCCTTTGCCGGCTCGGCCACCCTCTTGGGCATACTGCCAGGCAGGCATAACATCTTCTTGCGAACGAACCAGCGATTGCCCTTTGCCTGATGAGCTCATGATCGGTTTAACGACGCAAGGAATGCCAATCTCTTTAATAGCCTCTTGATAGTCAGACTCAGTATCAGCGAATCGGTAGGGTGAGGTGGGTACATCGAGCGTTTCAGCAGCGAGACGTCGAATGCCTTCACGGTCCATCGTCAGACGGGCGGCACGCGCGGTCGGTACTACCTTAAAACCTTCGCTCTCTAGCTCGAGCAGGGTCTCTGTTGCTAAGGCTTCAATCTCTGGGACGATGAAATCTGGCTTTTCGCTCTCAACGACTGAGCGCAGTGCATCGCCATCTAACATATTGATGACATGGCTTCGATGAGCAACATGCATAGCGGGTGCATTGGCGTAACGATCAACGGCAATGACTTCTAGACCTAAACGTTGTAGCTCAATGACAACCTCTTTACCGAGCTCGCCAGAACCCAGCATCATGACGCGTGTTGCACTGTTACTAAGAGCGGTACCTAACATGCTTTTCTCCTATAATTTTTGTTCATACTACCACGGTCAACCTGCGAAGGTTTAAGCCTTAGTTCGTTTCATCTGGCATAAAAGCAGGCTCTAACATGACCTCTGCGTTATGTTGTTGTGACAGTGCATAGTCTAAAAAGGTTTGAGCCACCACAGACAGTTCACGCCCTTTAAAATACCCAAGGTACCATTCAGCCTCGATGGGTAAGTGCTCCACTTGTATCTCGCGTAGCCCGACTGCCCCTCCCAGAATCAGACTGTGTCTTGGCAATATCGATACACCTAATTCCGACATTATAAAATGCTTAATTGCCTCGTTACTTGCGACCGTCATACGCATGTTAGGCTTTACGCCCAGCTGTTTGAAATGTTCATCAATGGCTAATTGAGTACCTGAACCTTGTTCACGGCCTATGAAAGGCTCTTTAGCGAACGCCTCAATACTCATTTTTTCATGACTAGGGAAGGGGTGGTGCTGATGAACAACCGGTACTAAATGGTTTGGCGCAAAACGGTGTAGTATTAAATCTGGGTCCTTGGGCTGATGGCTAAAGATAAAGAAATCACTTTCCCCTTCAGACAGCTTGTGAATCATTTGCCCTCTATTGCCAATATCAAAATTTACACTGACACCGGGATACTCTTTGACGAAATCCCCAATTAAGTGCGGTGCTAAATATTTAGCCGTTGTTACAGCGGCTAGGCGCAGTGTGCCGGTTTTCATATCTTGGAGGTTTGAGATGCGCATATCTAATCGCTCTAAGCTATCAACGATTTCTCGTGCAGCCCTAACCGTTTCATGCCCAGCCTCGGTAAACACAATGCGTTTCCCAATTGTTGAATACAGAGAAGCCCCAACGGAGTCTGATAGTTTATTGAGCTGCATGGACAGAGTGGGTTGTGAAAGGTGTAGAGCTTTTGCGGCGGCTGTTATTGAACCGTGTTTGTAGACAGATACCAGAATCTCGAGTTGGCGTATGGTTCCTATGTGAGAGTGTGGTCGTTTCATGCTTAAACCTATATAGATAATTATCTATCTATTAAATAGAAAACATTTATTTTTATCTATGTTTATTTCCGTGCATCCTATTTCATATCCAAAGATAAGGGGGTGCCTATGTGGAAATATGACGTGAGCGAACAAAATGATCAGGTGGCTGCGGATTGGTCACAGGAGCCAATTCCTTTACCGCCACAGCCGCAGTTATGCAATAAATCGTAGCTGCCTTGGATATTACAAGCCCTGCTAGTGCAGGGCTTTTTGTTGACTATTGATTGGAAACAATCTGCTCGCATTTAGATAAGCTAGTTTTTTACTGACCTCGGGAGGTAGTTGATCTAGCCACTGGCGAACACCATCAACGACTTGGTCATAGTTTTTCCAGCGGTTTGCACTAAACGCATCCATGCCAATCAGGATGCGATCCTGGTTGTGGATAAGAAATTCACGCCACACAGGTAACAATTGCTTGGATAAAGGCCCCTGTCTGTTGAGGTTGCCCATTATTCTCTCATCTCTCACTGAGGTGTCTATGTAGAGAGATGGGTATCGGTCTAGCATAGGCTGTAAAAGCAGTACCTGCGGGTCTGTTCCCAGATGTGCCCATATGACGGTGGCGGTAGGGTCTACCGTGAAAATACGTTCGATAACCGCCTTATCTCCATGCATTAAAATAGGTAGTGAGTACTCACTTGCTAATTGAATAGTCTCTTCAAATAGAGTGCTATTTTTGTTTTGTGCAAACAGGTGAAGTTCCCCAATTCCTTGGTACTGACCTGTTTTTAGATCCCGTTTTAACTTCTCTAGTGCCTCGGTGGAGTTAAACCAATCTGCCTTATCGGCACCGTCTGTGTAAATAGAAGCGAAAGGGATGACTCGATGGTGTATGCGCTCGGCCAGCTTCAGAGTCTCGTTATTGTTGCGACTGGTAATCAGGATGCGATCAATGTGATTTCTATTGAGTCGCTCGATAATCTCATTAGTGGTTAACTCCTCTAAGTAATCTGAATCAAGATGCGAATGAGCATCAATCAGAGGGTCCCCGTGAGAGATGACACTGTAGCTAAAAAGTGCAGTTAACAATAGATATCTAAAGTGCATTGTTAAACGCTCTTAAGCATTACAGTCAATAAGTTGTTGGGATCTGTATCAACAATGATCTGTTGACGAGCTTGATGATCCACAAAGCCCTCACTTTCAGCATGATCTAAGAATTGCAGCATGCGATCGAAATAGTGATCGGTATTGAGTAGCGCGACGGGCTTATTATGAAAGCCCAATCTTGCCCAAGTATAGACCTCGAAAAACTCTTCAAGCGTTCCAATCCCACCTGCCATGGAGATGAATCCCTCTGCTAGCTGGGCCATTTTCGATTTTCGTTCGTGCATGTTGGCTGTTATGTGAAGCTCTGTGAGATGTTGGTGTGGTGCTTCATGGTGAACTAATGAATCAACGGACACCCCAATAACTGTTCCGTTTTCGGCAAGAACAGCATCAGCTAGTGTGCGCATCAATCCGGTATTAGAGCCCCCATAGACCAGAGTGATCTCTCTGGTCGCTAGTGCTTTGCCCAACTCAACGGCAGCGGCTTTATAAGCAGGATTTCTAACCTCTTTCGCTCCAAGGAATACGGCTACGGATTTCATGATATTTCTCTAAATTACCCTTTTTCAAAGAGTATCACGTGTTGTTGGCATTGATCGCCCCTTCGAAGGGTTCACTATTGGTCTTTATTGTGTGAATCTTAGGTCACTTCTTATGCAGGGATAGAGCAATGGCTGTCACTATAAACGAAACATCTTGGCCACAACTTCAGCGCTTAAGGTTCATTGAGCGCCAGCTGCTTTGGGAGCGTGAAGTGACGGCACCTATGTTGGTTGGCGCGTTTGGTATTGCCCGTCCAGAGGCGCAAGAGGCGATCAATACCTATTGTGAGTTTGCCCCAGAAAATGTCCGCCCCTATTCGCCATCGGATCGAAGTTATAAGCCGACGCAGGGGTTCAAACCTAAGTTAATTCCAGATTCGGCCGACTCGTTAATCACCATCTCTCGACTATCGGCACCGGCCAACCCTGACTTTTTCTCGGTGCCAGTATTAAACCGATCGACAGCGCCAGGTGCACTCGCGACTATTTTGGCGGGCATTGAGAATCGAAGCCGTATAGAAGCGGTCTATGTTTCGATGCAGAACCCCGAGGGTTCACTTAGATCTATCACACCCTGTGCCATCATCAGTGCCAGTAATCGGTTGCATGTGCGAGCCTATTGTTGGGAGCGTGAAGCGTATCGTGACTTTGTGTTAAGTCGTTTCCGCGGTGCTCTGACTCTTAAACAGGGTGGGGATGAGCTGCCGGTCGACAATGCCTGGGAGGAATCAATCTCGGTTCGTCTTGTTGTGAACGACGCGTTAACTGAGGCTCAGCAACGACTGGTAAGTGATGACTTTGACTTGGAGCAGTTGGAGGCATTTGAAATTCGTAAAGCGCTGATCGGTTATTTCCTGCAGGCGAATCTGTTGCCAACCAGTCAATCAGAGCTTAATGAGGCTAATACCCACCCTGAGCGCTTTCCTGTATTAGCGGTAAGCAACTCAGGTGAATCGGTCATCAGTTTTGCATTTTAAGCATCGATGCAGCGCTGATTTTGCTCTCCAAGACCTTCGATGCCAATGCGCACTGTATCGCCAGCCTTAAGATACTTCTGTGGTGATTGACCCATGCCAACCCCAGGTGGTGTCCCCGTCATAATGACATCGCCCGCTTCCAAGGTCATAAACTGGCTCAAATAGGCGACGATCGTTTTGACACTAAATACCATGGTATTGGTGTTTCCGTCTTGGAAACGCTCCCCGTTTATCTCAGTAAACAGTTTTAGATTTTGTGGATCATTGATCTCATCTTTGGTGACTAAGTAGGGCCCCAGAGGGGCGAAGCTGTCATGTGACTTACCTTTGTCCCAGCTACCTTGACGCTCCAGTTGAAAGGCTCGCTCAGACAGGTCGTTGGCAAGGCAGAAGCCGGCGATGTGTTCCATCGATTGATCTTCAGAAATGTATTGTGTGCGTTTGCCAAT
>JAAZVX010000054.1 GCA_018623095.1 Marinobacterium sp. | reverse complement strand
TTTTGGCCCCTCTTTGATGCCATCGGGCGATCAGAAAGCCTGGTCACGCCTTCGCCCAATTATGGAAGCGATTGCAGCCAAAGTAGACGCAACGACAGGGCTGCCGATTGAGCGCAGAGAGCCCGGTAACCCGGTTACCGAGGGTGAGGCGTGTGCAACGTACATTGGTGATTCAGGTGCGGGTCATTATGTGAAAATGGTGCATAACGGCATTGAGTACGCCGACATGCAGTTGATCTGTGAGGTCTACCATTTTATGCGTCACGCGATAGGCATGACGCCCGCCGAAATCGCTGACGTGTTCAGAGATTGGAGTCACGGCCCGTTACACTCTTACCTGATTGAGATCAGTGCTGAAGTTCTGGATCAACAGGATGACTTCACTGGACAGCCGCTGGTTGATGTCATTCTTGATAAGGCCGGTCAAAAGGGGACTGGGCTTTGGACGGCGGTCAGCGCACTTCAGCTAGGTGCGCCGGCCCCAACCTTAACGAATGCGGTGTTCGCTCGATCAATTTCAACCCTTAAAGCGATTCGCGTCGAGGCATCGGGTGCACTCTCTGGGCCCACCGGCTATACCCTCGATACGCCAAAAGAGCAGTTAATTGAACAACTGCACGATGCACTTTACTGCGCAAAAATCTGTGCCTATGCGCAAGGTTACCAGCTGATGCAGATGGCGGCTCAAGAGCAGAACTGGTCCCTCGATCTTTCAGCAATCTCTAGAATTTGGCGTGCCGGCTGTATCATTAGAGCGGCATTCCTTCAGCCTATATCGGCCGCTTTTAAGCAAACTCCAGATCTACCCAGCTTGTTAATGGATCCTTTCTTCTCTGAGCAACTGGCTAAACATCAAAATAATTGGCGTGCGATCGTTGCTCAATCAGCCCTAGCTGGGGTGCCTGCAGGAGCGATCAGCTCGGCGTTGGCCTATTACGATTCAATTCGGACTGAGGTGCTGCCTGCTAACTTGCTGCAGGGCCAGCGTGATTACTTTGGTGCCCACACCTTCGAGCGCACTGATCGTGATGATGGTAAATACCACGTGCGTTGGAGCGAGCCAGGTAGGCCGATGGAGAAGGTTTAAGGTTGGGGTCCGTCATACCCCTCAACCACGACTAGATCGGCTACCCCAGCATGTTCACGTAACTTTTTAGCATTCTGGTAGCCCGATGAGTGGTAGCATTCTAGGGCCTGTTGGTAACTTGGAAACTCAATGATCACATGACGTGATCGCACACTACCTTCGACCTGTTGATGATCGCCGGCACGGACCAAAAATTTAGCCCCATACTGCGTAAATGGCTCAGCATTCGCTGCCTGATAGAGCTTATATCCCTCAGGGTCAGAAATATCGACGTGCGCCATCCAGTAACCTTTAGCCATTCTCTTATCCTTGTCAGTCCGATTTCATGCCAAGGCTAACCTTTGCTCACCCATCCCTCAAGAGTCTTTGGGTTGAGCGATATCACTCTTAAAGCGCCAGCTGCTTCGAAGGGTTAGGGCAAAAATGACTGTGGCAACGCCCAGCATCGGCCATTCAGCGTTTAATAGATGTGTCGCCATGGCGCCAACCATTACACAAGATAGCCCTACCGATGTGATAAAGCGCAGTGGCTTAAACCAAATAACTAAGCCCCCAATCACTTCAACGACACCGGTAAAATACATAAACCAGAGCGGATAGCCCCAGCGTTCGAAAGCCTCTAATTCAAACTCCAGACCAAGCAGTTTGGCACTGCCCGATGCAACGAAGATGAGCGTGATTAGCGGGGTGATTAATTTATCCATGATGTTCCCTTTGGATTGGTGAGTATGGAGTAAGTGTAGTTGAGGATTTTACTGATGGGCGTGGAATTGTGGTGGGTTTGATTCAGGCCATCCTGGCCTTCACCCTTTCGGGGCAACGCTTTGCGTTGTCCTAAACTACATCCTTGTAGTTTAGTGATTCAGGCCCGCTTCTACGCTAGTCACTTTTGTTGTCTGGTAAGTCCAATATCCCCTGCTAAGCGTAATTTTCTTAATAAGGAAGAAAAAACAGCAGGAAATCCTGATGAAATTTAATAAGAAAACAGCGCTCGCACTTCTATTTGCTGGCCTCTTGGCCGGTTGTAACGCCGATAAGCTTGAAGTCACTTTGAAAACCGATGAGATCCGCGCTGCGGCGCAGGGCGAAGCGACCAATATCTCTTTTGAAGCCGAGTTCTCACTGATGTCTGAGCTTGACGCTGAACAGCGTGCTGAGCTTGATCAGATTATCGCTACCGTCGAAGACTTTATGGATATCGACGATATCGAGCTAGAGAACAAAGATATGGGTATTAACCTGTTGATCGAAGGGCAGATGCCGATGAGTTCGGTGCAACCCTCTGCACCCTGGTATGTCAGTGTGACTGACTCATACATCCACGACGGGCTTTACCGTATCGAGCTTGCAAACGGTACAGAGTTCGATCGTTTCCAAAACGCGCTTCAGGGTATTAACTTTATGCTGGCCCCAAATGCGGTGCAGCCAGTTAAGTACAAAGTGCGCGGTGAGGGCATGGTGATGGCGCCGGGTGTCGACATCGACGGTTACACCTACTTGCTTTATGCCGGTGAGATTGAACGCCGTCTGACCATGAACTTCAGCGGCGGCCCGTGGGAGAAAACCAGTGGCGGTTTCTTCCTGAATAAATAAGCTTTCGCCGTCAGGCGGCACAGTGGTGGAGGCGACTGCTTTGCTTAATCTTTGCAAAACAGTCACTTACCATGTTTGGCGGAGGTGGCGGGTTTGATTCAGGCCATCCTGGCCTTCACCCTTTCGGGGCAACGCTTTGCGTTGTCCTAAACTACATCCTTGTAGTTTAGTGATTCAGGCTATTCTGGCCTTCACCCCTTTGGGGCAACACGATGTGTTGTCCAAAATTGCTATCCTGCAATTTTGTCGAACCCTGCGGGTTCTCAAGCCATTCAGAATACAAACAAAAAGACCACCGCTAGGGTGGTCTTTTTGTTTGTATATGGTGGAGGTGGCGTCCCCCTTTAAGCTGTTTCATGATATATCATTAAATTTTAATTTGTTGCTTATAAATCAGTATATTACTGATTTTACTCCATTCTTTAGTCTTATCTTGTCGCATCCAATTTTACTCAATGCTATAGTTTTTTGTGGGAGTGGTTGTGGGAGTTGGTAGTCTAGCCTGCAATTCTCTTTTTGAATCCCATTTTAGGCGTGGGTTCGAAGCCTGATTTTTACTCAAAGGGTGCAAGAAGATGCCAAAGAAAGCGAAAGAGTTGAGTGCTACCGAGGTAAGGCGATTAACTGAATCTGGTCGTTATCCAGTTGGTGGAGTTGCTGGCCTTCAGTTGTTGGTCTCACCAGCTGGCGCTCGCTCTTGGGTGTTGAGAATTCTGATTGGTAATAAACGGCGTGATATTGGATTGGGTGGTTTTCCTGATGTCACGCTTGCGGGTGCGCGAGAGCGCGCCCGAGAGGTGCGAAAGCAGGTAGAGGCAGGAGCTGATCCTATCGCCGAAAGAAAGGCGCTTAGAGATGCTATACGGGCGGAGCAGGCCAAGGTGCTATCGTTTGAAGATGCTGCAAGGCGGTGTCATGAAACTCGAAAGGCTGAGTTCAGCAATGCCAAACACCGGCAGGATTGGATCAATTCACTGGAGCGTCATGCTTTCAAGGTAATTGGAGAGCTACCTGTCGCCGCAATTGATCTCCCACACGTTTTAAAAGTATTGGAGCCTATCTGGCAAAGCAAGACCGAAACTGCAACAAGAGTCCGTCAGCGTCTGGAGTCTGTTCTATCGTGGGCAACAGTGTCTGGGCACCGAACAGGCGATAACCCAGCGCGTTGGGATGCCAATCTCGATCAGTTACTGCCAGCACCTAACAAGATTAGAAAGGTTAAACACCACAAAGCGATCCCGTGGAATGAGACGCCGGCTTTTATTGATGCGTTGCGCAAGCGCGAGGGAATGGGTGCGCTTGTACTGGAGTTCATTATTCTAACCGCGGCTCGATCTGGCGAGGTGCGCTTTGCTAAGTGGGACGAGATTGATTTAGCAGCCAAGATTTGGAGTGTACCTGCTGAGCGTATGAAAGCTCGCAAGGATCACAAGGTGCCATTGTCTCCGGCAGCTGTGGAGTTGTTAAAGCGGGTGCCAAGGATGGATGGCTCTGATTTTATATTTACCGCTCCTCGTGGTGGCGCTCTATCTGATATGAGCGTATCGGCAGTTTGCCGCCGAATGGAGGTTGAAGCTACACCACACGGATTTCGTTCTAACTTTAAAGATTGGGCACGAAACCGAACCGCTTACCCAGATGAAGTGTCCGAGCTAGCACTGGCTCATGTTAATAATGACGCTACCCGAGCAGCTTATGCGCGTGATGAGTTGTTGCCACAACGAACTAAGTTGATGAGCGATTGGGCAAAGTATCTGGCTAAACCGGAGAAAGCAGGAACAGTAACGTCGATAAATATCAATCGGAGCAGCAATTGATGACAAAAGGGAAAGTTCCGTGGAATCCGGATGTGCAAATTGAAGTTGAGGTTCGCTCCAAAGGAACCTATTTCAGATCCGGTGGAGGTCCAATATCTGATGAGTTGGTAAAAGAGATAGAAACCGAACTTTTACAAAGTAAAGAGCAAACAGGCTCGAACCTGATAGATACAGGATGGGAACATTTTACATCATTGGGAAAATCGTCCCGCTTATATGAAAAAGCGTTGCTTGGTGACATTCAGTCCGCGTTAGAGTTGAGCAAAATTGTGGCTGCTAAAGTTAAAAATAACGAAGAGCTCGAAGGTGCAGAGGAGGAGTATTTTCAACAGGCCATGCAATCGATTGCTAGGGGTGAGCAAGCGAATGAAGCTTTCCTGACTTCTAGAAAAAATGGCAAGAAAAATGTAAGCCATATTCCGGATCGTAATCAGTGGATCTACGAAGAAATTTGGGTTCAATTAGAGAGTGGTAAAAGGCTAAGCGAGGCTGCTAATTCTATCTACACAATCATGTCGGAGTTTCACCACAGAGCCGAAGTTGAATTAGCTGAGGCGGAGGCTTCTGGAATTGTTGATAAACTCGAGAAAGCAGAGAAATTACTTAGTATCAACACGCCGATAAGTCCTGAGAGAATCGGAGACATATTTGAAGAACAGTATTTCAAAAACAAACGAGAGGTGATTGAAGCCTATTTGGCGTCTAGGGCTTTGCGCGAAAAATTAAAATAGAAATGAGCTAACAATAGCTGATTCCGATACCTGTCTAAACCGTTCTTTTATCGTTGCCTAGTCACTAATTAAGACAGGAAACGATGCCATGCAAAACACCACCTATCTAACCGATAAGCAAGTTGCTGATCGGTTCAGCATATCCCGAGCGACAACCTGGCGTTGGGTTGAGCGTCATAAATTTCCTAAACCAATAAAGCTATCTCCTGGCTGTACTCGCTGGCGGTTGTCAGACGTTGAAGAATGGGAAAAGCAGCAGGTTGAGGTATCGGCATGAAAAGAAATAACGAACAGGCTTGCTCAAGTTTGGCGACCAGTACCAGCCTATCCGGTGCAATTAAGGGATTACACACTGCGAATATTAACAATTATTCACACCCTACGTCCGGCATTTATGAAAAGGGCAGTAACGCTTCGAGGGAGGTTGGTAAATGAATTCAAATAAGAAGCTCTTCAATGAGCAGGATTCATGGGTAATGAAAGCCGCCGCTACTGTTTTAAAATCAGGACGCACAGCTATACCCACACGAGGAGGATACCCTACCGTAACCTTTAAACATGGAGAGCATTACCTTATCGAGGATGAGGTATGGCGGAATGCCGATGGTGTGTCGATCCGGCTTGATAACGAGATTCTTATAGACCACGACGGGCATAAGAAAGAAGACGCGTTCCCTGTTTCTGAGTTGGCAAAACACTTGGGTCTTTCTGAGGCAGAGTTTAGAGAAGCGATCGTCCAGACAAACGCAGAGGGTGACTCGCTTCACTTCTTGTTTGACCGATCGGGGTATGAGTTTGAGAATGAGATGTTTCACTCTCAAGATGGATATTTCACTGGAGTCGATGTTAAGACAGGCAACCAGTTGATGCACCTCAAGCCACATAAAACGCTAACACTGCCTGAACAGACCAAGAAGGCGCCAGCTACACTTTGCGAGGTGCTGGAAAGATCAAGGACAGCTATAGCTGATCCGAGTTCGCACGAAAAAGCACTCGAGCAACGCATGGCTGAACTCAGATCTGGCGAAAACTTACACGATAACACGATGCGCCTAGCGGCTCGCTATGGCTCTATGGGACTTAAAGAGCGGGATATCATTGCGATTCTTAACGGTATGTTAGAACACTTACCGTATGATAAACGTGTCGGGGAGCGAATTAACGACATCCCCAGGCTCGTTCGCAGTGGGATAGAGAAATACGGCCCGGATCCTGCCCATGATGATAATGGGCAACACAAGCTGACTCTATACCGCCCACCGATCCCTGAAGTGCCTGATACTGACGATATGCTAATAGAGGGGCTTATCTGCGCGAAGGTGTCGTTCCTAGGCGCCTATGCTGGTGCCGGTAAAACAACCGCTATGGTACCACTAATAGCGGTCGTGGCTGGCCTAATGGAGGTCGAGGGCATGGAGATAGAAGGGTGGCGCCGAGTGGTTTATATCTCTGAACATCCCGAGCAATTCGAGCAGTCTCTAAAGGCTTTGTCTAAAGCACACAATATAATGGACGAGGTTATCGCCGATCGAGTAAAGGTAGTTTTGGCTCATCGTATGAGTGCGGAGGCAATATGCGAGGCCGTGCCCGAGTTTCAGAAGTTGGCAGTTGAACATACAGACAACGATGTGACCGTCCAGTTTATGCCTTGGATCATTATCGACACTCAAGCCGCCACATTGGCTCTTGAATCTGAGAATGATACCGCTGAAGCGTCTGCCGCGATGGCTATATTGAAGATTCACTTCGACACTGTGCCTCTGACTATTATCGCACACACAGCAAAGGCTCATAAGCATGGCGATGCAGAGTCAATGACGATAAGGGGTGCCGGTTCATTCGAGGCCGACTCTAACCAGGTGATGCTCTTGAGTTACGACAAGGACACACAGCAACGCTTTATTGAGATCAGTATACCGAAGCACCGCTTCAATGCATCTGCCGATGCGCTTGCCGTCTCTTTTCAGACCACCAAGCTCAAGATGAAAAACCGATTTGGGCGAACTATCGACAAGGAGGTCGGATATTGCTCCCTTGAACCAGTCACATCAGCGCAAAAAACTGCGCTAAAACAGGAATTAAAAGAAGAGCGAAAGGTGCTGGATAACCAGCGAAGATTAGATCGTCTACTTCCTGCTATTCGGAGCGTCTTGGATGATGCAGAAGATAAAAAGGAAATCGTGACCAAAACGTGGCTTAAAACGAAACTCAAGAGCAAGCGGATCGAGGGGCTTAAAAACAACCAGCAACTAGGCGATTTGCTAGATGATCTTTATGCCGACGGCACACTTCGCATTGAAGATTTATCTGAGACTCAAATCGAACAAATGCGCGAAGACGGTTGGGCTTTTAAGCCTAATCAGAGGGCAATGGTTATTGCCGACCGAGACTGCCTCGATCCGGTAAATAGAATGGGTTTCGCGCTTTTTGGGGCCGAAGAACTAGTCCCAAATGAAAACGGCGACTCGGCTTCTATTATTGGGGCGGAATCCCTCTAAAACGCAGGGAACCTAGACCCACTCCCTATAGTAAAACTAGTTTGGGACTAGCTGGGTCTAGTTGCCCACCATTAGAAAAAAGTGAAAGGTATCAGTTATGGCCAGTAATTCAGCGAAGAAATCGAAAAACGAGTATCCGCGCAAGAACGTCCAGGTTGTTCAGGGTAAAACCGAACAGGAAACATGGCGCAATTTGGCTGGTATGGCAATTGCGCCAGAGTTTGCAGCTCATCGAGTCATTAGCGCCTCTGAGGATGGTTCTGGATTGAATAATCAGATAGACGTCCCAGAGCTGCTTTCTGTTCTTAGAGAGCGTGCAGAAAATACAAGTGTAGGTGATCATGAACATACAGAAGCTATGTTGATCAATCAGTCCATAGCCTTACAAAGTCTCTTTGCGCGTCTAACGGAGAAAGCGATGGCTGCCGAGTATATGAAAACTTTTGAAACATATATGCGCTTAGCACTTAGAGCGCAATCACAGTGTAGATCCACACTAGAGACACTATCCAATATTAAGAATCCGCCAATTGTTTACGCGAAGCAGGCTAACATCGCGCAAGGGCACCAACAGGTTAACAACTTCACAGAAACGCAAGAAATTGAAAAAGAGCCAAACCAACTATCAGAGATTGAAAATGAGCTATGTAAGAACGGAAGAACACCGAGAATTACGCAGACAGATGATCCAGCTTTGGAAACCTTGGGAGAAATCAACCGGTCCAAAGTCCGAAGAGGGTAAACGAAAGTCTGCAAAGCGTGGGTATAAAGGAGCTCAGCGTGAAGAAATGCGAGAAATTGCCAAAGCGCTTCGTGCACAGAGAGACTGTATTGATCAGATAGAGACTCAAGACATTCAGTAGTGATTTGGTAGTCTTATAGGATTTATACGGATCTAAAATTGTAACTGTTAAGTCTGCTATCGACCCTCCTGAGCCATTTGCTGGAACCTAGTAAATGCCTAGTTTTGGCCCTATTCGGACCGTTAGCATTATCTAATGTATCGGTTAAGCAGACGTTTTTTCGGTGACTACGACAAGTTGAACCCGTTGGTATCTCATAAGTTCAGCGG
>JAAZVX010000053.1 GCA_018623095.1 Marinobacterium sp. | reverse complement strand
CCGCTGATGACGCGGCGACGTTGAAAGATAACAACCCAAGATAAAAACGATGCCGCCAATAGCGACAACATAACTAACTGGACGACGAAACTCGCACCAAACACGAGACTCCAAATCGACAGCTGATCTTCCACACTCAACTCCTATTAATCCCAAGCTTCCGGATGCGCTTGAGAGATTGATGTTATTAACTCTTTTGGCCAGCGTTTAGGACGCATAGCTCCAGTGACTGAAATCACTTCAATTTCTGCTTGGCAGAGGACTCTATCAGAACCCTCCTTAACAACAGCTTGCAGAAACTTAACACGTGCGCCTTGCGGTTTTTTTACCGTAGTCCTAATAATCAACGAATCATCTAGCCTAGCAGGGGCTAAGTACTGCGCCTCCACCGACCCAACCACAAAAATCAGGTTTTGCTGTGATAGCTCGTGCTGTGACCAGCCGGCCGAGCGCAACAACTCGGTTCGCGCCCGCTCCATGAACTTTAAGTAATTAACGTAATAAACAATCCCGCCAAAATCAGTATCTTCTATATAGACTCTGACAGGCCACTGAAACGCCATAATAACCTAGTTCCCTTCAGGCTTATCGACACCAAAGTATCGATAAGCATGATCCGTTAACACACGCCCTCTTGGTGTTCGCATAACGAAACCTTGTTGAATCAAGTATGGCTCTAAAACATCTTCAATAGTATCTCGCTCTTCACTGATGGCAGCTGCAAGGCTGTCGACACCAACGGGACCACCACCAAACTTTTCCAACATAGCCAGTAGCATACGCCGGTCCATGTGATCAAAGCCGTGCTGATCAACATTAAGCATGTTCAACGCAAGATCAGCCATCTCCTCCGTGATGCGACCATCCCCTTTCACCTCAGAGAAATCACGAGCACGACGAAGAAGTCGATTGGCAATACGCGGGGTTCCACGAGAGCGTCGAGCAATCTCATGGGCGCCAGCTTCATCGATCTCGGATCCACTCAATCGTGATGTTCGCATGACAATCTGGGTTAGATCTGCAATTGAATAGAACTCCAGTCGCTGCACAATACCAAAGCGATCTCGCAGTGGAGAGGTCAATAACCCAGCTCGGGTCGTAGCACCGACCAGGGTAAACGGGGGGAGTTCCAGTTTGATAGATCGAGCCGCAGGACCCTCACCGATCATAATATCGAGCTGGTAATCCTCCATTGCTGGGTAGAGCACCTCCTCCACACTGGCACTGAGTCGATGGATCTCATCTATGAAGAGCACATCACCCGGCTCAAGATTGGTTAGCAGTGCGGCAATATCCCCTGCCTTCTCCAACACAGGGCCTGAAGTAGTTTTGATCTCACTGCCCATCTCATTAGCGATGATATTGGCAAGGGTGGTTTTACCCAGTCCTGGCGGACCAAATATCAGCGTATGATCTAACGCTTCATTTCGGTTGCGAGCCGCATGAATGAATATCTCCATCTGCTCTCGAACCTGAGGTTGACCTTCATAGTCCTGAAGTGTCTTTGGGCGAACGGCACGGTCCTGCACCTCTTCATTGGGTGTCTTAACCGGTGATATAAAACGATCAGGTTCTATCTGCATATTAGCCTGCCACCATCATTTTTAGTGCCTGACGAATCAGAGATTCAGTCTCGGCAGTTTCACCCAGTTCGGACACCGCTTTTTCAATGGCTTTAGTGGCTTGCAAAGGTTTGTAACCAAGGGCCACCAGCGCTGTTTCTGCATCTGCTCTGTAATCGACTGCGGGCTTAGCGTCCACGATAGGCATGGCAAAATCACTTAAATCAGCTTCGACACGCGTCGGCAGCTCAAGTCGATCCAGCTTATCCTTCATCTCAATGATTAGACGCTCAGCTGTTTTCTTACCAACACCAGGTAGACGCACTAAGGCTGTGCTGTCTTCATGCTGGACAGTTTGAATAAACTCTTGAACGGAGATACCAGAAAGAATGGTAAGAGCCAATTTTGGTCCAACGCCGTTGACCTTAATTAGGGTCCGAAACAGCGTTCGTTCGTTTTTGTCTGCGAATCCATACAGGAGCTGTGCATCTTCACGCACAACGAAGTGAGTATACAGAGTAACAAAGGTACCTACGTCAGGCAGTTTGTAGAACGTATTCATGGACGCTTCCAGTTCATAACCAACACCGGAAACATCAATCAGTAACTCTGGGGGTGACTTCTCTACCAACTCACCGGTTAAACGACCTATCACAATCAGACCTCAATAAAGTAACGCATTGATATTATTAGAAAGCACTTACAATCTCCATCGTCCTTTTACTGAACGACGCGTTCCTGCTGTCGCAATCAAACCTTGACGGGTGTATGCATGACAGAGTGCAATGGCGAGCCCATCGGCCGCGTCAACTTGAGGCAATCCCGGTAGCGATAATATTCGCTGCACCATCATTTGGACCTGCCCCTTATCCGCACCCCCAGTTCCTGCCACAGCCTGTTTGACCAGACGTGCTGCATACTCATGAACCTCAACACCTCGATTAACTGCTGCAACAATGGCAGCCCCTCTTGCCTGCCCTAGTTTAAGCGCTGAATCGGCGTTACGGGACATGAAGACCTGCTCAATCGCACACTCTTGAGGCTGATAGCGTTCAATCAGTTCAGAGACGCCGTTAAACACTTGATTTAACTTATCAGGAAGGGATGCATCGGCAATTTTGATACAGCCACTGGTGACGTACTCAGCTTTATTGCCCTGAGCATTGATGATGCCGTATCCGGTAATTCTTGAACCTGGGTCGATTCCCAATATCAGCATCGGTAGCCTATTGCAGAAATTATTGTCATGTAATGCTGTACATAATAACAGTAGTTTTCTTGGAGACCAATAGGCTTGATTTAGAGACAAAAAAGCCAGCTAATGCTGGCTTTTTTAGATCAAATAACCCGTTAAGGCGTTTTACGTAGTTTGATGTTTAAGTCACGCAACTGAGCGGCGCTGACTTCACCTGGCGCTTCGGTCATTGGACAAGCCGCTGACTGAGTTTTAGGGAAAGCGATCACTTCACGGATAGAAGTAGAACCGGTCATTAGCATGATCAGGCGATCAAGACCGAAAGCTAGACCTGCATGCGGTGGCGCACCGAACTTAAGTGCATTCAGTAGGAAACCAAACTTCTCGTCCGCCTCTTCATCACTGATACCCAGTACTTTGAAGACTGCTTTCTGCATCTCCTGATCGTGGATACGAACCGAACCACCACCAAGCTCACAACCGTTAAGAACCATATCGTAAGCACGTGAAAGCTGACCTTCAGGCTGAGCAATCAGCTCTTCTGGTGAACAGCTTGGTGCTGTAAATGGGTGGTGCAGCGCTGTCATGCTTCCATCTGAGTTCTCTTCGAACATTGGGAAGTCGACAACCCATAGAGGCGCCCACTCACGTTCTAGCATGTTAAGGTCTTCACCGACTTTAATACGCAGTGCACCCAAGGCTTCGTTAACGATGGTGGCTTTATCCGCACCGAAGAAGACAAGGTCGCCATCTTTTGCTTCAAGGCGCTCCATGATCTGAAGAGCGATATCAGCACCAAGGAACTTAACGATTGGTGACTGAAGACCGTCAGCACCAGCGGCTAGATCATTAACTTTAATCCACGCTAAACCTTTCGCACCGTAAATCGATACGTACTTGGTGTACTCATCAATCTGCTTACGGGTCAACTCAGAACCACCAGGCACTTTAAGCGCTGCTACACGACCTTTTGGATCGGTTGCAGGACCCGCAAACACTTTAAAGTCGACACTGGCAACCAGATCAGCCACATCAACCAGCTCCATAGGAATACGCAGGTCCGGCTTATCAGAACCGAAACGCTGCATCGCCTCTGAGTATGGCATATGCGGGAAGTCACCTAGATCGATGTTCAACTGATCTTTAAATAGACCACGAACCATGTTTTCAGTGATCGCCATGACCTCATTCTCATCAAGGAAAGAGGTTTCGATATCGATCTGTGTAAATTCTGGTTGTCGATCCGCACGCAAATCTTCGTCACGGAAACACTTTGCAATCTGGTAGTAACGGTCAAAACCCGAGACCATCAGAAGCTGCTTAAACAGCTGTGGCGACTGCGGCAGTGCGAAGAAGCTACCTTCATGAGTACGGCTAGGAACCAGGTAGTCACGCGCACCCTCTGGTGTAGCACGAGTCAGAATTGGCGTTTCAATATCTAGGAAGCCTTGATCTTCCAAGTAAGCACGAACCTGGTGCGTCACTTTAGAGCGGAATCGAAGTTTCTCTTGAATCTCTGGACGGCGAAGATCAACGTAGCGATGACGAAGACGGACATCTTCACCTACTTGCTGGTGCTCATCCAACTGGAAAGGAGGTGTCTCAGCCTTGTTCAGAATGATCAGCTCTTTACCCAGTACTTCAATAGCTCCCGTCGGCATATCTGGGTTAGTAGTACCCTCTGGGCGCGCACGAACCAGACCTTTAACTTCAACAACAAACTCGTTACGACAACTATCAGCCAAAGCGAAGCTCTCTTCACGATCTGGATCAAACACAACCTGTGTCAAACCCTCACGATCACGAAGATCTAGAAAGATTACGCCACCGTGGTCACGACGACGGTGAACCCATCCTGCTAGGGTGATTTCTTGTCCAATATGTTCTTCACGAAGATCGCCGCAATAGTGGCTGCGCATAACTCTGCTGTCCTATCTACTAAAACTCGCGCAAGCGAGCATTAACTTAAATGGTTAGGCCTATGGCCGAAAGGCGGGAATTATACCTGAATCAACCAATTCTGACAGGTCTGGTAGGGGATTTTTTAACACCAGCGCCGACTATCTGTCGGCGCCACAGGATTAGGCTGGAGTGAACGCCACCTCACCAGTTAACAAAGCATCCAAACGTTCTTTGACAGAGGCCAGCTCATTAGCGCTGTAAGGCACTGCTGGCACCTTGCCCCAGACGGGTCCGGGCCAAGCAGGGTCACTCTCCAATCGTGCTATGACATGAATGTGCAACTGAGAGACCATATTGCCAAGATTGGCAACATTCATCTTCTTTGCTCCGAAGATATCGGAAAGCGCTTGAGCGAGCGCACTGGTCTCTAGCAACATCTGCTGTTGATCGTCCACACTTAGATGGTAGATCTCAGTCATACCGGCACGACGAGGGACGAGAATCAACCAAGGGTACTGACTATCATTCATCAACAGAACCGAAGAGAGCGGGAAGTCGCCCAATTTAATCGTATCCGCAGCAAGCTGAGCATCTAACTGAAATTCAAGCTCTAATTCATCCATTTCTATATACTCCTCGTAACGACCAATCCTTTTCTTAAATATAGACCAAGCGGATGGAAATTAGGACTCATCAATCTATTAATAGTATTGATAAGCTTCGTTGGAATGAGCTTAAAGATTCCGACTACCCCTTTTTGCGACATGAATTCTTGGCCGCCATGGAGAATTCAGGATCTGTTTCGACGGAACAGGGTTGGCAACCTTGCCACCTAGAATTAATTGAACAGGGTGAAACGCTGATCTACCTGCCCCTCTATATAAAATACCACTCTTGGGGGGAGTACGTTTTTGATCAAAGTTGGGCAAACGCTTTTCATCAGTCCGGTTTAAACTACTACCCAAAACTTTTAAGCGCGATCCCTTTTACCCCTTCGACAGGTCCAAGATGGTTGGGCAAAATTGAACCTAAAGAGGCTTTGCAAAAAGTCACCCAAGCGATAAAAACCTTTGCACGTGAATACAAACTAGAGAGCTGGCATGTACTGTATCCAGAACACTCATCAATAGAGACCGCCCAGAGCAATGATCTGTTAGTAAGAAGCGGTTTGCAGTATCAGTGGTTTAATAGGGAGTATCGTGACTTTGAGCAGTTTCTAGAAGGGCTAACGTCACGCAAACGCAAAGAGCTACGGAAAGAGCGTGAAAAAAGTCGTGCGTTTGAGTTTATCCATCTTTCCGGTTCAGAGATCAGCGCAGTTCAACTCAAGCAGTTTTACGACCTCTATTCTCTCACCTACCTAAAGCGTGGCCGAGAACCCTATCTAAATCAGAGTTTCTTTGCGGAATTAGTTAAAACTATGCCAGAGCAGATGCTATTTGTGTTTGCTCAATTAGAGGGCGAAATTGTTGCGGGCGCTCTCTCCTTCCATGACAGCTCTACACTCTATGGTCGCTACTGGGGCTGTTATGAAGAGTATGACGCGCTTCATTTTGAAACATGCTACTACCAGGGAATCGACTACTGCATTCAACGTCAGCTCAAGCGTTTTGACTCCGGCGCACAGGGAGAGCATAAAATTAAGCGCGGTTTTGAACCTATCTTTACCCATTCAATACATTGGATTAATCACCCAGAATTCCACGAAGCGATTGCTAAATTTGTTGATGAAGAGCGGGAGTATTTAGAGGGGCAAAAATTACTCTTAGCCGAAAAACTGCCGTTCAAACAGACTGGTTAATCCAAGTAAACGACCAAAATCTTATAGCCAGCAGCTTCAATACAGTTTGCAAATTGCAATGCATTTTCACTTTATCAATATAAAAAAAAATGATTGCTATGATTTAGCATCACGGTACGATTTATGCATAGTATGATTCAAGACAAGCAAAACTGATTTTAGGACTTACCCATTGGCTCTGTTAAACGATCTAAAAAATGCACACCTCATCCGCGACTTAGTGGAAGGCAAAATTCGTTACTATTGGGAGTTTACGTCGGGCGAACGAGCCAGCGAACTTCTGGTCTCTTATGATGCGGCCTATGACTGGTGGCGACAGGCGGTTCATGACGCCTATGACGGCCCTGAGCGTCGAGTTTCACCTTTTGATCGTCGAGCCAACAGCATTAAGCGCGCCAGCGAGGTAAAACATGGGCAAGTGACTGTTCAGTCTTACGGTGGGCGACGCACAACAGATATACCACCAAAAATAAGAGAAGATCGAGCGGACGCTAAAATCCAGATGCTTAAGTCACAGCTATCTCAACTAAGTGATCAATAAGATAGCGTTCAATGCAGCGGCGTTTCATACTTTTTCTGGATTGCAATCAACTGGGGCTGAATGTCGAGTGGCGCGTATTTGATCGCTTGATCAAACAGCTCCTTATTCGCTTCGGAAAGACGCTCTTCTTCGTCCATCTGTGACAACTGACTCATCGCCTCAAGAAATTTAGGGTGCGGTTTCGTTGCAGACATCACAAACCTCCAGATTGAATTTAATAGAGCTATTGTGGCCTAAACTAGGCACTAGGCAAAGTGCTTTTTAGAGAAGAGCAGCTCTACTGCTCTGCCCCTTTAGATTTCGCTTCGCTAGCTCTTAATTGATAATCATCTTCAGGTTTAGAGATCCAGCCCTGTAGCTCTCGATCAATTAATCCACACAGCATGCTGATGTGTGAAGGGTCAGAGTTTAGCGCTTCTATATATTCATAACGCTCTCCACCCGCCTCTTCGAAATATTCACGGTTCTCTTCACCAATCTCTTCAATGGTTTCAAGACAGTCAGACGAAAAGCCAGGACAAACCACTTGAACAGATTTAACACCTTGTCCAGGAAGAGATTTCAGTGTTTCATCGGTGTAGGGTTTCAACCACTCCTCGCGACCAAATCGCGATTGGAAGCAGGTCATGTATTCACCCTCTTTTAACCCCAAACGATCTGCGAGGAGTCGAGTCGTCTTATGGCACTGGCAGTGATAGGGATCACCGTTTAAAAGATAGCGTTTAGGTACACCATGATAAGAGAGAATTAACTTATCAGCACGACCATGTTCAGCCCAATGCGCTTCGATCTTTTCTGCCAACGCTTCGATGTACGCCGGTTCATCGGTGTACTGTTGAATAAAACGAAAATCGGGAATCAAGCGACGTTTTTGGAAGTCGGCTGCCACTGCATCAAAGGTCGATCCCGTCGTTGATGCACTGTATTGCGGGTATAGCGGCAGTACCACCAACTTTCGAACACCTGCCTCTTGCATGCGATCAAGAGCTGATTCAATCGAGGGGTTACCGTAACGCATGGCAAAATCAACCACCACACGATCCCCGTAAATGGACTGATAGTGGGTACGAATTGCTTCTGTCTGATTCTTGGTGTGTATCAGCAGTGGTGAACCTTCATCAGTCCAGACGGACGCGTAAGCTTCAGCGGAGCGTTTTGGTCGAATATTCAGGATAATGAGATTTAGCACCATCCACCAAATCGGGCGCGGCACCTCCACGACACGAGGATCCCAGAGGAACTCTTTAAGGTATCGTTTCAACGCTTTAGGCGTCGGTGCATCGGGTGTACCGAGATTGGTAACAAGGACACCGATTTTGTCCTTCTGGCTGTGTGAAAACTTGGGGAAGCCTTTGTATTTCATCTAAAAAACGCTCTGAAAACCTGATAATGACAGTGTAGCCAATCTTGGGTAAGTGCACCAAGACCGAACTGTGAAAAAATCCATACGTGCTCTATGGGTTTTACGATCACCCAAAGAGATAGGCATTAAAAAACCGGCTCAGGGCCGGTTTTTTGAATGGATTAGATCAAGATAGCTCTATAGGTTTGAACGATACCAATGTATCGACATCGGCATCGTAATCGACACCATCAACACCAAACCCGAACAGCTTCAAAAACTCGTCTTTATAAAGCTGATAATCGGTTAGTTCAAATAGGTTCTCAGAGGTCACATCTGGCCATAGTGCTTTACAAGCCGTTTGAATGCTGTCGCGCAGCTCCCAATCATCAAGACGGAAGCGATTGCCCTCGTCCATCTCACAGCTGCTACCGTAAAGGCCAGTTCGGAATAGTCGATCGAT
>JAAZVX010000052.1 GCA_018623095.1 Marinobacterium sp. | reverse complement strand
TGTCCACTGCATACGCTCCGCACCCGCCAGTGGGTCCATCGCCGCCATCAAGCTACCTGCAAGACCCGCGTACATACCTGAGATCACAAACGCTGCCAAAGCATATGGGCGAGTGTTCAAACCAGTGTATGACATACGGTTTTGGTTAGTTTTAAGGCCGCGCAACATCGAACCGAATGGTGAACGAGTAATGCGTAGAGCGACATAGAAACCAACAATCAAGAAGGCTGCACAGATGTAGAAGCCAGCAAGGCCGCCAAAGTCAGTCATTTCAATGCCGAACAAGTTAGTACGAGGTACTGCACCTTCAGCAAGAGGCGCATCCCAAGCACGTGGGTCAGCTGCTTCAACCTGTAGACCTGTCTCACCCATAGTAATAGGTGTTAGTACAGAGTACGCAAGGTTGTAACTCATCTGAGCTAAAGCCAGTGTCAGGATCGAGAAGTAGATACCTGTACGACGTAGACAAATGAAACCAATGATTAGGGCAAAGATACCTGACACCAAAACACCGGCAACCATGGCTGGAAGGATGTTCAGTGTAAACAGTTTGAAGATCCAAACCGTTGTGTAAGAGCCCACACCGATAAACGCTGCGTGACCAAACGACAGGTAACCTGTCTGACCGAATAGAATGTTAAAGCCAATTGCGAACAGACCGAAGATAGCGAAACGCTGCATCAAATCTGGGTAGGCTGCACCAAATGGCTGAAGCCAAATTGGCATAAGCAAGACGGCTGCTGCAAAGCCTAGCAGCATCATCGTGTCTGATTTAGGTGTAAATTTATCAATATGCATCTTAGTCCTCCATTACACCCTTGCGACCCATTAGACCACGTGGACGAACGAGCAGTACGATCATTGCAACTAGGTAGATAATTACCTGGTCGATACCTGGGATGATTTGTTTGATTTCGTTCATTGATGCGAACGACTGGAGGATACCGAGTAGGAAACCTGCCGCTACCGCACCCGGTAGTGAACCCATACCACCGACTACTACAACCACGAATGATAGAACTAGGAAGTCCATGCCCATGTGATAGTTAGGTGAGAGGATCGGCGTGTACATCAAACCTGCCAAACCTGCGACGACCGCCGCTAGACCAAATACAATACTGAAGCGTTTGGTGATATTAATACCCAACAGCTGAACTGTTTGACGATCGGCCATACCGGCACGAACCACCATACCGAAGGTCGTGAACTGCAAGAAGGCAAACACCGCAGCTATCACAATTGCAGCAAAACCTAAATAAACCAGACGCCATTTCGGGTAGACGATATTGTCGCCAAGGCCGAAGAGTGCGCCGATGTTCGCGGTACCCTCAAACATCTCTGGTGCTGGCTGTGGAATCGGGTTTGCACCGTATATTGCTTTGACAATCTCTTGAATAACGATCGCAAGACCGAAGGTTACAAGGATCTGATCAGCGTGTGCGCGACGGTAGAAGTGACGAATTAGGCCACGCTCCATCACCAAGCCAATCAAAAGCATGATAGGTATAGCGATTAAAATAGATATAGGAACAGACCAGTCGATAATGGCTCGACCCGTATCACCGAGCCAAAGCTCAAGGTATGGGATCTCTTTGAATGCTTCAAAGAAAGTAACCGACTCATCTTTAACTTTTGTTGAAATAGTAAGTACTTCGCGAACTGAAACTGCGACGAAAGCACCCAACATGAAAAGTGCACCGTGAGCAAAGTTCACGACACCTAAGGTACCGAAAATCAACGTTAGACCTAGGGCAATCAGTGCATAAGCACCACCCTTATCTAGACCGTTCAAGATCTGGAGGATTATTGCATCCACAGCTATGAATCTCCAAAAAAGCTAATAAAAAACGAAGGGGTCCCTTGGACCCCTTCGCGTGCCAAGGTGTAATTACAATTACACTTGGATTAAGACCACTGAGCGCCGCCGGCGAATGGGCCTTCGTTTGGATCGTAAGTAAGCTTCTCACGAGAAACCACATCCAATACTTCAAGACGGTCGAAGTCAGATGTTGGGTTCATGTTACCGCGTACTACTAGGCCATTCTTCATAACCTGGTGGTCCGCTTTACGGTATAGAGAAGCACCGTTACCCATGCCATCGAACTCGTGATCTTCAAGAGCAACGATAACTGCTTGTGGATCGAAAGTACCTGCACGCTCAACAGCATCTGCGTAAAGCATAGTCTGTACGTAACACGTGTGAGCTGCCTGTGATGGTGGGAAACCGTATTCCTGACCGAACGACTTAACGAATGCTTTAGAGCCTTCGTCAGTTAGCTTCCAGTTCCAGTTAGTAGAACCTAGGATGCCCTTCATGTTGTCGCCCGCACCTTTCGCCATTAGACGAGAGAACAGAGGAACGATGATCTGGAAGTCCTTACCGTTAACTTGCTTGTCTTTCAGACCAAACTGGATAGCCTGAGTCAGGGAGTTAACCATGTCACCGCCGTAGTGGTTCAGTACAAGAGTATCTGCACCAGAGTTCAGGATCGGTGTGATGTACTGCGAGAAGTCGCCCGCGCCAACTGGAGTCTTAACGTTGGCAACTGTCTGCCAGTTAGACTCAGCCATCATACCTTTCTCGATAGAGTCCTGTTGTGACCAACCCCAAGAGTAGTCAGCAGTTAGGTGGTAAACCTGACGGTCTTTACCGTAAGCCTCGTCCAGTACAGGACGCAGCGCCAGTGCAGACTGGTGGCAGTTAAACATGTGGCGGAAACCGTGACGACGACGGTCTTTACCTGTTGTATCGTTTGAGTGAGTTAGACCTGCCATGAAGATGGTACCCATCTCTTCAGCCAGTGCCTGTACAGCGATTGCCACACCTGATGATGAACCACCAGAGAACATGATAACGCCATCTTTCTCGATCATACGTTTAGCCGATGCACGTGCTGCGTCAGACTTAGTCTGAGTATCACCAGTTACGTACTCAACTTTCATACCAAGAATACCATTACCTTTAAGGTTCATTGGTTTCATGGTTTGCATCATGCCGCCATCGCCTTCGCCGTTAAGGTGTTTAACAGCAAGTTTAAATGCGCGTAGTTCGTCTGCACCCTCATCTGCGTAGGCGCCTGATTGTGGTACGTTGAAACCTAGGACACACTTACCAGAAGCTTTAGGGTCGTTACGGAACGAACCTGCAGCAGAAGCAGTTGGGATGTAGAAGCTTGGTACCGCGATTGCCGCTGCAGAAGCTGCAGTGCCTTTAAGTACCGTACGGCGTGAAACGCCTTGAGTCTTATCAGTCATTACTTTGTAACTCCGTTGTTGGGTTTGTTTTTATTACAATCGGAAACTGCAAAGTACTAGAGTCAACCCTAAGTGACTACCCTACTAAAGGCTGATTTAGACCAATGTACTAGGAAAACTTTTTCAAGATATAAAATTGCCTACCCACCTATAACCAAAGTAAAAATATTAGATTAAATACATAAACTTAGCGGTATTTAGAAGTAGCTTAATTACTGAATTTTAGACATAAAAAAACCCCGAACGGCGAACCGTCCGAGGTCTATTGTTGGCGGGGATGATTACATCCACTGCTTTAGCGCATCCATGCGCCAGCAGTATTTGTAAGTCCTTTTACATCATGCCGCCCATACCACCCATGCCACCCATATCAGGTGCGCCCATAGCTGGCTTATCTTCTGGAATCTCAGCAACCATTGCTTCAGTTGTGATCATTAGACCTGCAATTGATGCGGCTGCTTGAAGTGACGAACGAGTTACTTTAACTGGATCGATGATACCCATCTCAAGCATATCGCCGTAGACTTCAGAGCCAGCGTTGTAACCGAAGTTACCTTGACCGTTACGAACCTCGTTAACAACGACTGACGGCTCGCCACCGGCATTTGAAACGATCTGACGCAGAGGTGCTTCCATCGCACGAAGTGCTAGCTGAATACCGATCGTCTGATCGTGGTTGTCGCCCTCTAGGTTCTCTACTGCTTGAAGTGAACGGATCAGAGCAACACCACCGCCAGGAACAATACCCTCTTCAACGGCTGCACGAGTTGCGTGAAGTGCATCGTCTACACGAGCTTTCTTCTCTTTCATCTCTACTTCAGTTGCTGCGCCGACTTTGATGACCGCAACACCGCCTGCTAGTTTAGCGACACGCTCTTGCATCTTCTCTTTGTCGTATTCAGACGTTGTATCTTCCATCTGTACACGGATCGCTTGAACGCGCGCGTCGATGTTTGCTTTAGCACCAGCACCGTCAACAATCGTTGTGTTCTCTTTGCTGATCTCAACGCGCTTAGCTTGACCAAGCTGCTCAAGTTCAACGGTATCTAAACTTAGACCTACCTCTTCAGAGATCACCTGACCACCAGTAAGGATAGCGATGTCTTCAAGCATTGCTTTACGACGATCACCAAAGCCAGGTGCTTTAACCGCACAGACCTTCACGATGCCGCGCATAGTGTTCACTACAAGAGTCGCTAGCGCTTCACCTTCAACGTCTTCCGCTACAATAAGGAGTGGACGTGATGATTTAGCAACACCCTCAAGTGTTGGAAGAAGCTCACGGATATTTGAAATCTTCTTATCAACTAGAAGAATGAAAGGATCTTCTAGCTCAGCAACCATAGAGTCTTGGTTCGTTACGAAGTAAGGAGATAGGTAACCGCGGTCAAACTGCATACCCTCAACAACGTCTAGCTCGTTTTCGAAACCAGAACCCTCTTCAACGGTGATAACACCGTCTTGGCTAACACGCTCCATCGCTTCTGCAATGATGTTACCCACTTCCGCGTCAGAGTTTGCAGAGATAGTACCAACCTGAGCAATCGCTTTAGAGTCAGCACATGGCACAGCCATTTCAGCAAGTTGAGCAACAACAGCGGCAGTCGCTTTATCGATACCGCGCTTAAGATCCATTGGGTTCATACCCGCAGCGACTGACTTAAGACCTTCGTTAACGATTGCTTGAGCTAGAACGGTTGCCGTTGTAGTTCCGTCGCCAGCAACATCGTTAGCTTTTGACGCAACTTCTTTAACCATCTGTGCGCCCATGTTTTCGAACTTATCTTTGAGCTCGATCTCTTTAGCGACAGAGACACCATCTTTAGTAACAGTTGGTGCACCAAATGACTTTTCTAGTACAACGTTACGACCTTTAGGGCCAAGTGTTGTTTTAACCGCGTTTGCTAGTACGTTTACGCCAGCAAGCATGCCCTGACGAGCATCATTTCCAAAGAGTACTTCTTTAGCAGACATTTCTTAGAATCCTTTAAAATTATTCAATTCTTTACCAGTAAAACGAATTAGGCTTCTAGTACGCCGTAAATTTCGCTCTCTTGCATGATCAGCAGCTCTTCACCATCAACTTTGATAGTGTTGGTGCCCGCGTACTGACCAAAGATCACCTTGTCACCAACTTTAACGGACAGCTCTACAACCTGGCCATCATTAGTGACACGACCAGCGCCTACTGCGACTACCTCACCTTGGTTTGGTTTTTCTGCAGCTGCACCTGGCAATACGATACCGCCAGCCGAGGTAGCTTCTTCTTCGCTACGACGAACTACTACACGGTCATGAAGTGGACGAATTTTCATCTGGTTCTTCTCCTGAATCTAGGATCCAATACGATGTTGGTTTTTGTGTTTAAAGCCAGCGAATCGATAATTCACTGACAATTCTTAGGTGAAATATTTAATTGGGGAGGGGGGGAAAGATTTCAACACCTAAGTTGAAAAAAAATTCAACTTTCAACTTAGGTCTAGGGGGAATTAATGCAAGCGTTTGTCATCGGTGTTACGGGAAGCGTCATCAACCTCCACAAAATCACCGTCGATGATATCGTCTCTACTTTGGGAGAATGGATCCCGAGAGTGCTGATTTGACGAGTAGAAATGAGTGCGCCCTCCACTCTTAGTAAACGCTTCACTGATACGCTGACCAAAAAGAGAGAAGAACAGGCTACGGGTGAATGGTAATAGGCATGAGAAACCGATCACATCCGTCACAAAACCAGGTGTTACCAAAAGCGCCCCACCAATGGCTATTAGGATTCCATCGCGCATTTCAGATAAGGGGATTTCCCCACTTTCAATTCGGCTTCGAGCTTTTAACAACGTCGTTACACCCTGATATCGCAGCATATTGACCCCGATAAAAGCGGAAAGCAGAACAAGGCCAACGGTATACCATCCACCAATGGCTTGACCGACCTTTATAAGAATAGTGATTTCAATGACTGGAATAACAACAAAGATAATAAATAGTATGGGCATGCGCTTCTCTCTGGGTTTAGACGCAGGCTATCAAGGCTGAACAAAAATCTAAAGAGAAGGAGACCCTGTTTAACGTAAATTTACAAAACGACAACTTCACTTTTGCGGTGCAATAGCACTTTTGTGCAAATCTCTTTTACCTATGTCTAATACCTTAAATGACAGGTATAACCAACTTGAATAAATATTAAATTCAAGCACTTAAATGCACAAAAGCCGATCAAACCAATTAGCCAAGGTTCGGTTTTTTGCAAATTAAAAAAAACTCTATAAAAGCTATAGATTTTGCACTGCAGAAAGCTTAATTTGTGCAATGCAATAGCTGCAATGCAAAATAAAAAGAGCAGCGATCAGCCTGAGTGCTGAACACATTAGATTGTTGGTAGGAGTCCGGAAATGGATCTAAAAGATAAAGTAGTAGTGATCACTGGTGGTGGTCGTGGTCTTGGTCGTGCAATGGCACTTGAATTAGCAAACAAAGGTGTACGACTTGCTCTTGTAGACCTTAACCAAGATGACCTTGATGAGACTCTCACTCAAGTTAAGGCGGCTGGTAGCGATGGCCGCACTTATGTATGCAACGTTTCTCAAGAAGCCGAAGTTGAAGCCCTATTCGAATCAGTTGTTGCCGACATGGGTGGCTTGAACGGCCTTGTGAACAATGCAGGTATTACACGTGACGGCTTATTCATAAAAGTTAAAGACGGTGAAATCGTCTCTAAAATGAGCATGGATCAGTGGAACTTGGTTATGGACGTTAACCTTACTGGTACCTTCTTGTGTGCTCGCGAAGCTGCTGCACAGATGATCAAGAACAAGCAAGAGGGATGCATCATCAACATCTCCTCTATCTCTCGCAGTGGTAACATGGGCCAAACTAACTACACCGCGACGAAAGCAGGTGTAGAAGCGATGGCCGTTACTTGGGCAAAAGAACTGGCTCGCTACGGAATCCGTGCAGCCTCAATCGCTCCAGGTTACATCGGAACTGAAATGGTCATGGCCATGAAAGAGGAAGCACGCGAGAAGATCGCTGCAGGCATCCCAGCTAAACGTCTTGGTATGCCTGAAGAGATTGCTCACACTGTCTCTTTCATCCTTGAAAACGACTACGTTTCGGGTCGCTGCTTCGAAGTTGATGGTGGTCTTCGAATCTAATTCGTCCCCCTCAAAAAAGCCGGCGATTGCCGGCTTTTTTATTGCTTCATTTACCGTTCATACATGAGTTGATAGCATCCAACTTGGGATTTTAAGGATATTCAGAAAATGCTATCAAATTGGATCGACACTCTCCGAGTCTATAAGGACAAACGCCTGCTTTGGGTCTTCTTAATGGGGTGTAGTTCCGGCTTCCCTTGGGTGCTAATTGGCTCCAATATGAGCGGCTGGCTCAAAGATGAAGGCCTATCAAGAACAGCTATCGGCTTCTTCGGTTCTATCTTCGCTGTCTATGCCTTTAACTTTTTATGGGCGCCATTAGTCGATCGTGTTCGCTTACCGGTGCTAAACCGTCTAGGGCAACGCCGCTCTTGGATATTTCTATGTCAGGGAGTCATGCTGTTCATGATTCTGCTAATCACTCAGGCAGACCCAAGCAGCGCCTATTCAGCAATGGGAGAACCTACCACTGAGTCTGGCAAAGTGCCTGGCATGCTCTACATCTCCCTAATCGCTCTGATGATCGCCATCGCATCCGCTACCCAAGACATTGCCGTCGATGCTTTCCGTATCGATCAGTTTGACGTCAACGAGACAACGAAAATGCCGCCAGCTTCAGCCATGGCCGTTGTTGGATGGTGGACAGGTTACTCCCTTCCAGGTTACCTAGCGTTCGTTAATGCCGACTCAATGGGTTGGAACGGTGTCTACGGCGTTATGGCCGTTATCATGGGTCTGTTAATGGTATTCACTCTACTCGTGGGTGAACCGGTTGATCGTCGCTCAAACCTACAAAGCAAACTCGAGGAGAACTATCAGAACCGTTTTGGCTTAGGCCGTTTTGCAAGTTGGTTTGCAGTTACGGTTATTGAACCCTTCGCTGACTTCATTCGCCGTAATGGTCTGTCAGTAGCCCTCACATTAATTGCCTTCATTTTCATGTTTAAGATCGGTGAGGCGTTCTTAGGCCGCATGTCCGTTGTCTTCTATAAAGAGGTTGGCTTTACCAACGAACAGATCGGTGAATACACCAAAATGCTAGGATGGATCGCGACGGTGGTATTCACACTCATCGGCAGCGCCATCAACGTTCGCTTTGGCGTGCTTAAAGGGCTAATGATCGGTGGTATTGCGATGGGTGCATCAAACTTAATGTTTGCACTGATTGCTGAAGTTGGACCGGTAGAGTGGCTGTTTGCTGCAACCATTATCGTTGATAACTTTACAACTGCCTTCTCAACGGTTGCCTTTGTCGCCTTCCTAACGGCACTAACCGGGCGTGCGTTCAGTGCGACTCAATACGCTCTACTTGCATCACTGGGTAACCTCGGTAGAACAACGCTGGCGAGCTTCAGTGGCACCATGGTCGATGGCCTTGACGGTAATTGGTCACTGTTCTTTGTCATCACCTTCCTGATGGTTATACCATCGCTGGTCATGCTGTGGATGCTTCGCGACAAACT
>JAAZVX010000051.1 GCA_018623095.1 Marinobacterium sp. | reverse complement strand
TCAGACTGTCGATCTATCAAGAGCTGTTTTTTAATAACATCAACACGTTTATAAGCTCGGCTTTTCCCGTCACGAAGAGTCTATTGAGCAATGAACACTGGCAGAGAACCATCGAGCAGTTTTTAACTCAGCACCGCTGTCAGTCGCCACTATTTACCGAAATTTCGCATGAATTCTTGAGCTACATCGATCAATGCGGTGAACACTTTCCCAAGCACCTGATTGAGTTGATGCACTACGAGTGGCTCGAGCTGAAACTTGATGGTCAATGCGATCAGGTAAAAAAACTAGCAGAACCCAAACTTGAATCAATTGTCAGGGTCTCACCGGTATCGCAACTCGCTGTCTATCAATACCCTGTGCATTTGATAGGACCTGAATTTGAACCCTATGAAGAGATTACTCATCTACTGATATACCGAAACTGGAATGAGATCATCAGCTTTGATCTTCTAACCCCAGCTTCGGCGCTACTTTATAACTCACTAATAAAGTCAGAGAGATCGCTTGAATATCATTTTGAGAAGCTGGCACTTCAGCTTGGCACTCAATATAACGAATCGTTCATGCAGTTCGCTATGGATCAAGTCCTGCAATGGTACCAAGCCGGCTCAATCGTTGGAGCTATATTTGAAGAGGAGGAGGCATCACATGATGATCTCAAACGTTGTTAATTATTACGATCAATCACTCCAGCGTATACAGAGTGTTGATTGGCTCGCTCCTCTCCTAATTAGGGCTTACCTTGCCCCAGTCATGTTACAAGCTGGATGGAATAAGATGAGTCATTTCGATCAAACAGTCGCTTGGTTTGCAAACAGCGATTGGGGACTAGGGTTACCCTTTCCCACCCTCATGGCCGCTCTGGCTGGAACAGCAGAACTAATAGGTGCTATCGCTCTGATCTTTGGCTTTGCTACTCGTCTATTCTCAATCCCTCTAATGATCACGATGGTGGTCGCTGCCTGGACTGTACACTGGAAAAATGGATGGTTAGCCATCTCGGATGCTTCAAGTTGGTTGGCCAACGAGCGTGTCATCTCGGCAAGTGAACAACTTGCCAAAGGTAGAGAGTTACTTGAGACCTACGGCCACTATGATTGGCTCACTGAAAACGGACGGTTTGTCATCTTAAACAATGGCATAGAATTTGCTGCAACCTACTTCATTATGCTGCTGGTTTTATTATTTACTGGCGGCGGTCGATACATAAGTATCGATTACTGGTTAAAAAAACGCCTATCCAATTAAATTAGAAGTTCAAGGTGAGTAGTAATCATGAATGATGTTGTAGAAAAAGATGTCGAACAGATCGACTCAGTAGAGGTCAAATTATCAAACATTAGGCCCAGGCTACTCGCATTCACAAAAATGCATCTTAATGGAGCTGATGACGCAGAAGACGTCGTTCAAGAGACGTTAGCCGCAGCATGGAAGAAGAAAGATCAATTTCAAGGATCCTCAAAGTTTGAAACCTGGGTGTTTGGTATCTTGCGTTATAAATTGCTTGATGCCTACCGTGATAAAAAGCGAATCGAGCCTTTCGAATACATTGATGTGCCTGATCCGAACTCGGATATGTTTGATGACAGACAGCACTGGGCACCGAACAAAGAGCCTAACAAATGGGCAAATCCAGAGGCGGGTCTAGAGAACGACCATTTTTGGCAGGTATTCGATATTTGTGTCTATCAGTTACCCACTAACAGCGCGCGTATTTTTTCGATGCGAGAGCTTTTAGGGCTGGATACTGAATCGATTTGCGATTCATTGTCGATCAGTCAAGCAAACTGCTGGACGTTACTTCATAGAGCGAGGTTAAAACTAAGAAGCTGCTTAGAGAAAAGTTGGTTTCAGGATCAAGGGGAACGAGCATGAAAAATATCGCATCATGCAGACACGCCACTGAGTTAATGTCACAAGCTCTAGACACTGACTTAGGTGTCGGTAATAAAACCTGGCTGATCACTCACCTGATGATGTGCCATAAATGCAGGGAGTGCCAACGACAAATGAAGTTGCTCAACGAAGCAACTGCAATGCGAAGAAAACTGATGGAGGAGATCACCCCAAAAGACTAGAGCGTTTCAAGCCAGTCAGACACTGCACTCACGAGTTCAGATTTATGCGTTTTGAAGTAGTGCTCGGCTCCGTCGACCACCACTTGAGCAGACTTAGGATTGCCCCCTTTTTCAAGCATACTAAGGCGCTCAGGCGCTTTCCTGATAACCGCAGGAAAATCCTCGCTACCATAGAGATCTAGAACTGGCATTGGCATTTTATCGAGCTGGAAGGGCTCTACCATTGGTTGTTTGTAATCGGTGGCGCCCATTCCTATTCCGACATAGGCATCAAATGCGCTGAGACTTGCTTCAGGTTGGTTCTTTATCCAGCGCTGCGCCATATGAGAACCACAGCTGTGCGCCAGCAGAACAACCTTACCGCCTTGCTCCCTAGCAAACTCGGTTGCAGCTTCAAAACGTGGTGCTGCGTCGTCAAAGATGTCGACATAATCAAAGTATTTAGCACTTTTCTCCAGCACAGGGAGTTGGATACTCAAGGTATTCCACCCTTGCTCAACCAAATCCACACGCAGAGGATTCACAACGTTTTCCCAATCCGCATGGTAACCACGACCGTGAGCAATAATCACGGTGCCTTTCGGCTCGTCGGCCTCCATAAATATCGCGAGGAACTCTCGATTACCGTCGCTAAGTTCGATTGGGTCGCCGTCAAAAATGATATCGACGATCTCATCCACCATCCGTTGTTCACGCTCAAGATCAGGAACTTGTTGAGCATGAACGACAGAGGCAAGGACCGATAACGATAAAGATAATGTTAACGGGAAAGTCGATAAGCGCATAAAAACTCCTCGAATGGTTCAAATGAATTATCTCTATTAAAGCAGAGTACGAAATGGTGTAAATATTGAGTCACTTTTAAAATAAATTAATGACTTAGGGAACTTTTTAGAAAAACGTTTCTCTATATACATAAGTGTCACAATATTCATTAATAGTACAAACGTAAAACCCAATGAGAATCATCGCAATCTCTCTAATCTGTTCAACACTACTGATAAGTGGATGCTCTAGCGTCAGTTACGACACGGCTCATAAGCTACGTATCAATGGTGATGTTGTTACTGCCCAGTGTGAATCGTCTATGTCGACGGTCACTGAGCATGAGAAGTTAAAGTGGGGACGTAACATTGCTACGCCCATTCTGACGGTTGCGACCGTTGGATTGGCGCCCATCATCATCGGTGCCAATGCAGCACTGGACTATGTCGATCGAAAAAATGCATCCAACATGTTGGAGAGTTGTGGAAAGAACCCACTCAAAGAGGAGCAGATACTTGCCGATGTGGGCACCAATGCCATGATGAACGTCGCATTGGGCGCTGTCGATGTGGGTGGAGCACTCGCTCCCGTTAGCTCAAACGCCGCGAACTAAACCTGATTTAAAATCTACTCTGCGCCCAATCGATAGGCATCATGGCAGGCTACACACTGCGACGTAAGATCAGCCATTTTTGAGAAAATTTCCTGACTATCTTCTGTAATTTCTGCATCCCTAAGCGTGATCGCTAATGCATTGGCTTTAGTATGCATACCATGCCCCAGCATCTGCATCCCGGGCGGCATAAACTCACGAGCCGAGTGAAGACCGTTGGCGCCATGGCTATTTCCAAAACCAAGGTGTTGCTCAATCGCCTCTGCGGCCTGAACATAGTCTCCTGATGCAACATTCATAAGTGCCAAGTTCACCCCTCGCAGGTGATCTCGCATGTTTCGCAAGGTTAGGTGGTATTCTGCCTCAGGGAACAACACAAGTTCTCTCTGATCATCAACGACAGGCGCCGACTCCTCTTTAGACATCCCAAGATGTTTCATCATCATCTCGTGATCGTGCTGAGTCATTTTACTGTGATCAATAGACATCTCTGCCATTGAAGCGTTGGACACTGTTAAAAACAGTACGGCTAGAGAGCAGTGGGTCAGTTTGTTCATACTCATTCCTAAAGGTGTCATGATTCGATCAAAGAATAATAGCAGAGGATGAAAAATGATAAGACTTTTTAAAAATAGAAGAGGATAATGGTAATAAGACTCTTAGCTTTGGTTATAAATACTAGGAGTCGCTATTAACACTGAGGATTGATCATGAAAAAGCTTACAAGCATTGCAACTGCTGCGCTCTTTGCCGGAACTACTTTGACAGCCATCGCCAGCGAAGAAAACATCCAGCTATGGGATAAAATGAGCGCTTACACCGTTGAACTTGAAGATGGTCCAATGGAGATCACTCGTATCAAAACACCACCTGCGTTAATTAAGGGTTACCTTCAGCCAATGATTCCAGCGGAAGGCGTCACACCTGTCGGTGAGATCGATATCATCGAAGCGATCGGTAAAGAGAATAACATGATCGTTGATATGCGAATGAAGGATCACGTCCTTCAGCTTGGTACGATTCCTGGATCTATCAACATTCCGTACACTGAAGTTTCTATGAACATGGATCAATTCGGTTGCGAGAAAGAGGGAGCGGGCTGGAGCTGTGCAGAGGTTACCACCAAGATCTACGCGTTCTGTAACTCAAGCACATGCCCACAGAGCCCTAACGGAATTCGGGCCATGATTCGTGAAGGTTACCCAGCAGAACTGATCTACTACTACCGCGGTGGCTACCAAGACTGGACCATTCATGGTCTGACAACGGTTGAGGGTGAACTCTAATCAATAGAGACAGCTGACAAATATTCTAAAGAGGCCTTAGGGCCTCTTTTTTTATTGCTGTTCTAAGAATAAAATAGGCTAAATTTTGATCAGGAACATGATTTGAAAATCGTCAGACTAAAAGCCCTGCTAATCTCTCTCTTTATGGTGGCCAGCGGTATTGTCAAAGCAGATGACTCTGCCAGAGCTTTCTACCAACTTGCAGAGAGACCGGTAACGTTAATTGACATGGGTTTCTACCGACTCAACCTAGACATAGAAAACCAACTTATACCCAATGTAGCTGACCTTCTTAATACACGAGATGAGCAGATTGGCATGCGTGCTTATCTGTCCTCCTCTCCTGAGACCGATATCATTTTAATCGTTGAAACTCGCCTTAAGGGTGCGTTTGACGATAGCAGAAGTGCACGTAAAGCTAAGGCACTGTGTGACAAAATTACTGCAGAGTCTGCGCTCTTCTTCTTTAGAAACCCTTTAATCGACTATTTTCAAACCTTTGATCCATTTGAGGAGCCACTTCCTAAAGAGCTTGCAGGTCAACTCGAGAGCGCATTGAGATTGAGCGCAATCGTACCCACCAAAGAGGGGTTACCTGAGTATCGGTGCATGCGCCCGCTCAAGCTCCGTTAGAATTCGACTGACCGGCGTGTCATACCGTCAATAGAAAAGTGGTCGCGATCGGCTGCCGCGGGGAAGCGAGATCGAAAATCTTTCAGTGAATCCAGATTAAGTGAGACAGACTCAACAGTAGCTAAGCAGGGTTCTGTATCGATTAATAGTTCACCGTCATAAGAGATCACTTGGCTGTCGCCGGCATAGTCCAATCCATTTCCGTCAAAACCGATTCGATTGACCCCAATAACGTAAGCCAAATTTTCAATGGCTCGAGCTTGAAGCAGTGAGCGCCAGGCCAACCGTCTTGCGGCTGGCCAGTTAGCCACACAGATCAGTAGATCATACTCATTACAATTTCTTGACCAAACAGGGAAGCGCAGGTCGTAACAGATCAGTGGCATAATTCGCCACCCTTTGTATCGTATAATGAGTCGCTCTGAACCTGCCGTGTAGTGGTTTGGCTCATCTCCCATAGTAAACAGATGACGTTTATCGTACTTCGCGACACGTCCATCGGGTGTAATGAACAGAAAGCGATTACGATACTCCCCTGCCACGGATACAGACAAACTGCCAGCCAACGCCTTACCGCTTCGGGAAGCTAGATCAATCAGCCATTGGATATTGTCACCATCAACCGGTTCTGCACAGGTTTCAGGTGACATGGTAAAGCCCGTCAGAAACATTTCAGGCAGAACAACTATATCGCTGCTATCTAGGGCTAATATCTGTTCCTCAATAGCCTGACGATTTGCCTGTGAGTCCTCCCAAGCAAGATCGATCTGTAGATAACTCAGCGTTAAATTCGACATAGGCGCTCTATCGCTTTATCCAGTGTCTCATCAGCTTTGGCAAAGCAGAGACGAATACAACCTGTCTGTTCACCATTTGAGTAGAAGGGTGAAAGCGGAATGGCTGCCACACCCACTTCATCAATCAAACGCAGAACAAATTGATCATCAGGCTCATCGCTAATCGCGGTGTAGTCGACCAATTGAAAGTAGGTGCCACTCGAATTCAGTAGCTTAAAACGACTGTTTTGTAACCCTTTCGCTAATCGATCACGTTTTTGTGTAAAGAAGTCAGGCAGTGTGCTCGGGTACTCTGGCTCTTCCTCCATAAAGTCCGCAATGGCATGCTGTATTGGGGTGTGACTGGTAAATGTAACGTACTGATGAACCTTACGCAGCTCTTTGGTTAATTGCTCTGGCGCAACACAGTAACCTGTTCGCCACCCCGTTACGTGATAGGTTTTTCCGAACGAAGAGACGATAAATGATCGCTCTATCAGCTCTGGATGTGTATTCACACTCTGGTGAATCTGACCGTCATAAATCAGGTGTTCGTAAACTTCATCACTGATGATCAAAATATCGGTATCCCGGACGATGTCGGCCAGCGCATCTAAGTCTGATCGCAACCAAACAGAGCCCGTAGGGTTGTGAGGTGTATTGATAATGATCATGCGAGTTTTAGAGGTAATGGCTGCTCTGACCACATCCCACTGGACCGAAAAATCGGGTGGCAACAACTTGATATGGACAGGTACCCCGCCATTAATCTCGATTGCTGGTTGGTAGCTGTCATAAGCAGGATCAAACACAATCACTTCATCACCGGGCTGAATCACAGAGGTAATGGCTGAGTAGATCGCCTCTGTTGCTCCTGGTGTGACCGTCACTTCGTTGGCAACGTCTAACTCACGGCCATAATAGTGTTTAACTTTTAGCTGAATCTGTTCCAGCAGTTTGGGAACCCCGGCCAATGGGGCGTACTGGTTATTCCCCGATGAGATTGCACGACCAACGCCGTCTAACAATTTTTGTGGTCCAAGGTAGTCTGGAAAACCCTGTGATAAGTTGATCGCCTGTTTTTCAGCCGCTAACGCAGACATGGTGGTAAATATGGTTTCACCAACAGAGGGCAGTTTGGTTTTCGGATAATTCAGCACGCTTGGCTCCTAAAACTCTCGTATTGTAGGCTCTTTTTTTATCGCTTTTTTTAACCGATCGAGAACCTCTGCAATGCGCTCTCGACCCTTTCGATCATATAGGTAGTTTGCGAGTCCTTCACTCGCTTTTTGCTCACCATCTAACCCTTCATGTATGGAGAGGCAATTAATTCTAGCCTCCTCAAGAAGCGGATCAGACTGTATTGGCAAGCCAAGAAAGAGATCCCACTCAGTCACTTTAGCGTCGCCTGAGACCACTCGTTCAAGAAGATTAATAACAGACGATCGCGTTGGGCGATAACTGGGAGTCCTGCCAAAGGTCAATGCTGCAACCAACAGAAGCGTTGCCAGCAGTGTAAAGATAAATACTGGCAGAATAGACATCAATGCACCCTATGCATCTCATGATCGATCAGACGTTGAGCCGCTGCGTGAATACGCTCTTGGCATTCAGCCTCGACTCTCAGCATTTCCATCTGAAATTTATGCTGTGACTGCTTATCCAGCGCTTTCCAGTCTTGAAGGATAGGAATATGAGAGGTTTTGCCATAGACCTCTTCAATCACTTGGTAATCGGGATCTTGATGAAGGGATGCGTCATAGTTGTCAATCATCACTTTCAGACGCATGCACCCCTCTGTCAGTGTGATTTTGTCATCATGTAATATGGCATTCGAAATGATACGGATACTCTCGGTAAGGTATCGACGATTGGCAGCAGCTTCTACGGCCAACTTCTCCTCTTGTTCGGCTAACTGCCGAGCAATCTTTCGCTGCTCCCGTAACTGTTTGGCAATAAACCAAGCCAGAACTGCGATGGCTATCACACCAATTAAAATCAGGGTGTATACTAGGCTTTCGTTCATTTTTTACTAATCCATTACCATGTTAATTCTTGATTCAAACGCACCGTTAGGCACACTTGTTGAAGAGCTCTACCTCAAGCCAACCGGCATGACTGCAGAGCAAGCGGCTAAGTTATGCGGTTTAGATACGCAAGAGTTTAGCGCTATTTTAGCCGGTGAGCTGCCAATGAACCATAAAAGAGCGCTCGCTCTGTCTCGAGGCTTCAACACTCACATCAGCTTTTTTCAAAACTTCATCCCAAGCAAAACGGATCAATAATTCTAAACGGACCGATCACCGACAAATGGGTTTAAAGCTGATAAGATAGTGGGCTTTCGTTTTTAACATTCCTGAAGGTCCCAATGAGCCCATCACTTCACTACAACTGGTTCTCTAACGTACGTGGCGATATCCTCTCTGGTTTGGTTGTTGCCTTGGCTTTGATTCCAGAAGCGATCGCCTTCTCAATCATCGCTGGCGTTGACCCCAAAGTTGGCCTATACGCCTCTTTTTGTATTGCCGTCATCACTGCTTTTGCCGGCGGACGCCCTGGTATGATCTCGGCGGCCACGGGGGCTATGGCACTGCTGATGGTCACATTGGTGAAAGAGCACGGACTTGAGTATCTGCTGGCCGCGACATTGTTAACGGGTGTGATTCAGATTGGTGCCGGTTATCTTCGATTAGGCTCATTGATGCGTTTCGTATCACGCTCGGTAGTAACTGGGTTCGTTAACGCTCTGGCGATCTTAATCTTCATGGCGCAGCTACCGGAGTTAATTGATGTTACTTGGCACGTCTATGCCATGACGGCAGCCGGCTTGGTGATCATATACACCTTCCCTTACCTTACCACTAAGATTCCATCACC
>JAAZVX010000009.1 GCA_018623095.1 Marinobacterium sp. | reverse complement strand
TTGGTGTAGCCTTGCGCGTTCAATGTATCAACGGCTGACTGGTGCACACCTTCCAATAGAAGAATTTTAATTTTGCCTTTTTCTAGAGACGTCTCTTTGCTCATTTTTGCCACTCGATTCTGAGGTTTAACCACTAGGGCTTAAAAAATTAGGGGCAGGATTATAGCACAAAGGGTTGATTGGTCGGCTTTTATACAATCGTAGTGGGCGAAATATTCTCAGGTGAAGCTGAAATATTTTTATAAAAAGGCGCTGTTTGTTGCTGGGTGTAATCTTTAGATATAAAAAAGCCCTCTATAAGAAGAGGGCCTTTTAAAAATATCACTTAGCTGTAGTAGCAAAGGTATGCAGTCGCAGTCGCGACTTTGACATCAAATGAGCTGTTTGCTGGAACATTAAACTGACTACCCGCTGGAAAGCTCTGGAATTCAGAGGCTTCAGGAAGGCGAACAACCAGTTCACCGTGAACCACTTTCATCACTTCGTTCTGGCTAGTGCCGAATGTGTACTCACCCGGTGCCATGACACCAGAAGTGACAGGGCCATCGGCCGATTCAAACGCGATAGATTTAACTTTGTCATCAAAGTAAGAGTTAACTGACAGCATGGGTGTCTCCTAAAAAATTGAACGCAAATACTATTCAGAGTTATCGAGTTTGTCACTACCGATCTAAAGGAGTAGGCTTCGCTCATTCATTGCAAAGATTGCAGATTCCCCATGATTGAAGCAAACAGTCGCGAGTATTGGCGTGCCACCCTGGCTCTCTGTTTAGGGTCATTCATGATTTTTGCCAATGTTTATATTACCCAGCCACTACTTCCGACCTTGGCTGAAGAGTTTCAGGTCTCAGCACTCGAGGCCAGCTGGACCTTCACCATTACCACTCTGACACTGGGGCTCTCTCTACTGTTCTATGGCGCACTGTCAGACTCCTTGGGGCGCAGAGGCATCATGATAGTAACCTTAGCCGGTGTCATGGGGTGCGGTTTTGCATTAAGCCAAGTTGAAGGCTACAACCAGCTTTTAATATTGCGCGCTGCCCAAGGTCTATTGCTAGGTGGTTTGCCTGCCATTGCCATCGCTTATATGAACGACGAATTTACTCCGCGCGCGCTCTCTTTGGCCGTTGGTCTCTATATTGGGGGCAACACACTTGGCGGCATTGGCGGTCGCTTAATCGGGGGCTTTGTTGGTGAGTCGCTAGGCTGGCAAGGCGCCTTTTTGGTGATGGCGTTGATAAGCCTTGCCTGCGTAGCCACTTTTGTTTATCTGCTGCCCGCTTCAAAGCGCTTTGAATCTAGGCCTTTAAGATTGGGCCCGATGTTACGCTCCATGGGGGATCATCTCTCCAACCCCATGCTGCTCAGCGCTTATCTCATTGGAGGGCTTAATTTCTTTATCTTTATCAATCAGTACAGCTACATCACCTTCGTACTAGCGGATGAGCCTTTCAACCTGCCAGCCAGCCTGCTCGGTATGCTATTTTTGACCTATCTTACGGGCACCTTTGGCTCTGCGATTTCAGGTAAGGTTTCTGACTATCTGTCACAGCCTAAAGCGATGGCGTTAGGTGTTGCGATTTTAGCGGTCGGAAGTTGTGTGACCCTATTTGAGACGCTACCGATGATCATTATCGGTTTCCTAATTAACAGTTTTGGCTTCTTCTTCAGCCACTCGACGGCCAGTAGTTGGGTCAGTAAGCAGGCAACGCATGCAAAAGCGAGTGCTTCATCGCTCTATTTGCTCTTCTATTACCTTGGTGCAAGTTTGGGTGGCTTCTACCTTCAACCCTTCTGGTCGATCTGGCACTGGCCTGGCGTGATTATTGGGTCTTTAATTGTGTTAGGCCTGACCTTCAGCTATTCACTTCGTTTAGAGAGAAGACGTCTCACCGTTGTGGATTAGTCAGCCGAGCTTGCATCCAGAACGAGGTTTAACGCGTATCTTTTAGTTTTGGAAATACCATGTCAGATCTCTTAGTAATTGGCAGTGGCGGTATTGGTCAAGCGTTCGTTGAACAGTCCAATATTCGTGACCCAGACTCTCGTGTACTTCAAACCAGAAGAAACGCCTCTGGCGAGGCCGAGTTTATTTTGGACCTAACCGACCCCAGTACCTTTCAGCCCTGTATAGATCAGTTGAAAGCATTTGAATTCAAACCCTCTAGAATCATCTTTGCCCAAGGGTTGCTTCACAACGATACACAGCGTCCTGAGAAGTCTCTTCGAGAAATGGATCTCGATTGGATGACCGAGGTGATGCGCGTCAATGCACTTGGCCCAATGGCCTTTATGGCCCAGTTGATGCGATTGATCCCCCGACAGTCGGCAGTACAAATCGCTTTTCTGTCGGCGCGCGTTGGCAGTATCTCCGATAACCAGCTAGGGGGGTGGTATGGCTACAGAGCCTCAAAAGCCGCGCTGAATATGCTGATCAAGACGCTCAGTATCGAGCTTTCAAGAACCCATCCGAAGGTTCAGTTGCTGGCGCTACACCCAGGAACGACCGATACGGAACTCTCTAAGCCCTTTCAGGCCCGAGTGCCGGAAGGTAAACTCTTTAGCTCTACTTTTGCTGCCAGTGCGCTCTTAGATGTTATGGAGAGCGTTAGCGGTGGGCAGAGCGGTCAATTTTTAGCCTGGGATGGCACGTCAATACCCTGGTAAGTCAATAAGGAGTTTCAATGCTTTGGATTAAGATGTTTCACATTCTGGCGATGACGAGCTGGATGGCAGGTATTTTCTATCTACCGCGCATATTTGTGCACTACGTTGAAGGCAAGGCTGCGGGTCAAGATGTTGCACGTTTGTCGATTATGGCGTCAAAACTCTACGGTTTTATGACAATTATGGCCATATTCACGCTCGGTTTGGGCCTATGGCTGTGGTTGGGCTATGGATTTAGCGGTGGTTGGATGCACGCTAAATTGCTGTTTGTAGGCTTTTTGATCGGCTTCCACTTCTGGTGTCGATCTTACTTGCAGAGATTAAAGCGTGATGAGCTAACTCAGAGTGGGCGATACTTTCGACTCTTTAATGAGTTGCCATTGCTCATTTTCGTGCCGATTTTGATCTTCGTGGTAGTAAAGCCTTTTTAAGACCCTTTCATTAATCTCTCTAGTCGGCGCTCGATCAACTCCGTTTTCTGTTTCAGTTGGCGGGCGTCAGCAACAAATCCCTCAAACTCAACGCGTGTTGGCAACAGGTTTATCTCCTCTTGGAGATACTCTTTGGCGGTTTTGGCCAGAGTCTGTCGATTGCTGTTTGCCCAGTCCAGCGATTGATTGATCGGCTTCATGATCATTGCGGCCGGAAGATCACCCACTTGATCGGCTAACCAATCTTCCCAATCTAGGGTCGGGTTATCGAACGCGTGAGATAGACGTTGTAGCAGAGTTGAATCGCCTTTAATCTCAACCCCTTGGCCAAACATGACGCTATTGGGATTACTCAGCAGTTTCATTAAATCGGAGGCTGATCCCGTTAATTGGGTGGTAGGTTCGCCCTCGAATTCACGCATGACACTGACTTGATCAGCGCTGAAAATCAGTGTGATCGTTAGCTCTTGTGGCAGCAAGGTGATTCTTAAGCTCTGACCGGCGATCTTGCTGAGCGTGTTACGAGCGCTAGGGCGCGTGGCGAGATAAGCGTTTATCGCTGATTCAATGGAGCCTGTTAGAGTCGCATCGATCAGATTCATAAAACTCGCCTCTCAATCCGTTCTGTTAGGGTTTAATTCCAGTGTGAAGGGCAACAATACCCTGGGTCAGGTTACGGTATCGCGTCTGCACAAAACCAGCACTGTCCATCATCCCTTTAAGAGTCTCTTGATCAGGATGCATGCGAATCGATTCAGCCAAGTAGCGGTAGCTTTCAGCATCGTTGGCAATCAACTGACCCATTTTCGGCAGTAGATTAAAGGAGTAGAAGTCGTAAGCTTTGGTCAGAAGAGGGTTCTCAGTTTTAGAGAACTCTAACACCATCAATTTGCCGCCTGGCTTTAGAACGCGATTCATAGAGCGCAGCGCAGCATCTTTGTCGGTCACGTTACGAAGGCCAAAAGCGATCGTGATGATATCGAAAGTGTTGTCTTCAAAAGGGAGACATTCGGCATTGGCTTGCACGTACTCAACGTTACCAGCAACCCCTTTGTCGATCAGCTTATCACGCCCCACTTTTAGCATGGAGTCGTTGATATCGGCCAATACCACCTTGCCTGATTGTCCAACGATCTGCGCGAATCGGCGGGTTAAATCGCCTGTACCGCCAGCGATATCTAGAACCTTGTGGCCAGGACGCGCACCGGAACTTTCGATCGTGATGCGTTTCCAAATTCGGTGAATGCCGCCCGACATCAGGTCATTCATCACGTCATATTTGGCTGCTACTGAGTGAAAGACATCAGCGACACGATTAACTTTTTCGTCAACCGGTACCTCTTGGTAGCCGAAGTGAGTGGTGTTTTTTTGATTATCTGACATGGGGGCGAGATCCACTTAACTGTTCATGGGGACTATTGTAACGACAGAGCAGCAGCTTGTCGTTAACCGATAGCAATCATTCCGTTGTCACGGCTAGCACCTGCAGCATCAAGACGAGCGAGATAGTCACTCCAGTACTGTTCTTGATTGTGTGCTAGATCATGAAGGTAAGCCCAGGTATAGAGTCCTGAATCGTGTCCATCATCAAAGATCAGCTTCAGGGCATAGTTACCGCTCGCTTCGACGCCTTTAAGACCGACTAAACGCTTACCGGTTTGGAGGACCTCTTGACCAATGCCATGTCCACGCACCTCGGCAGAGGGGCTATGAACGCGTAAAAACTCTGCGGTGAGCTCATAGCTGCCATCTTCATAAACTAACTCAAGTGTCTTAGAGCGCTTATGAAGATGGATCTGTTTTGGCATGGGCACTGAACTCATGGCGCAACCTCGTATTAAAGAATGTAGTGACTCAAGTCCTCATCGGCGCTGAGTTCACCTAAGTATTTATCAACAAAGTTACGATCAATTTCGATGGTTTGACCACTCTTATCCGCCGCACTGAACGAGAGCTCTTCTAGTAGGCGCTCCATCATCGTGTGCAGACGACGCGCTCCAATGTTTTCGGTCTTCTCGTTAACCGACCAAGCGAGTTCGGCGATGCGCTGAATCCCCTCTTTAGCAAACTCAATGGTTACACCCTCAGTAGCCATTAGCGCCTTGTACTGTTCCGTTAGGGCGGCTCTCGGTTCGGTCAAAATGCGAGAGAAGTCCTCTGGAGTCAGCGCTTCAAGCTCTACACGGATCGGCAAGCGGCCTTGTAGCTCTGGGATCAGATCCGATGGGCGAGCCAAGTGGAAAGCGCCTGACGCTATAAATAGAATATGATCGGTTTTGACCATGCCGTGCTTAGTGCTGACCGTACACCCTTCGATCAGCGGGAGAAGGTCTCGTTGAACTCCCTCACGCGATACGTCAGCATTACCTGACTCAGCGCGTTTACAGACCTTGTCGATCTCATCCAAAAAGACGATACCGTTCTGTTCTACAGCTTCTAGTGCTTGCTGTTTTAGGTCGTCCTCTTTGATCAGTTTCGCCGCTTCCTCTTCGGTTAATAGCTTGAAAGCCTCTGATACCTTAATGCGACGCGACTGTTTCTTATCCTGCCCCATATTGGCGAAGAGACTCTGCAGTTGGTTAGTCATCTCTTCCATACCTGGAGGGGTCATGATCTCAACACCCACTTTGGGTTGAGCGATTTCAATATCGATCTCTTTATCGTCGAGCTGACCTTCGCGTAGCTTTTTGCGGAAGATCTGGCGAGTTGCCGAGTCGGTTTTGTCTAGCTCTTCACTGCCGATAGGGCGTGCTTCGGGCAGCAGGGCATCGAGAATACGCTCTTCGGCAGCCTCCTCAGCACGGAACTTGTTCTTCTCAATCGCTTGTTCGCGCAGCATCTTAATCGATTGGTCAACAAGATCGCGGATGATGGTTTCAACATCACGGCCTACATAGCCTACTTCGGTAAATTTTGTGGCTTCAACCTTGATGAATGGAGCGTTGGCAAGCTTTGCCAAGCGACGTGCGATTTCAGTCTTACCAACACCGGTTGGTCCGATCATCAGAATATTTTTAGGGGTTACTTCACCGCGCATCTCTTCATTTAGTTGCATGCGGCGCCAACGGTTACGCAGTGCAATCGCCACTGAGCGCTTAGCGGAATCCTGACCAATGATGTGACGATCGAGTTCGGATACGATCTCGCGAGGGGTCATAGCTGACATAAAAGGCTCCTTAAGCGATTGACTCGAGTTGTTCGATGGTGAGATTAGCGTTAGTGAAGACACAGATGTCGGCTGCGATCTGTAGGCTCTTTTCAACGATGTCGCGCGCGGTTAATTCGCTGTTATCAACCAGAGCACGTGCTGCTGCAAGGGCATAGTTACCGCCTGAACCGATCGCAATCACACCATCCTCTGGTTCGATTACATCGCCGCTACCCGAGATAAGAAAGGTCTTTTCAGAGTTGGCCACCAGCATTAACGCCTCCAGACGACGCAGTACTCGATCGGAGCGCCACTCGCGAGCGAGGTGGATAACGGCATTTACAATGTTGCCTTGGTGCTTGTCGAGCTGCTGCTCAAATAGATCGCGAAGCGTAATGGCATCGGCGGTACTGCCGGCAAAACCGGTGATGACTTTGTGTTTATCGATGACATTAACTTTGCGGGCGGTACCTTTCATTACGGTATTACCCAGAGAGACTTGGCCGTCGCCGCCTACAACGACTTGATCACCGCGGCGAACAGAAACAATAGTGGTCATTAGAGATTTTCCCAATCATAAGCTTAATTGCTTTATTGGGATGAATCGCTCGTTTTCAAGGTTAGTTTACTTTGCGTTTAACCGGGTGAATGTTCAGCTTTTCTAACTTGGCTGTCGCGCTTTTCAACTCGTTATACGTTGAAAAATTACCGGTAGAGACTCTGTACCAAACACCATTACTCCCCTCTGTGCGGGACATGGTTACATTGGGTAGGCCAGAAAGGGCGAGTCGTGCGCGTTGCGCCTCTGCATCGCGGGCATTGCGGAAAGAGCCTGTCTGGAGTCGGTAAACGGCATCCAAAGAGGCGGTTTTGGGTGTCGAAACATAGGCTGACTCTTCAGGCGTTTTGACTTCGCTCTCCTCTAACAGCTTATAGAAGCCAAACCGTTCATCCTGCGATTCCAGGTCGATGTTGTCTAACGGCAGTGATTCGCCTGGTTGACGGGGCTCGAGTTGTGCAGGGATCACAGGCTCCTGTGTTGGAACCTGTTGGGTAGCTTGACCACTACTGCTAGAAGGGGCTGGCTGCTGGATTAAGAAAAAGATCAGACCGGCCAGCAGACCCAAAGCCACAACAACAGAAAGCACTAGCCCAGCAGAGACCCTAGAAGGTTGTGGTGAGGCAGGTCGCTTACGAGCAGTCGAGGTGGTGCGAGTGGCACCACCACGAGGCTTGTTTGACTTGGGTTTGGAGGCAAAGTCTCGGTTTGACATGGCTACATCTGTTCGGGTGCAGAAACGCCGAGAATGGTTAGACCATTTGCGATGACTTGGCGAACCGCCATAGAGAGTGTGATGCGAGCATTACGCAGTGCTTCATCGTCAATTAGCATCTTATGACCGTTGTAGTAGGTGTGGTAATCCGATGCCAGGTCACGCAGATAGTTGGCTAACTGATGGGGTTCAAAGTTTGCCGCAGCCAGTTTAACCGTCTCTGGGTATTTGCCCAGTGCAGTCACCAGATCACGCTCTGCTTCGCTATCCAGGCGCTCAAGGGACGCTAACCCCATCGCTTGATCCCAAGCCATACCTTCGCTCTCTAATTTGCGCAGCACTGAACAGATCCGCGCGTGAGCGTATTGGATGTAGTAAACCGGGTTGTCTTTGGATTCCGACTTGGCCAGATCCAGGTCAAAGTCCATATGCTGATCGGCTTTGCGCGTCACATAGAAGAATCGGCAGGCATCGTTACCCACCTCATCACGAAGCTCACGCAGGGTGACAAATGAACCGGAGCGAGTCGACATCTGAACGCGCTCGCCGCCACGGTAAAGAATGGCGAACTGAACCAGTTTAACGACAAGGCGTTCTGGATCGTATCCAAGAGCCTGAATGGCCGCTTTTACACGCGTAATATAACCATGGTGGTCAGCACCCCAGACATTGATAACGGTTTGGAAACCGCGCTCAAACTTGTTCATGTGGTAGGCGATGTCTGACGCAAAGTAGGTTGTTTGACCGTTAGCACGTTTAACCACACGATCCTTATCATCTCCGAAATCGGTTGATTTGAACCAGATGTTGCCGCCCTCTTCGTAGAGGTAACCTTTGTCGTCTAGACGTTTAAGTGCCTGGTCAACGTCGCCACTTGAGGTGAGTGAGCGCTCACTAAACCAACATTGATAGTTGACACCGAACTCGCCTAGGTCTTCACGAATATCGCCCAAGATTGAGTCTAAGCCTGCATCAAATAGGGTTCTGTACTGTGCACCCAAAATGTTCTGAGCACGATCGATTAGACCATCAATGTGAAGCTCTTTATCGCCACCCTCAGGTTCATCGGCAGGAACATCGAGGTAGAGATCATTAAGTGAACATTGCAATGCATCACCCTGTGATGCTTTTAAACCCTCTGCGATGTCACGAATGTACTCGCCTTGGTAGCCGTTTGCTGGGAAGGTGATGGTATCGCCAAGTAGCTCTAGGTAGCGAAGAAAAACGCTGACAGCCAAAATGTTCATCTGGCGGCCGGCATCGTTGACGTAGTACTCACGCTCAACCTTGATACCACCTGCCTCCAGTAGATCGGCTAGTGTTGCACCGTAAGCGGCACCACGACCGTGGCCTACATGCAAAGGTCCTGTTGGGTTTGCAGAGACAAATTCCACTTGTACTCGATCATCGTTGGTCGGTTTGCTTCGACCAAACTGCTCAGTCTGCTCTAGTACATCGGCGATCACTGAGTAGATAGCTGCATCGTTGACAAAAAAGTTGATGAAGCCTGGTCCGGCAATCTCAGCTTTATCCACCACAGATGAGGCTGGAAGGGCATCCAAGATCATTTCAGCAATGGCTCGTGGATTTTGGCGAGCAGGCTTTGCTAAGGTCATCGCAAGGTTAGTGGCCAGATCACCGTGCGCTTTATCACGCGTGTTCTCTACCTGGATGTTTGGCTCAAGATCAGCAGGGAGTTTGCCGTCTGATTTCAGTGCTTCAATGGCGCCATTTAACAGGTGCGCTATCTGTTCTTTCATGTCGTTACTCAGTGAAATAGATCGATGGCGTAGTGGGTCACTACAAAGTTGGCTGCATTATATCGTTTTGCTGCCCTTAAAAGCTATCGACTGGGTCAATGTCGATGTTCCAGCGCACACGGCTCGACTCCTTATCCTTTTCTAACCAGTTTTGTGCCGCTTTAAGAGTGCCTTGTATTGACGTTCGAGAGTCACCCGTGAACATGAGCTGTGCTCGAAACATACCTGCACGCTTCTCCATGAAAGAGGGGAAGGGGCCGCTGATCATCGGTAGTTGTGCTTGTGAATAGGTGCTCTCTAGTGCTCCTCTAAGACGTGTTAGTTGTGCCTCCGCCCAGCCCTGGTTTTTCGCTTCGGCACGAATAATCGCCTGGTAAGCGTAGGGGGGTAGTTGAGCCTGTTTTCGACTGACTAGCTCTTGATGAGCAAAGGTGAGATACCCTGACGTAACCAGAGTGTTGAGCAGAGGGTGATCAGCGTGCTGTGTTTGAAGTACCACCTCGCCTGGCCGTTCAGCGCGTCCGGCACGTCCAGCAACCTGCATGATAAGTTGTGCCGTACGCTCCATGCCGCGAACATCAGCACTGAATAGTCCCGCGTCGGTATTGACGATAACAACCAGCGTGACGTTTGGAAAATGGTGACCTTTAGCCAGCATCTGTGTACCGACCAGTATACATGGATCGCCACTATTGACCTCATTCATCAAAGTTTCAAATGCTTGACGTGAGTGCGTCGAATCGCGATCCACCCGCTTGATGTTAGTGTTGCTGAAGCGTTCCGACAGCCTCTGCTCGATTCTCTCAGTGCCGCTGCCTGCCGGACGTAGTTGATCACTGCCACAGTTTTGGCAGTGGCGCGGAATCGGTGTCTGTCGGTCACAGTGATGGCAGTGCAACTTGGGTGGTTTTCGGTGCAGAGTCATGCGTGCATCACAGCGTGTGCAGTCGATGGTTGATCCACAATCCTGACAGGTTAGCGTTGGCGCAAAACCACGACGGTTGATGAATACCAATACTTGATTGCCGAGGGTGATGTGGTCGTCAATGCGGCTGATAATATCGGGCGCAAGGCCTGTATCTAACTCAACACCTTTTATATCGAGCAGCTCAAAGGTGGGTGCAGCTGCTTGCCCAGCGCGTTGAGTCAGCTGCAACTCTTGGAAACGCCCCTGTTGAACGTTAAGCAGCGACTCAAGAGCCGGTGTCGCGCTGCCCATGATGACAGGTATATTGAGTTGTTTGGCTCTGACTAGAGCAAGGTCTCGAGCGTGGTAGCGGAACCCCTCCTGTTGCTTAAACGACGCGTCGTGCTCCTCATCAATAACGATCATCCCTAGGTTTGAAAAAGGAATAAAAATGGCCGAGCGTGTTCCTATGACGATGCGTGATTGTCCTGTACGGATAGATTGCCAGGCGTCAAAGCGCATGCGATCCGTAAGGCCTGAGTGGAGCGAGGCGATGTTGGTGTTGAAGCGAGCGGTAAATCGCTCAACCAGTTGCGGGGTTAAGCCGATCTCAGGTACCAGTATCAATACCTGTTTGCCATCAGCTAGGGCCTGCTCTATGGATTGCAGATAGACTTCGGTTTTTCCTGAACCGGTTACACCGACCAGCAAAATTGGGTCGAATCCTTCGCTCTGTTTAATACGATCAACCGCTCTTTGTTGCTCGTCATTCAGAACCAAACCTGCACAGCTCGGTTGAACAGAGTCGATTGGCGGTATTGCTAATGATGGAGCTTTACACTGCTCAATCTGCTCAGTGTCTATCAAGGCTTTTTGAACTTGTGCCGTGAATTCAGCCTCTCGAATTGCTGAGGTGCTAATCGGCTGTTGGGCCCCAATTAACGTAAACAGTGCTCGCTGCTTTACTGCGCGCTTGGGTAACGATTCAATATCGGCTGCGTTTGTTAACTGCCAGTAATCGGGCTCAGAGAAGGGCTGCTGCTCTTTGCGGGCTAAATTGGGTAACAGATGTATTAAAGCATCGCCCAGCGGGTACTTATAATAGCTGGCGGCCCACTCACCGAGTTTTATCTGCTCTGAATCAACCAAGGGTTCTTTATCGAGCAAAGCTTCGAAAGGCTTTAATTTGTTAGATGGAACATCGGTCTGGTCGCTAAGACTATGAATGATCCCAATTAAATGGCGTTGCCCAAATTCGACCAGCACGCGAGCCCCAACAGAGGGCATCGCTACCCCCTGCGGAATGGCGTAGTCAAAAAGACGGTTTAAGGGTACCGGTAGTGCAACACGTACGATCATGGCTAAAGTTTCTAGTAAGCGAGGAGCAAGTCTAGCACCCCTCTGGCTGTTTGAAACAGCTGCTTAAAACGATTGGGTGATTACTGGTTGTTATTCGTACAGCGCCTGCGTATAATTGCGCGCCTTGACATTTCCCGGCGATTTTTTCGTCAGTCGTGCGGTGCTTAAGCAGCATAATTTATGCATTTAGCGTTAAGTGGCGGCACATAAAACATAGAGGTTTAATACTATGAAAGCTGGTATCCACCCAGAGTACAACGAAGTTACCTTCAACTGTTCTTGCGGTAACGTAATGACAACTCGCTCTACAATGAAAGAGAGCACAATGGCTGTCGACGTTTGCAGTCAGTGTCACCCTTTCTACACTGGTAAGCAGAAAGAAGCTCAGACCGGTGGTCGAGTGGATCGCTTCAACAAGCGCTTCGGTGCTCGCAGCCTCAAGAAGTAATTTGGGTCTCTGCATGCAGAACATTAAAAAGGCACTCATCGCGAGTGCCTTTTTTATTGCTTGTCAGCCAACACTTGCTAATAATTGCACTCCCCAAGGTGCATCAGAAAGAGTGCGAGTCGCCGAGGTGGTCGATGGCGATACCGTTCATCTAGCTGACGGTCGCAAGGTGCGCTTGATTGGCGTTAATACCCCCGAGCTCTATTCAAAGCCAAGAGCTGAGGTGGGCGCGCTTCAAGCTAAGCGCACACTGGAGTCCTGGATAGATGAGTCAGGGGCTCTGCAGCTCTATTTCGGACGTGAGCCTAGAGACCGGTACGGCCGTGTTCTAGGCTATCTCTATGATGGATCCTACACGCTCTCACAACGTCTGATTGAGGAGGGTCTGGGTTGGGCGATCAGTGTTCCACCTAATGATCGATTAGCGGATTGTCTCTTTCTATCTGAGAGAAGGCCGAGATCCTTGAGTAAAGGCGTCTGGTCAAAACCGGTTGCCGCTGCAAAGAGTATTGATCGAGGTGGTTTCAATCTGGTGTCGGGACGAATTACCAAGATTGATGTCACTAAAAAGTACCTCTATCTTGAGCTGGATGACCGATTGGCGGTTCGCATACCGAAAGAGTGGAAAAGAGGTCTTACTCTCTCTTTGGGGCGTTCAATGGAAGTACGAGGCTGGATTTTGGACCGTCGCGATTCATTAAAGCCAGGCTCGGTCTACAAACCCTTTTTGCTGCCGGTATCAGATAAGCGGCATATCAACATGTGAAATGGTTATAAGCCAAATTGCTTAGATAGTTTCGCAGAATAGACCTTTCTACTGGGTGGTTATTTTTATATCATCCCCCAACGACCTTTATAAAGAATATAACTTAGCCTGTCTGCATTGCGCACATGGGCCTACAACCATTCAGGATTCTACAATGTCTCAAGACTTTAAACAGGCAGCACTGGATTATCATGAGTTTCCAATGCCAGGTAAAATCAGTGTAGAACTATCTACACCTGCTGAAACTTCACGTGACTTATCTCTTGCATACTCTCCAGGTGTCGCAGAGCCAGTTCGTGAGATCGCTAAAGATCCTGAAAATGCTTATCGTTACACTGCCAAAGGTAACCTGGTTGCGGTTATCTCAAACGGCTCCGCTATTTTGGGTCTTGGTGACTTGGGTCCTTTGGCTTCTAAGCCAGTCATGGAAGGTAAAGCACTTCTATTCAAACGTTTCGCTAATATCGATTCGATCGACATTGAAGTTGATGCGGAAAGCCCTCAGGCATTCATCGACACGGTTGCCCGTATTGCCGATACATTTGGTGGCATCAACCTAGAAGATATCAAAGCACCTGAGTGTTTTGAGATTGAACGCACGTTGATCGAACGTTGTAACATCCCAGTTTTCCACGATGACCAGCACGGAACCGCGATCGTAACGGCTGCGGGTATGATTAATGCCCTTGAACTGGCTGGTAAGAAGCTAGAGGAAGCATCGATTGTCTGTCTTGGTGCAGGTGCTGCAGCCAGTGCATGTATGAAACTGTTGATCAATATGGGTGCTCGCAACGAGAACATCTACATGATTGACCGTAAGGGTGTTATCCACTCTGGTCGCGATGATCTAACACCAGAAAAAGCGATCTTCGCGACTGAAACTGATAAACGCTCACTTGAAGACGCGATCGATGGTGCTGACGTATTCCTAGGTCTATCGGGCCCGGATCTGCTGTCTGCTGAGAATTTGGCTAAGATGGGTGCTAACCCTGTTGTCTTCGCGTGTGCTAACCCCGATCCAGAGATTAAGCCGGAACTGGCTCGTGCTACTCGTGATGATGTGATCATGGCGACAGGTCGATCTGATTACCCGAATCAGGTAAACAACGTTCTAGGATTCCCATTCATCTTCCGTGGTGCTCTAGACGTTCGCGCTACTGCGATTAATGAGGAGATGAAAGCGGCAGCGGTTGTTGCGCTTGCAGATCTTGCTAAGCAGCCGGTAACACAAGAAGTTCTGGATGCTTACGGCCTAGAGAGCCTTGAATTTGGTCGTGATTACATCCTGCCAAAAGCAACCGATTCACGCCTATTGGGTGCTGTCTCTTATGCAGTCGCCAAAGCAGCGATCGATTCGGGCGTTGCATCTAACGATATGCCAGAGAACTACCCACTGAGCTAATCACTTAGAGGCCAATAAGAAAGGGAAGCCAATGGCTTCCCTTTTTGTTAGTGTCATTTGACGATCCTGTAGAACGGATTATCTGAACAACTCTTCAGAGGTCGGTGCAGCGACTTCACTGCCTGGTTTAGGAGCCACTTCAGTTGGTACCTGTTCCTCTTTAAAAATCTCGTTGTAGGCGTTCTTCTGCCCTTCGTAGGCCAATAGTCCTGTAGCAGGGTCAATCAGAGCCCTTTCAATACCCGCCGGTTCAGGCAGATAGCTCTCTGGGATGTTACGCAGAGCATCACCCATAAAGTCGATCCACATAGGTAGAGCTGCCGTGCTACCCCACTCGCGCTTACCTAGATGAGAGGGTTGGTCAAATCCGACCCAGGCGGTCGCGCTTAACTTGGGTGTAAAACCACTGAACCAAGAGTCTTTTTGGTCATTGGTGGTGCCCGTTTTACCGGCCAAATCACCACGTTTCAGCGCAAGTGCTCGACGGGCGGTGCCCTTTTTAACAACGTCGCGCATCATGTCGTGAATGATGAAAGCAGTGCGTTCATCGAGTAGACGTTCAGCGAGAGGTTGCCCGGTCAATGTCATGAGTGGCTGTTCACTTGTGGTACTCGCTTGGGCATCCGATGTTGTCCCATTTGAAGCCATATCAGCAAGCTCCTGAGCTATAAGCTCTGCTTGCTGGCGCTCAGGGCAACCGCCGCAGGCGATACTTGGATTGGCGACATACAGAGGTAGCCCTTCACGGTCCAACACCGACGCAATAATGTAAGGGTTCACTTTAAATCCACCATTGGCAATTGAGGCGTATCCGGTCGCAACCTGAAGTGGTGTGGCATTAGCACTGCCTAGAGAGAGTGACAAGTTCTTAGGAAGTTTATCCTCCTCAAAGCCAAATCCTAGTATGAAGTCTCGTGTCTCTTCGATCCCTAAAGCCCGCATCAGTCTGATAGAGATCAGATTGCGTGAACGGTAAAGCGCCTCACGTAGGCGAGTTGGGCCGCCAAATTTTCCGTTATCGTTCTCGGGCCGCCAATTACCTTCAAGGCTAACATCATGGAATACAACCGGCGCGTCGTTGATAACCGATCCGGGTGTGTAGCCATTGCTTAAAGCAGCGCTGTAGAGAAAGGGTTTTATGTTAGAGCCTGGTTGACGGTAAGCTTGAGTCGCTCGGTTGAACTTATTCAAATAGAAACTAAAACCACCGGTCAGCGATTGAATCGCACCGTTCTCAGGATTGATTGCGATGAATGCGCCCTGCACCTCGGGTAGTTGCGACAGGCGCCAGCCCTCAGCGGTTTGGCGAATTCGAATCATATCGCCAACGGCCAGTACCTCGGATGCTTTTTTCGGTTTAGGTCCGAGTGAGTTGACCCCTTTATAAGCCCTAGCCCAACTGATGCCTGACCAGCGCAGTGTAGTCTCACTTCCATCTCCGAGTAATAGAGTGGCCTCAGAATCATCCACCGCTTTTACTAGTGCCGCCTCAAGTTCGCCATAAGCCGGTGTCGCTTTTAATTTCTTTAGTAGCGCTGAGGGCTCGATCTCCGTTAGATCGAAATGTTGTTCTGGACCTCGGTAGCCGTGGCGTTCTGTGTAAGCCAAAAGCGCCGTTCTTAATGCTTGGTTGGCGCTGCGCTGCATGGTGCTATCAACGGTTGTATATGCCTTCATGCCGTCTGTGTAGATCTTTTCACCATAGGTTTCATAAAGCTCTGCACGAACCATCTCTGCAACATAGGGGGCCGGAACTTCAATGTCTGCACCGTGATAAGTTGCCGTTACCGGTTGATTGACTGCATCAGTGTAGTCGGTAGTTGTTATGTATCCGAGCTCCTGCATGCGACCGAGAATCCAGTTGCGACGTTCTAGAGCTCTTTGCGGATTGGTAATGGGGTTGTAGGCTGATGGCGCCTTTGGCAAGCCAGCAATCATGGCCAGTTGAGCAATATTGAGCTGATCAATGGGCTTTCCATAATAGACCTGTGAGGCCGCTTGAATGCCATAAGAGCGGTGGCCTAGGTAGATCTTGTTAATGTATAGCTCAAGAATCTCCTGTTTAGAGAGCGATTGCTCGATGCTGAGAGCCAATAGAATTTCAACAAACTTACGCTCAAAGGTTCGTTCACGCGTTAAAAAGAAGTTTTTAGCGACCTGCATGGTGATGGTTGAGCCACCACTCTGAATTCTTCCAGAGGTAGCCAACTGAAAGGCGGCACGGAAAAGGCCGCGAAGATCGATCCCTTGGTGTTCAAAAAAGCGGGCATCTTCTGCGGCTTGTAAAGCGTGGATAAAGTGCTGAGGTATGTCTGAGTAGCCGATAGGCGTTCGACGCATCTCGCCGAATTCAGCGATTAGCTTCTCGTCCGCACTGTACACTCGAAGTGGGGTTTGAAACTCTACCTCACGAAGTGTTTCTGGATCGGGTAATTGAGGGCTGAAATAGTAATAAATTCCGCCAGCAGCTAAAACGGCCCCTAAAAGCCCTAACGCAGCTAACCCCATCAGCCATTTAATAATTTTTTTGATAATGCGCATTTATCTGCAAACTTCTCTAGATGAATTAGGATTATAGCCACAACTTGATTTGGGTCCATAATGTCACTTGTAACTTTTGCGACTTAGTCTAGAGTGAAGGTAGATTATATCCACTAATTATTAGGTGTTTTTTGTGTTCAGACTGTTTGGCGGCAAACATCACACTGTTTTAGGGGTTGATATTGGTAACTCCTCCCTAAAGCTTGTTGCGTTGAGCTTTCATGGGAAAAAACCTGTACTTGAGGGTTTTGGAGTTATCTCTATTCCTGAAAAAGCTTTTGTTAATGGCATCATAGAGAAGCCTGAAGAGATTGCTGATGCAATTGTCAAAGCGCAACGTTTAGCGGGTGTGCGAGCGAGTCGCGCTATTACCTCCGTTGCAGCCTCTGATGTGATTACAAAAGAGATTCAAATCTCCGATCTCTTTTTTGGTTTTGATCTAGAAGAGCAGGTCAAAATTGAAGCCGACCAGTTTATTCCTTATCCCATAGAGGATGTGGCATTGGATTTTGAGGTGTTAGGTCCGGTTGCAGGCAATCCGGCCTTTAATCGAATCGGTATCGTAGCCTGCCGTCGCGATGGTGTCGCTGCTCGAGAAGACTGTCTAGATTTGGCGGGTCTGCAGTGCGAAGTGGTGGATGTTGATACCTATGTTTACGAGCGCGCACTTCCCCCTGAGGAACATGAAGCAGGTAGCGCCTGTGCGTTAGTCGATTTCGGTGCACACACACTCACTTTTTACGTGTTTAAGGATGGCTTGATTACATATCACCGTGAGCACACCTTTGGCGGAGAGGAGCTTTTAAAGCATCTACAACAATATACAGACCTGCCTCATGACGAGTTGGCAGCTCAACTGCGACATGGTGAACTCGATCCCTCTCTTATGACGCATATGGAGGGATTTTCAAATACAGCCGTTCAGCAGGTATCTAGAGCGTTGCAATTCTACACTGCATCTGGATCCCAAGAGCAGCTTGCGACCCTCTACATTACCGGTGGGTTAGCCTCACTACCAGGCTTTACAGATCAACTAGGCAATGAGTTGGGAATGACTGTAACCGATCTAGACCCGTTTGAAAGGGTTAAGATCGCTTCTCATATTAACGAAGAGCGCTTGAGTGCGGAGAAGCACGCATTGACTAAAGCGCTCTCCTTAGCGCTTCGTGGTGTCGGAGGTCAGTATGAGATCCATTAACCTGCGGCCATGGCGCGAAGAGCGCAATCTTTTCCTGCAGAAACGTTTTTATACTCAGCTTATTGTTACGGCGCTGTTGGCGGCTTCGATCGTTGGGGCAAGTTACTACTATCTGACGGTTATGTTACATCGACAGCAAGATCGTAATGCGTATTTAACCAGTGAAATTTCACGTCTTGATGTGAAGCTAAAAGAGATACAGGAGCTCAAAAATAAGCGTGAACGCTTGTTGGAGCGATTAACTGCAATACAGGAGCTGCAGGGTACGCGTCCCATAATCGTTCGTACCTTTGATGAGTTGGTCGAGGTTATGCCAGATGGAATTCACTACCAGTCACTCAATCGCTCTGGTGAAGAGATGTCGATTAACGGACTCGCGGTAGCCAATGAAGACGTATCCTCATTAATGCGTACTTTGAACGACTCTATCTGGTTTGGCGAACCGTCGCTATCCAGAGTGACGACTCAGAATGGTCTGAAAAGCTTCAATTTACGGGTGCCTCTTGAGCGCCCTGATATTGAGGAGGCCGCACAATGAGTTCAGTCTCTTTAAGACAAAAATTTGAACGGGCGTTTCGCGGGTTTGATATCAATAATCTTGATGTTTCAGAGGCGTGGAGCTGGCCATATGGTGTCAGAGCCATTGCGTTTGCACTTCTATTTATCACTATCGGCGGTGCCGGCTTTAAATTCCTTGTCATGGATCAGAAAGAGTCGCTCGACAAAGAGGTGGGTAGGGAGCAGACACTCAAAACGCAGTTTGAGACAAAGTCCTTTCAAGTCGCCTCTCTGGATGCGCTAAGACGTCAGATGGCCGATGTTGAGTTGCGCTTTGCCGAGATGTTGGCACAACTGCCGACAAAGAAAGAGGTGCCAGGGCTGCTTGAGGATATCAGTGCGACTGGTCGTAACGCGGGCCTTGAAATAGATTCCATTGCACTTCAGCCAGAACGTAAAGCCTCTTTCTATGTTGAACTGCCAATCGCAATTCAGGTTAAGGGGACTTACCACCAGATGGGTCAGTTTATCTCTGGTGTCGCCAGCGTTGAGCGTATTGTGACGCTGCATGATTTTAATCTTAGCCCGTCAAATGGTGACTTGCTTACCATGAGTATCAGCGCTAAAACCTACCGTTATGATGACGAGGAGTGATGTGATGAACAGAGCAATCAAACATCTCACACTCATCACGTTAATGGCATCGCTTTTGCAAGGATGTATCTGGGTTGATGATTCGTCTGATCTGAAAATGTTTGTACGTGAAAAGCTAGCAGCGCCAGGGGGTGGTATCGAACCACTGCCAGAGTTGGTCGCTTATGAAGCGTTTGTTTATGAAGGTCCTTGGCAGCGTGATCCATTTGTACCGCTGTTACCGCAACAGTTTTTAGATGATGATGAGGTAGTGGTTGCTCCAACCATCATGCCGGACTTTGATCGCATAAAAGAGTACTTGGAAGAATTTCCAGTTGAACAGTTGCAGATGGTCGGGACGATTACCTCACCAATGGATGGTCAGTTAATCGCATTAATAAGAGATAGTAACTCTGAGGTGCATCAGATCAAAAAGGGTGCTCGCATGGGTATCGATTATGGTGTTGTAGTGAATATTGATGAACGCGGTATTGAGTTGAAAGAGATTGTATCGAACGGCCGCGGCGGCTGGATGAGCAGACCTAGAGTCGTCAAACTGCCGGGATTGGAGTAAGCCATGAATATGAATAGATTAAATTTAAATATGTTGTTTCAGCGTGTAGTTACTCTGGTCAGTGTGATGCTTATGTCGGCGGCGGCGTCTGCACAAACGCTAAACTCGGTGTTGGCGACTGCCCTTCCTGGTAACCAAACGGAGTTGAGATTTGATTTCACAGATCAGCCTTCGGAACCGAAAATTTATGCCGTTGATGCTCCTGCAAGATTGGTAGTGGATTTTTGGGGCGTGGATAAATCAGCACAGTTGGATCGTTCCGTTACAGTCGGTTCTGGCCCTGTCTCAAAATTACGCTTTGCAGAGACAGATGATCGTCTTCGTGTTGTGGTTGAGTTGACCGAATCGGTCGGCTATCAAGCCTCTGTGCAGGGAAACCAGCTGGTGCTTTCGATGGGGAATGATCCTCAGGTTACCACTGGCCCTTTAGAGTTTTCTCCTAAAGCCGCGCCTGCGCAAAATGTATCGGTGGACGATACTACAAGGGTTGTAGGTGTTGATTTTGAGCGTTTAGAAGGCAATCAAGGTCGCGTCACAATCTCTTTAAGTGACGATCGTGCTGGCCTGGATATTATCGAAGAGGGAAGCGGGGTTATTGTTAATCTCTCAGGGGCAACCTTAGCCCCCGGTTTAGCACAAAAGTTGGATGTAAAAGCCTTTGCGACGCCGATCAACTTCATCGACTCAATGAATGCCGATGGCAGCGCTGCGATTTTGATTCTGCCATCTCGCGACCCATACGATTACTTGGCTTACCAGTCCAATAATCAGCTAGTACTCGACTTTAAACCGATTTCGTTAAGCGCTCAGGCTGAGCTACAGAAGGATCTGTTCCCATTCACTGGTGAGGAGATTGACCTAAACTTCCAGAGCGTTGAAGTGCGTTCAGTGCTTCAAATCATTGCGGAAGTCGCTGAGAAAAACCTAGTTGTTGGTGACGAGGTGAGTGGTAATACCACCCTGCGTTTGAAGAATGTTCCTTGGGATCAGGCGTTGGATATCATTTTAAAAACCAACGGCTTGGATAAGCGTGTCGTGGGTAACGTCATGCTCGTAGGCGACGCTACCCAAATTGCCGACAGGGAACGCCAAGAGCTTGAGAACCAGCAGCAGGTTAAAGAGCTAGCGCCACTGGTAACCGAATACATCCAGATCGACTACCGTCGTGCATCAGAAATGAAAGAGTACCTGTCAGCGGCCAACCTGATCAGCGAGCGTGGCTTTGTCTTGGCCGATGACCAAACCAACGTTTTGATGGTGCGTGAAACGAATGCGGCCATTGAAGATATTCGTCGCACGTTGAAACGGTTTGATGTTGAAGTTGCACAGATTATGGTCGAAGCGCGTGTCGTGACAGCTTCGGCAAATTTCTCTGAGAGCCTTGGTGTTAAGTGGGGCTTTGCTAACGGACCGACCACTGTGTTGGGCGATGGGCAACTGTCGTTTGGTTCGGGTATTACTGCTCCCGGTGTGGCGGGCGTCAATCAGTCTGGCTTGAATGTGGATTTCGGTGTGGCCGGACCCTCATTGGCGGTTGGTTTTATCAAAAATTCGTTGCTGCTATCTGCAGAGCTTTCTGCGCTCGAGAGCTCAGGTAATGGTGAGGTGATCTCGCAACCTAAAGTGATTACAACCAATGGCAAGGCTGCAAATATCACGTCGGGTCAGCAGATTCCGTACCAAACGGTTGAAGATGGCACAACGACGACGGCATTCAAAGATGTAGCTCTTTCACTTAACGTCACACCTCAGCTGAATCCCGGCGACAGAATCGCTATGGACCTGGCTATTAATCAGGATAGTGTGGGTTCAACACTGGCGAATGGTGATATTTCTATCAATACCAACCAATTAACTACTTCGGTTGTAGTGAACGATGGTGATACCATAGTCCTAGGTGGGGTGTTCCGTACCGAATCATCCGATGGTGTTCAGAAGGTTCCAGGTCTAGGTGATCTGCCAGTCTTTGGTGCTGCGTTTAGAAATCGTCAGACCACAGAACAGAAGAACGAGTTGTTGATTTTTATTACCCCCAAACTGATTCGTGAGTCACTGAACGTGCGGTAGTGTAAGGCTGTTTTTTTGAAGATATTTCTTATTGGCCCTATGGGATCTGGAAAGAGCACCATAGGGCGTTTACTTTCTAATGAACTGAAATTGGAGTTTTTTGACTCCGATAAGGTGATTGTTGACCGAGCTGGCGCCGATATTCCGTGGATCTTCGATGTTGAAGGCGAAGAGGGCTTTCGAGATCGCGAGCAGACTGTCATAGATTTAATCACGCAGCAAGATGATATCGTCCTCGCAACCGGCGGTGGTGCTGTGATGCGCCAAGCCAATCGTGAATTCCTCCGCAGTCGCGGTTTCGTCATCTACCTCGAAACCAGTATCGATCAACAAATCGAGCGCACCGCGCGTGATCGCAACCGTCCACTGCTGCAGACCCAAGATCCTCGTAAGACTCTGGAGACCCTTTTAGAGAAGCGAGATCCGCTCTACCGCGACACAGCCGATATGATACTGCGAACTGATCGCAGACATCCGCGTATGGTCATCAGTGAGATCGTTAAAGCCCTTAAAAAACACCGTGTGCTTAAAAGCGCGTAGTCAGGATTCATCGCATGCAAGAGTTAACAGTTGATTTAGGTGATCGTAGCTATCCAATCTACGTGGGTGATCATCTCTTCCAGAAAGTGGATATAGCAGGTGCGATTCGTGGTAAGCAGGTGATGATTGTTACCAACGAAACGATCGCCCCGCTCTATTTAGAAACGCTTCGAGCCCAGCTTCCGGGCCTTCAAGTAGATGAAGTTATTCTACCAGATGGTGAGTCATTCAAAACTTTAGAGACGTTGAATTTGATATTCGATGCCTTGCTGCAGATGCGCCATAACCGCACTACGACACTGATCGCGCTTGGCGGTGGTGTCATCGGAGACATGACCGGCTATGCGGCGGCCTCTTATCAACGCGGTGTTGATTTTATTCAGATACCCACGACGCTTCTCTCTCAGGTTGATTCATCTGTTGGCGGTAAAACAGGTGTTAATCACCCTCTGGGTAAGAATATGATTGGTGCTTTTTACCAGCCCAAAGCGGTGTTGGCCGATACGAATGTTCTAAAGACGCTGCCAGATCGTGAGTTGGCTGCAGGCCTTGCAGAAGTGATTAAATACGGGTTGATCTACGATGTTGAATTCCTCGCGTGGCTGGAAAAGAAAATTGATGGTCTAAATGCCTGTGATCCCGAATTGATGGCTTATGCGATTAAGCGCTCTTGTGAAATTAAAGCTGAGGTCGTCGCACAGGATGAGCGTGAGGGCGGTATTCGAGCAATCTTGAACCTTGGCCACACCTTTGGTCACGCTATTGAGACTGAACAGGGCTACGGCAACTGGTTGCATGGTGAAGCGGTTGGCGCAGGCATGTGGATGGCGGCTGATCTCTCTATGCGCTTAGGGTGGCTGCAGCCAGCTGATCTAGCTCGAGTAGAAACGCTGCTGCGCCGCGCTAAATTACCGGTTGCTCCACCGTCTGATATGACGCCAGATCGCTTTATCGAGCTGATGTCGGTCGATAAGAAAGTATTGGATGGTCAAATTCGATTAGTGCTGTTGCAAGGGTTGGGTCAAGCGGTGGTGACCAGCGAGGTTGATCCACTAGCCCTAAAGTCGACACTTAAACATCACTACAGCGGCGAATAAAAATATTCCGACCTGAAAAACGCGCCAAATTGGCGCGTTTTTTGTTTTTTCTTGGTCGATTTGTAGCCAAGGCCGTAGAAGTGTAGAATTACGGTCCCATTTTGCCTCTGTGTCATTTCTCCAGAGGTCTTTTCAGGTTTTAAGTGCCTGATTTTATTTAAGTTTTTAGGTAGGAATAGCGTATGAGCAACGGTCTGTATCGCGCGGATGAATTTAAAGATAACTGCGGTTTTGGTCTGATGGCCCACATGCAGGGCGAAGCAAGTCACAAGGTGCTTGATAACGCCATTGAGGCATTGGCCTGCATGACTCACCGTGGTGGTATTGCAGCGGATGGTAAAACGGGTGACGGATGTGGTCTGCTGATGCAGATGCCACGTGATTTCATGCGTGCAGCCGCTAAGAAAGAGTTGAATGTCGAGCTGACCGATACCTTTGCTGTCGGCATGGTATTCCTATCTAAAGATACTACGGCCGCTGATAACGCTCGCACTGTTATGAACCGTGAACTTGAAGCGCAGGGCCTTACCGTTGCTGGCTGGCGTGTTGTTCCAACGGATGAGAGCTGTCTTGGTCCTATTGCGCAAGAGACACTGCCTCAGATCGAACAAGTGTTGATCAACGTGTCAGACATGGATGCGAAAACGCTTGAAGTGGCGCTGTTTGTGGCACGTCGTAAAGTAGAGATCGCACTGTCTGATGATGCCGATTTCTACATCTGTACTCTATCTGAGCGCGTGATCAGCTATAAAGGATTGATGATGCCCGTCGATCTGCCTGTGTTCTACAAAGACCTTGCAGATCCTGAGTTGAAGACAGCGGTGTGTACCTACCACCAGCGCTTCTCAACGAACACAGCACCTCGCTGGCCTCTTGCGCAGCCATTCCGTTTCCTTGCTCACAACGGCGAGATCAACACGGTAGAAGGTAACCGCAATTGGGCACGTGCGCGTGCCTCTAAATTTGCTACTCCATTGATTCCAAACTTGGATGAGCTACAGCCAATCGTAAATACCACTGGCTCTGACTCATCATCAATGGATAACATGATCGAATTCCTACTTGTCGGTGGGATCGATATCTACCGTGCTGTTCGTATGATCATTCCACCTGCGTGGCAGAACGTTGATACGATGGACACTGAGCTACGTGCATTCTACGAGTACAACTCAATGCACATGGAAGCTTGGGATGGTCCTGCTGGTATGGTTATGACTGACGGCCGCTATGCAGTCTGTCTTCTTGATCGTAACGGCCTACGTCCATCTCGTTGGGTGATGACCAAAGATGGCATGATCTGTACCGCTTCTGAGATCGGTGTATTCAGTTACGAGCCGAACGATATCGTTGCTCAAGGCCGTGTAGGACCGGGTCAGATTCTTGCAATCGACACTGAAACAGGTGATGTACTGCACACTGACGATGTCGATAACCGTCTCAAAAAGGCACAACCTTACAAGCAGTGGTTGAAAGAGAACACGCTTCGCCTAGAAAACACGATGAATCTATCAACTGAAGCAGAAGAGCTCAGTGATATGTCACCAGAAGAGACCAAAACTTACATGAAGATGTTCAATGTAAGTTTTGAAGAGCGCGACCAAGTGCTTCGCCCATTGGGTGAAATCGGTATGGAAGCGGTCGGCTCTATGGGTGATGACAAGCCAATGGCCGTGTTGTCAGAAAAGATTCGTTCGCCCTACGACTACTTCCGTCAGCAGTTTGCACAGGTGACAAACCCACCGATCGATCCACTGCGTGAAGCGATCGTGATGTCTTTAGAGACCTGTCTTGGCCGTGAGCAAAATGTTTTTGAAGAGACAGCAGATCACGCTCGTCGTGTTGTATTGACGATGCCTGTACTCTCTGCCACCAAGTTCTTCCGTATTCGCGACAACGATGAAAAAGGGTTCGAGGTTGCGGCTATCGACCTTAACTACAACCCAGAAGAGTTGTCGCTTGATAAAGCGATCGTTGCTGTTTGTGACAAAGCTGAAGCTGAGGTTCGTGCTGGCAAATCGATCATTATTTTATCGGATGCCAACATCGAGAAGGGTAAACTGCCTATCCATGCCGCGATGGCAACCGGTGCAGTTCACCACCGCTTGATCGATACCGGTATTCGTACTGATGCCAACATCATTGTAGAGACTGGAACAGCTCGTGACCCACATCATTTCGCAGTGCTATTCGGTTTTGGTGCTACCGCGGTCTACCCATACTTGGCTTACCGTGTGCTGACTGATCTTTGTCGCACTGGCGAGATGCTGCAAGATGCTCTGCAAAGCCATGAGAACTACCGTAAAGGTATCGATAAAGGCCTGTTTAAGATCCTGTCTAAGATGGGTATCTCGACCATCGCCTCGTACCGTGGCGCTCAGCTGTTTGAAGCGATCGGTCTTAGCGATGAAGTGGTTGATCTATGTTTCAAAGGGGTTACTAGCCGTATTCAGGGCTCTAAATTTGCTCACTTTGAAGAGGACCAAGCGGCGTTGGCTAAAACTGCCTTCATCGCGCGCAAGCCAATCACTGATGGCGGTCTACTGAAGTACAAGTTTGGTGGTGAGTACCATGCTTACAACCCAGACGTGGTTCAAGCGATCCACGAAGCCGTTAAGTCAGGTGATCAGAAGCACTACGACCGTTACGCTAAACTGGTTAACGAACGTGGCATCGCGACGATTCGTGACATGCTTAAGCTTAAAGATGTCACTCCAATCAGCATTGATGAAGTGGAGCCAGCTGAAGCGATCTACCCACGTTTTGATACAGCGGCTATGTCTCTTGGTGCACTCTCTCCAGAGGCACATGAAGCGTTGGCTGTGGCAATGAACGAACTGGGTGGCCGTTCTAACTCAGGTGAGGGCGGTGAAGATCCTGCCCGTCACGGCACCATTAAGCGCTCTAAGATCAAGCAGATCGCATCGGGCCGTTTTGGTGTGACGCCGGAATACCTGGTGAATGCTGATGTTATGCAGATTAAAGTGGCTCAGGGTGCGAAACCGGGTGAAGGTGGTCAGCTGCCAGGTGGTAAGGTTAACAGCCTAATCGCGCGCCTACGTTACTCGGTGCCAGGTGTGACATTAATCTCGCCTCCACCGCACCACGATATCTACTCGATCGAGGATTTGGCGCAGCTTATTTTCGACCTTAAGCAGGTGAATCCTGAAGGTCTGGTCTCTGTGAAGCTCGTCTCTCGTCCAGGTGTCGGTACCATTGCCTGTGGTGTGGCTAAAGCCTACGCCGATCTGATCACTATTTCGGGTTACGATGGTGGTACAGCGGCATCACCGCTAACTTCGATTCACTACGCCGGTTCACCTTGGGAGCTTGGTCTAGCCGATACTCACCAGTCACTGCGCGGTAACCATCTGCGTGGTGCGATTCGTCTGCAGACAGACGGTGGTTTGAAAACGGGTCTAGACGTTGTTAAAGGCGCGCTACTTGGTGCAGAGAGCTTCGGTTTCGGTACCATGCCAATGGTTGCATTGGGTTGTAAGTACCTACGTATCTGTCACTTGAACAACTGTGCGACCGGTGTTGCGACGCAGAATGATCGTCTACGTAGCGATCACTTCCGCGGTACCGTTGAAATGGTTAAGAACTACTTCCGCTTCGTGGCAGAAGAAGTTCGTCAGATCATGGCTCAGCTGGGTCTGCGCACTGTCGAAGAGATGGTTGGCCGTGTTGATCTACTAGAGATCATCGAAGGCAAAACAGATCGTCAGCAGTCATTGGATCTGTCGCCACTGATCAGCGATGCCGGTGTGCCTGCAGATCGTCCACAAACGGTTCAGCAAGAGCGCAACGTTCCGTTTGATGAAGGCCGTCTAAACACTGACATGTTAGCCATGGCGCAAGCTGCAATCGATTCAGCAGCCGGCGGTGAGTTTGAGCTGACGATTACTAACTGTGACCGTTCTGTCGGTGCACGTACCTCGGGTGCGATCGCTAAGAGACACGGCAACTTGGGCATGGAAAACAACCCAATTACCTTTAAGTTCCGTGGCCACGCAGGTCAATCATTCGGTGTTTGGAACGCCGGTGGTCAGAACCTTCTTCTAGAGGGTGATGCGAACGACTACGTTGGTAAAGGCATGGCGGGCGGTAAGATCGTCATCAAACCATTCTCAGAAGTGACCTATGCATCACAAGAGACTGCGATTATCGGTAACACCTGTCTATACGGTGCAACGGGCGGTAAGTTGTTCGCAGCGGGCTGTGCAGGTGAACGTTTCGGTGTACGTAACTCTGGTGTACACGCTGTGGTTGAAGGCGCCGGTGATCACTGTTGTGAATACATGACAGGCGGCCTTGTGACGGTTCTTGGTGGAACAGGATACAACTTCGGTGCAGGTATGACGGGCGGTTTCGCTTATGTACTGGATCAGGACCGTACCTTCGTGGATAAGTACAACCACGAATTGGTTGATATTCACCGTATCCACACCGAGCACATGGAGCAGTACAAAAACCACCTACGCTCAGTGATCATCGAATTCGTTCGTGAAACGGGCAGTGCGTGGGGTCAGGAAATTCTTGATAACTACGAAGATTTCCTTGGCAGCTTCTGGCTGGTTAAGCCAAAAGCGGCGAGCCTAGATGTTCTGCTAAACAGCATGACACACGCTCCAGAGTAAGATTTAGGTTTATTAGATTATCGCCCAGATGCGTCTGGGCTTAGACAAGAGGTGGGACTATGACTACCCGTCTTCACAACAATTTTCAGTTTGTTGAAGTAGGCCGTAAGGGCCCAGAAAAGATCGAAGCCGACGTTCGCCGTGGCGAGTTTGCTGAGATCTATCAGCCGTTTGAACAAGAGGACGTTAATGCACAGGCACATCGTTGTCTTGAGTGTGGTAACCCCTACTGTTCATGGAAGTGTCCGGTACACAACCACATCCCTAACTGGTTGAAACTGGTATCAGAGGGTAACTTGTTTGAAGCGGCTACTCTGTCGCACCAGACCAACTCACTGCCAGAGGTGTGTGGCCGTGTCTGCCCACAAGATCGCCTCTGTGAAGGTGCTTGTACACTCAACGAAGAGTTTGGTGCGGTAACCATCGGTTCGGTAGAGAAGTACATCACGGATACCGCTTTTGCGATGGGCTGGCGTCCAGACATGTCCAATGTAACCTGGACTGACAAGAAGGTTGCTGTTATCGGTGCAGGCCCTGCAGGTCTTGGTTGTGCCGATATTCTTGCGCGCAACGGTGTTAAGCCAGTGGTTTTCGATCGTAACCCAGAGATCGGCGGCCTACTGACCTTTGGTATCCCTGAGTTTAAGCTTGAGAAAGATGTCATGGTTCAGCGTCGTGAGATTTTCGAAGCGATGGGTGTTGAGTTCAAACTGAACACTGAAGTGGGTAAAGACATCACCATGCAAGAGCTGGTTGATCAGTTCGATGCGGTCTTCCTAGGTATGGGTACCTACACTTACATGAAGGGCGGTTTCCCTGGTGAAGACCTTGACGGTGTTTACGATGCACTGCCTTTCTTGATCTCTAACGTAAACCACTGCCGTGGCTACGAGAAAGATGCTTCAGAATACATCAGCATGGAAGGTAAGAAGGTTGTTGTGCTTGGCGGTGGTGACACTGCGATGGACTGTAACCGTACCTCTATCCGTCAAAAAGCGGCGAGTGTGACTTGTGCTTACCGCCGTGATGAGGAGAACATGCCAGGTTCTAAGCGCGAAGTTGAAAACGCCAAAGAAGAGGGCGTTAACTTCATGTTCAACCGTCAGCCAGTGGAAGTGGTTGGCGAGAACGGCAAAGTTGTTGGCATCAAAGTGGTCACCACTCAGATGGGTGAGCCTGATGAAAACGGTCGTCGTCGCGCAGAAGTGGTTGAAGGTTCAGAAGAGATCCTACCGGCGGATGCGGTACTGGTTGCCTTCGGTTTCCGTCCTAGCCCAGCGCCTTGGATGGCTGATTTCGGTATCAACCTTCACCAAGATGGTCGTGTCGATGCCTCGCTAGAGGGTCAGCGTCTACCTTTCCAGACCTCAAACCCTAAGGTGTTTGCTGGTGGGGATATGGTGCGTGGTTCTGATCTGGTTGTTACTGCTATCTACGAAGGCCGTAATGCAGCGGAAGGTATCCTTGATTACCTTGAGGTTTAATCCTCTCTGATCTACATCAAAAGCCGCTGACATCAGCGGCTTTTTATTAACTGCTTAACAGGCTTAAAGCAGGTACAATCTGCGCAGTTATTTTAGGAATTTGCGAACATGTCTGAATTGAAAAATGATCGTTTTCTGCG
>JAAZVX010000050.1 GCA_018623095.1 Marinobacterium sp. | reverse complement strand
CTGCCTCATTGTGACAAACTCTTCAGCTGCCGTTGGGTGTATTCCGATGGTTCGATCGAAATCACGTTTTGTTGCGCCTGCGACCACTGCTACGGCAAGGCCTTGCAGTATTTCACCAGCATCCGCTCCGACCATATGAATACCAACGATTTTATCGGTCTTTGCATCGACGATCAGCTTCATCAATGTTCGCTCTTCACTGCCTGAGATCGTATGACGCATCGCTCTAAAATCTGAGACATAGACATCTAGGTTGTCGTAGCGTTCACGCGCTTGCTCTTCGGTTAATCCAAGTGTACCGATATTGGGCTGACAAAAGACAGCCGTTGGGATTAACTCATAATTAGGGAGTTCACCCTCACCGCTACCATAGAGATGATCAACCAACGACATCGCCTCCGCTAATGCCACCGGTGTCAGCTGAACACGATCAATCACATCACCTAATGCGTAAATTGAAGGCACTGAACTTTGAAAACGGTCGTTAACTTCAATTGCCCCCTTGTCATTTAATGCGACACCTACTGATTCAAGTCCAAGATTAGTGGTTTTGGGCACACGACCAGTTGCATAGAGGATTTGATCAACGACGCGAACTTCACCGTTAGACAGTGTCACATCCAAGGCACCGTCAGAGCGCTTCTCGATGCTGGTCACATCAGTATTAAAACTGAGCTTAACACCCTTGCGAGCCACTTCCGTTGCTGTGAACTCACGCACTTCCTGATCAAAACCACGAAGGAACAGATCACCCCGATAGACCAGTTCTGTTTGAGCCTGCAGACCGGCAAAAATCCCAGCAAACTCAATGGCGATATAGCCGCCGCCAACCACCATGATTCGTTGCGGAAAGGCCTCCAGATCAAACACTTCGTTTGAAGTGATCGCGTGCTCTTTACCGGGAATATCGGGTACAAATGGCCAACCGCCTACCGCCACTAAAATACGCTCGGCTGTGATCGTCTCGCCATTCACACTGACTGAATTGGGACCTGTCACCCTGGCACGCCCATTGATACGAGTACAGCCTGAGTTATCCAACAATTTACCGTAGATACCATTAAGCCGAGAGATCTCGCTCTTCTTGTTATCACGCAGGGTTGCCCAATCAAAGCTTACAGCGTCAGCGTTAACACCAAAACCGCGACCCTCATCGAGCTCTTGCATGTACTCAGATGCATAGACATAGAGCTTTTTAGGGACACAACCGACGTTGACACAGGTACCGCCCAAGTGGAGGTCCTCTGCTACAGCCACTTTAACCCCTTTCGCCGCCGCCATACGCGCCGCACGCACACCACCTGACCCTGCACCAATAACAAAAAGATCGTAATCGTAACCGCTCATGTTCTACCTTTATGAAATCATTAATATTTAATCGCTTTAGCTTACCCTGTGTGAGAGGTTGCATCCAATTAAGAAGCGCAAACGAAGTGATTGAGTTGAACTATGCCCCCCGTTTTCGGTAGCATCCAAGCCACAAAATTTTGGAGGTTGTTATGTTTGTTGTTTCGTTTAATACCAATGGCATTCGTGCGCGTTTTCATCAGCTGCAGGCACTGGTTGATATCCATTCGCCTGATGTCATCGGTATTCAAGAGACGAAGGTACATGATGATCAGTTTCCGATTGAAGAGATGGAAAAATTGGGTTACCACGCCTATTTCCACGGCCAAAAGACTCACTACGGTGTCTGCCTTCTATCTAAAGAGCCAGCTTTGGCGATTCAAAAAGGGTTTGTCACTGATGAAGAGGATGCTCAACGCCGGATGATCATCGGAGATTTCAAAACAGCTAAGGGCGAGACGTTGCGCGTCATTAACGGCTATTTCCCGCAGGGGGAAAACATTGCCCATGAAACGAAATACCCAGCGAAACGAAAGTTCTACTCGGACCTCAGTGAATATCTGCAAAATGACAACGACCCCAACAGCAACCTTTTGGTGATGGGTGATTTGAATATCTCTTCGACCGACAAGGATATCGGCATTGGTGAACCGAACCGTCTGCGCTGGCTGAAAACCGGTAAAACCAGTTTCCAACCAGAGGAGCGTGAGTGGTTACAACGTCTATATGATTGGGGGTTGGTTGACTCATTTCGTGAACAGAACCCAGAAACCAACGATCTATTCAGCTGGTTCGATTACCGCAGTCGCGGGTTTGAAGACACACCTAAACGGGGTCTGCGTATCGATGCGATCATGCCAACCAAGCCGCTGATGGAAAAGTGCCTTGAAACTGGCATAGATTTGGACATTCGGGGAATGGAAAAACCATCGGACCACGCGCCTGTCTGGGCCAAGTTCGATATTTAACACGATCTACTGGTCGTGAATAACCAGAATATCCGAGTCAATGGTATTCAAAAGACGTGCGGTGGTGCTGCCCATTAAGAAGCGCTCCACCCACCCTTTTTCTGGTGCACCCAGTATCAAAAGATCGATCTTCTCTTGCTGACAAAACTCTGGCAATTTTTCATCCGCATCCCCTACGATTAATTTAAGCAGTGGCGGGCCCAACGGTCGATTGAGAGGTTCAATTAACGCTTCAATTCTTTGGCGATGCTCCTCGCCTACCTGTTTCTGCAGCGATTCGAAATCTTCCACTAGATGTTCATCAAAGATGACGCTCTGTGGCAGGGTTTGAAAGCAGTGAACAACGTGTAGCTCTGCTGAGAGGCGTTGAGCCAAAGAATCGGCAACTCTTAGCAGCTCTCTCTCAATTGGGTGATTACGACTGTCTAAATGGAAAGGGTCAATGGCCACGGCTATTCTTGGGTGGACCTGCCATGGTTGATCACTCGCCAGTAAGAGAGGCTCATGAAGTCGACGAACGAGCTCATGTTCATCCCCACCAACCAGCCAATCCAGTAAATCATGCTTTCTGACACGAGGAACCACCATAAGGTCAGGCTGGTATCGTTCAGACTCCTCTAGTGCGGCTTTCAGAAAGCTTGGATGCCAACGGATATCGGCCGCAATATCTTGAGGAAGATCGAGCTCATCAATGTGACGCTCGGCCTGGTTTAGCCTATGTTTCACATACAACGTCAGGGCATCCTCTTGCGATGAAAGATCTTCTGCCGTAGCCGTTTCAAACGAACTGTTGTACACCGATTGGAACCACTCTATGTGCGACGACTCTGAACAGAGAGCAGATGCTTTCATTAAAGACTGCTGTGAATAGTGCGTCTCTTCACTGGTGACTAGTACTCGTTGGTACATAAAGCATCTCCTGTCATCTACTGAGTCTCATTTAAGTATAGCTTCAACTCTCGATATGAGCATGACACAGCGCATGAAATGAGTACGAGACGCTACAAAAAATTTACAACCCCCCATCAAAAGGCTATATTCGTTTTTGCTAATTAAGCAATTTTACGTCCCTCTTGGGCAAACTTATTACTGAGTTAATCTATGACAGATACACAACGCCTTCCCGCAGACACATTAGAGCTTATGCGTGAAAACTCAAAAGAGGCCGCACGATTAATGAAGGCGCTAGCTAACGGTAGCCGCTTGATGATTCTTTGCTATTTAGAGGGTAAAGAGCTCTCTGTCACAGAACTAAACGACCATTTGGATCTCAGTCAATCGGCTCTCTCACAGCATCTTGCGGTACTGCGTCGCGATGGGTTAGTGAAAACACGCAGAGATTCGCAAACGATTTACTACTCTCTGGAGGGGGATCGTGCACAAAGGATCATCAGTACTTTGCACGGTATGTATTGCGGAATCTAAATTAAGATCATATAAATCACGCTGCCCAGTGCAATACTGAGCAGTGCATTTTTACTCAACCACTGCGTCACAGCGACGACAATAAGTGATCCAACACTGATACTCCACTGTTGATTTGCCATGGGTAGATCTGACACAGCATAAACCACCAACAGCATCATCAAAACAGGCGGCAGATAACGCCCCAAATAATCCAGAATTGGGTGGTGCCTGTGTTTAGCTAAAAACAGAAATGGCATAGCCCGTGTGGCCACTGTCGCCAACGCAGCGAACAGAATGAAGCCGACTAGATAGAGTGACTGGTCCATCGCTGCCTCACATAATTTATTAACATTAGAATCAGTGCACTGCTGATCGACAGTAGCAACATCTGATCTTGCCAAAGCCACATAGCCATTAGCCCAATTAAACCGGCTATCACCATCAAACCCGCCGCCCTGTGTGTTCGGTACTGCTCAACCGCCAGTACTACGAACAGTGCTGGCAGGACTATCTCCAAACCTAAATCGGGTAGCGTTAACTGAGCCCCCAACAGGGCACCAATCAATGTACCAAAAACCCAGTAACTCTGATTGATACCTGCCAAGCGCCAATAATCCTGCTGCTGTAAGCCACTCTCTTTTGGCAGTCCTGTTATTAACGAGAAGGTCTCATCGGTCAATGCAAAGACCATGTAGGCCTTGCGCCACCCTTTTAGCTTTAACGAAGATAACAGTGTCAGACCGTAGAAGATGTGGCGACTGTTCAGTAGGAAAACTGCTACAAAGACTTCGAACAATCCAGCATGGTTTGCAATGAGTCCGACCGATAAGAACTGAGCAGAACCTGCAAACACAATCAGGCTAAAAGCTACCGCCCAATACCAATCCAACCCCAATTCGGTGACAAATAGCACGCCAAATGCCATCCCTAAAGGGAGGTAACCAAACATAACCGGCAGTGAGAGTCTTAGTAGGTGCATGCGATCATTTCTTGTAAAAAAGCGATGCTGACCCAAGCGTTAAATCAGGTCAACTTCAGAGATAGCTAAAACATCAATTTTTATTGGTACAAGATTGAAAAATTCAATTTTCTCACAAATCTATGCATGAACTATATTCCGCAGTAAGGGTAACCCTCGACCTTGGCAACAGCCAGAACTGAGCGATCAATTTTATAGAGTGAGATTTAGAGATGGGCAGCAAAGTCCGTGTCGATGAGAAGATCGAAGACCTCAACGATTGGAATGATCAATTCGAAGAGCAAGAGAGCCAACGTAACCGATCCAGGTACAATGCCAAGCGCAGACGTCAGATCGAAGATATTATGGAGGATCGCGTTCTTGCCAACCAACTACGAGACTCATACGATGAACATTACTAACCAACATTAATACGACCTTCGTCTAAACACAAAAGGTTGTGGTTAGTGATTAACTCTGTTTAGATGGAGTTACTGAAGCTAACCTTGTTTAACGAGGCTAATTTCGGTACACCCGACCGGTGCCAGCTTTAATAGCTGACATCGGTCGACATCTCCTTCTTTCCCCACTTCGCATCTGATACTATCCTTGATCAAATATTTTCGTTTGTAAGGTTTCGTTATGAGTAAGTTTTGGAGCCCGCAGATCAATGATCTCGTTCCCTATACACCCGGTGAACAACCTAAGGTTGCCAACTTAGTTAAACTTAATACCAATGAGAATCCTTACCCCCCTGCCCATGGGGTTCAGAAAGTGTTGAATGAGTTTGAGGCTGATCGCTTGCGCCTCTATCCAGATCCTGACGCTTCAGCGCTTATCAATGAGCTAGCAACCACTCTTGGGGTGCCTAGCGAAAATCTATTTGTCGGTAATGGCTCAGATGAAGTGTTGGCACACGCATTTATGGCGTTCTTCCGCCAAGAGAAGCCTCTCGTTAAGCCAGACATTACTTACAGCTTTTACGATGTCTATGCTGACCTATATGGGATTAAGATTGAAAATCAAAAGCTTAATGATGATTTCTCAATCTCTTTAGAGAACTATCCATCGGATAATGGCGGCATCATATTTGCCAATCCTAATGCTCCGACAGGTTTAGCACTGCCACTGGAACAGATCAAAGCCCTGCTTGACCGTAACACGGAAACGGTTGTGTTAGTGGATGAAGCCTACGTCGATTTTGGTGGAGAATCTGCCATTGAATTGGTGAATCAATACCCTAACCTAGTGGTGACACAGACCTTCTCTAAGTCACGTTCACTGGCCGGTTTACGCATTGGCTACGCCGTTGCACAACCACACCTAATAGATGGATTGAATCGAGTTAAAAACTCTTTCAACAGCTACCCAATGGATATGCTCGCGATCGCTGCGGGTGTCGCTTCTCTGAAAGACGCAGATTACTTTAATGAGATGTGCAACAAAATCATTACGACACGTGAGAACACACGTGCACGACTTGAAAGACTCGGTTTTAACCTACTGCCTTCAGCTACTAACTTCCTGTTTGCCGAGCATAAATTTATTGAGGGTGGTGAATTGATGGGCTACCTTCGTACCAAAGGCGTATTGGTTCGTCACTTCAGTCGCCCTGACATTGCCAACTTCCTTCGCATCACCATTGGTACGGATGCTGAAATGGACGCTCTGATCGAGGCGCTGAAATCGCACCCTGATATGGTTGAGCTAGACGCTTGAACCAAGTCACAGAGTCACAATCTGAACGACAAATAGAGTATCGACAGGGACTGCTTCAAGGCACCTTAGCCTATCTCATCTGGGGCTGCTTTGGACTCTACTTTACTCTGCTTGCAGAAGTACCGGCTGATGAGGTATTGGCTCACCGAGTCGTTTGGTGTGTACTCTTTGTGGGCTTACTGATACTGCTGCAAAGAAAGATTCGCTCAACTTGGAGCATGGTGAGAGCCAGAAAAACACTGTTCTGGTTAACGATCTCATCGCTGCTGATCAGCGCTAATTGGTGGATCTATATCTGGGCGGTTGGCAGTGGTCAGGTCCTTGCTGCCAGCCTAGGGTACTTTTTATCGCCACTGGTGGCTGTCATATTGGGGCTAATCTTCTTTAAAGAGCAGCTCAACAGCCTACAAAAAGCCTCTGTCCTATTTGCCTCCATTGGCGTCCTATGGCAGATAGTCGCCATCGGTGAATTTCCATGGATTGCTATCAGCCTTTCGCTGTTGTTTGGCTTTTACGGCGTTGTGCGCAAACAGATAGCGGTTGATTCGGTAAGCGGCCTGCTCATCGAAACATTGATTGTGCTCCCTGTAGCCCTTGTTTATCTTTCGCTGTTAAACACAGAGGGTGTCGAACACTTCGGAGAATTTACCTGGGAGTTGGTGGGTGCCGGCGTGATGACAGCGGTACCGCTGATACTGTTTGCCTCAGCAGCGAAAAAACTGCCCTTAGGTACCGTTGGATTCCTAAACTACATCGCTCCCTTCATGCAGTTCCTGAGCGCCGTCTTCATATTAAACGAAGCCTTTGGTGTCGACCGTTTCATCAGCTTCGCCTTTATTTGGGTCGGTCTAATTGCCTTCAGTGTGGATCTATTTCGTAAGGCCAAAGCAAACGGTTAATAGTGGTGTCTAGATTTAGCCTGACATCCACTCTTTTCGCTTTCTCCAGATAAACAGTAAAGTTGACCGGCGGATGACAGGCTGAAGCCGGTCACCTGAAAACTGATCGCGGCCTTTTCAAGACCGCTCCAACAAAAAACATTCGGTAAAGCGCCCACAAAAAAGGCCTGACACTGTCAGGCCTTTTGAGTAATTGGTGAGTGTTCAGGCACTCAATTCAAGCAACAGCTTATTTAATCGCGCGGTGTACGCCGCAGGGTCGTCTAGCTGTCCACCAGTTGCTAGTTGAGCCTGATCCAACAGAATCATCGCTAGATCAGCAAAACGATCTTCATCAGACTCTTGGTCTAACTTACCGATCAATGGGTGCTCTGCATTGAACTCAAAGACTGGTTTAGTCTCTGGTACCGCTTGTCCGGCCGCTTCCATGATACGACGCATCTGTAGGCCCATATCGTAATCACCCAACACTAGACAGGCTGGAGAGTCCGTTAGACGCTGTGACACGCGAACAGAATCGACGCGGTCACTGTAAACACCGCCTAAACGTTCGATCAGTGACGCGTACTGCTCGTTCTGCTCCTCTTGAGCCTTTTTGCTCTCTTCACTCTCTTCACCGTCAAGCTTTAACTCACCTTTGGTGACGTCTTGGAACGACTTGCCAGAGTAGTCCATCAAGTGGCTCATCATCCACTCATCGATACGTTCAGTAAGCAGCAGCACTTCGATACCCTTCTTACGGAAGATCTCTAAGTGTGGGCTCGCCTTAGCCGCGTTATAGCTATCAGCAACGATGTAGTAGATCTTCTCTTGATCTTCGTTCATACGCTCGATGTAGCTATCTAGGCTGACGTTCTGATCACCATTACTGTTCTCAGTCGAAGCAAAACGCATCAATTTAAGGATACGCTCACGGTTTGCATGATCTTCAGCTGGACCCTCTTTCAAGACCTGACCAAACTCTTTCCAAAACTCTAAATACTTGTCAGCATCTTTCTTGGCGAACTTCTCGATCATGTCGAGGCTACGTTTTGTCAGAGCAGACTTCAGTTTATCGACATTAGGATCTTTCTGAAGAATCTCACGAGAGACATTCAGTGATAGATTTTTCGAATCGACCACGCCTTTGATGAAACGCAGGTAGAGCGGCAAAAACTGATCCGCTTGATCCATGATAAAGACACGCTGAATATAAAGCTTAAGCCCTTTAGGTGCTTCGCGATTCCAAAGATCGTAAGGGGCTTTAGAAGGCAGGTAGAGAAGACTGGTGTACTCTAAGTTACCTTCCACACGGTTATGTGCCCAGCTAATCGGTTCCTGGAAGTCATGAGAGACGTGCTGGTAGAAGTTTTTGTACTCCTCCTCTGTCACCTCTGACTTATTCTTGGTCCACAATGCAGTTGCACTGTTAACGGTTTCGATCTCAGGTGCCTCTGATGCTGACTCCTCTTCGCCCTCTACTGGCATTGGCTGTTTTTCCATCTGCACAGGCATGGCGATGTGATCTGAGTATTTAGTCACAAGAGAGCGAAGGCGCCAATCGCTGGCAAACTCTTTAGCATCCTCTTTAAGCGTCATGACAATGCGCGTACCACGCTCTGGCTTATCGATGGTAGCAATGTCGAACTCACCCTCGCCTTTCGAGGACCAATGAACACCCTCTGCCGCATCCAGACCCGCACGACGTGTGTAGAGATCAACCTGATCAGCCACAATAAAGGCAGAGTAGAAACCGACACCGAACTGACCTATAAGCTGAGAGTCTTTTGCCGCATCACCCGTTAGGTTCTGTAAAAAACTGGCCGTACCGGATTTAGCAATAGTACCTAGGTGCTCAATCACCTCATCACGCGACATACCAATACCGTTATCTTCGATGGTAATAGTATTGTTCTCTTCATCGGCAGAGACCTTGATACGCAACTCACCATCGTTCTCGTAAAGGTCGGCATTAGACAGCGCCTCAAAACGCAACTTTTCAGCGGCATCAGATGCGTTGGAGATCAATTCACG
>JAAZVX010000148.1 GCA_018623095.1 Marinobacterium sp. | reverse complement strand
TTATCCCAGTGTGACTCTTGATAGCCGATAGCGGCAAGAATGTGATGGTCCAATCCGACCAAATCACCCGCTGCAACGAAGTAAGGGTTCAAGGGCTCGTAGCGCTCTTCTAATGCCATGCGAAAGGCGTGTGTCTCAACAAAATTGAGTGGATTCTTTGTTGGTTGGGAGTCTTGATTGAGCTCAGTGATCAGCGTTTGTGTTTCGGGTTTTTCGAGCCATTCGCGAACCGCTAGATTCAAGGTTTGATCTTCACTCTTCAGCGAGTACCAGACAGCAGGGGCATCGGTTTGAATCGCAAAGGCTTTGGCTAACTCAGGGTGGTAGCTTTGCACTCGACTGAAGAGGTCCGATGGAACGACAGCATAGGTTGCCTTTCTGTTCTGTAACAGCGTCATTAGGTCGAGATGATTGATCGTTTCGAGTAGGTCTATCTCGATGCTGGGTTTTATGCTTAGCAGTTGAGCGGCCTCGGCGCTGCCATCCAGCGCAAGAATCTCACCCTCTTCAATGTCAGCAAACGACTTAGGAGGTTTAAACCCTTGGGTCTCTCTGTAGATAACCAGTGATTGGCTGTCGCGATAGCTGGGGTGGGGTTGATATATTGACGCTCGAGAAGGGGTTAGGTGAAGATTAGCGGCTGCAATGTCGGCTCGACGGTCACGCAGCGCTTGAAATACATGCTGGTGATCGTCTGCAATAATAAACTCGATTCCAACCCCTAAATAATCGGCAAAATTGGTCGCGAGTTGATATTCAAAGCCTGTGCGAGTCTGATCAATATCGAGTGTGGAAAGTGGTGCTGCCAGTGAGACAACACGCAAATAGCCTCTCTCTTTTACCTGTTCAATAATCGGTTTTCGATGGGCACTGGACAATATAATCCAGACCGCCAAAAACAGAATGCCTGCGGTGTAGATATACGGTCTTAATCTTGGTGCTTGTCGAAGAATAAACATTCGTATTGATTAGCTGTTAGCTCTCCCTAATTGAGTCAGTTTGCGCTAAAATTGTTCGTTTTCCAACGCCTGATTCGCAGGATCACTAAGAGGCCTCTGAAACCATGCTCGTTTTGCGCGGAGCTCCAGCTCTTTCTGCCTTCCGTCACGCTAAGCTTTTAAACGCTGTTAGCCAAAAAGTACCGTCTGTTACCGGACTCTATGCGGAGTTTGTTCACTTTGCCGATATGAACTCAGAGTTGAGTGCAGAGAAGCACTCAATCCTTGAGCGTGTATTACGCTACGGGCCAAAAGCGGATCAGCAAGATCCAAAAGGCACCCTGATTCTGGTTGTTCCTCGCCCGGGTACGATTTCACCTTGGTCCTCTAAAGCGACTGATATTGTGCACAACTGTGGCTTGGATGCGATTGATCGTATTGAGCGTGGCACAGCATTTTACGTTGATAGTGCATCCGAACTGAGCGAGCAAGAGTTGAACGATGTTCAAAGCCTTCTTCACGATCGCATGGTTGAAGCGATAATGAGCGATCTAGAGCAAGCGAGCTCGCTATTTAGACACGAACAACCACGTGAAATGGGTCGCGTTGACATTCTTGGCGGTGGTCGTGATGCGCTGGCTACAGCCAACCAAACCTTAGGTCTGGCGCTTGCTGACGATGAGATTGATTACCTTGTTGATAGCTTCAAAGAGTTAGGTCGTAACCCAGCTGACGTAGAGTTGATGATGTTTGCACAAGCGAACTCAGAGCACTGTCGTCACAAGATATTCAATGCCTCTTGGGATATCGATGGAGAAGCACAGCAGAAATCTCTGTTCGGTATGATCAAGAACACCAATGAGTTGGGCGGTGAAAAGGTACTCTCTGCTTACAAAGATAACGCAGCAGTGATCGAAGGTTCGCAGGCGCTTCGTTTCTACCCGAACTCTGAGTCTCAACAGTATGGCTACAACGACGAGCCGGTTCACATCCTGATGAAAGTTGAGACACACAACCACCCGACTGCGATTGCGCCGTTCTCAGGTTCAGCAACCGGTTCCGGTGGTGAAATTCGTGACGAAGGTGCAACAGGTCGTGGTGCTAAGCCTAAAGCCGGCTTAACGGGCTTTACCGTATCAGACTTGAATATTCCTGGTTTTGAACAGCCTTGGGAATCGAAGTACGGTAAGCCAGAACGCATCGTATCGCCCCTCGATATCATGATCGAAGGCCCTATTGGTGGCGCCGCGTTCAATAACGAATTTGGTCGCCCAAACTTGAATGGTTACTTCCGTACGTTTGAGCAATCAGTACCCGGTGCAAATGGTGAAGAGGTTCGTGGTTACCACAAACCGATTATGCTGGCTGGTGGTATGGGTAACATCCGTGCCGATCATGTTGAGAAAGGCGAGATCGAAGTCGGTTCTAAACTGATCTGTCTAGGCGGACCAGCAATGCTGATCGGTTTGGGCGGTGGTGCAGCCTCTTCTATGAGCTCAGGTAGCTCTTCAGCCGATCTCGATTTTGCCTCTGTGCAGCGTGGTAACCCTGAGATGGAACGCCGTTGCCAGGAAGTTATTGACCGTTGTTGGCAGCTTGGTGA
>JAAZVX010000147.1 GCA_018623095.1 Marinobacterium sp. | reverse complement strand
TTCTATTAATAGCAGATAAGAAGGTTTTATACATATGAAGTGGGCAATTATTGTCCTGATCATGCTCTCTTTGATCGGTTCTATGATGTGGGTCATGCCAAGTCCCCGTCAGCGCTTTCAATCTAAGCTAAGACTGGATGCTCGCAAGCTGGGTTTTCAGGTTCAGCTATCACGCCTAGAGATACCCAGAGCAAAAGGTGAAATGGATTCTGAAACCATTAATATGCCAGCCTATAGTATGCTGCGCGGTAAATTAGATCGTTCAGCGAAAGAGCAGTGGGTTGAGTGGATGGTGGCACGTGTCGATGCGATGGCCGCTGATGGCTTACCGAAGGGTTGGTCTTGGTCAAAGGGTGAGAGAACACTGCCGGCCCATAGACTCGATGCACTGAGTGATTGGCTCACTCAGCTGCCTACGGAAGTTGTTGCAGTGGAATCAACAGCGATTCATTTAACACTCTACTGGCGTGAACCTGAGCGTGCTGGCGCACTTGATGAATTAGCCGAAAAGGCCAATCAACTGTTAGCGAAGGAGATCTAATGAGTAGCGAATTAACCCCTGGGATCTACAGGCACTATAAAGGCAATGACTACGAAGTGATTGGAACCGCTAGGCACTCAGAGACGGAAGAGTTGATGGTGGTCTACCGAACGCTCTATGGCAACTTCGACCTTTGGGTGCGCCCCTATGAGATGTTTGTTGAAAAAGTCCTTTTAGAATCTGGTGAAGAGGTCGATCGGTTTGCACTGATCTAAACGAGCTGCTTCTTGCTACTATTAATAACAGCTTATTTGCATTTATTTTTTAGCGCTGTATTGTTGCGCCGATAAAATATTTGCAGTGCTCTCTTGACGCTGAAGTCAGTTTCCACGTATTTGTAAATAAGACACATTTCTGAATAGGTATATAAAGATGGGTAAAACCCTGGTAATTGTGGAGTCACCAGCCAAGGCCAAGACGATCAATAAGTATCTTGGTAACCAATACGTGGTTAAGTCCAGTGTTGGTCACATCCGTGACCTGCCAACCAGTGGAAGTGCCCAAAAGTCTGATCCTAAAGAGCGCGCTAAACAAGCGGCGTTGACACGAAAAATGTCACCAGAGCAAAAGGTTGAGCACAAAAAGCGTAAACAGAGAGAGCAACTGATTGCCCGCATGGGGATCGATCCAAACAAAGACTGGTCCGCTCACTATGAGATTCTTCCTGGAAAAGAGAAGGTTGTCGATGAGCTTCGTAAGTTAGCTAAAAGTGCCGATCAGATCTATCTCGCGACCGATTTGGACCGTGAAGGGGAGGCCATTGCATGGCACCTTCGTGAAGCCATTGGTGGTGATGATTCACGTTACCGTCGTGTCGTATTTAACGAGATTACTAAAAAAGCGATTAATGAAGCGTTTGAGCAACCAAGCGATCTCGACATTAACCGCGTAAACGCACAGCAAGCCCGCCGTTTTCTTGACCGTGTTGTGGGTTATATGGTGTCACCCTTACTTTGGGAAAAGGTGGCTCGCGGACTATCAGCGGGTCGTGTTCAGTCCGTAGCGGTGCGTCTGGTTGTTGAGCGTGAGCGCGAAATTCGTGCCTTCATTCCAGATGAGTATTGGGAACTGCATGCTGATGCTCAGACTCGATCTGATCAGGCTGTTCGTTTAGAGGTAGTTAAGCAGGCGGGTGCCGCGTTTAAGCCAATCAATGAAGATCAAGCGATGGCGGCTGTAAAGGCGCTTCAGAGTGCCTCTTATGAAGTCACAAATCGTGAAGATCGCCCGACCAGCAGTAAGCCTTCTGCTCCTTTTATTACCTCTACCTTGCAGCAGGCAGCGAGTACCCGTTTAGGCTTTGGTGTTAAGAAGACGATGATGCTCGCTCAGCGTCTCTATGAAGCGGGTTACATCACCTATATGCGTACCGATTCGACCAACTTAAGTAACGAAGCGGTTGAAGCGGCTCGAGCTTTTATTGGTTCTGAGTTTGGTGGTGATTACCTACCGCCACAGCCGATTCGCTACAGCTCTAAAGAGGGTGCTCAAGAGGCACACGAGGCGATTCGTCCATCGGATGTAAACGTTACCTCAGACTCACTCAACGGTGTGGATGCCGACGCTGTTCGACTTTACGATCTGATTCGTAACCAATTCCTAGCCTGTCAGATGACACCGGCTCGATACCTAAGCACCCGAGTGACCGTTAAGGCCGGTGCCTATGAGCTAACGACTAAAGGTCGTGTTCTGCAGTTCGACGGTTATACCCGTGTGATGAATTTCCGTGGTAAATCGGATGAAGATCAGATTCTACCTGACATGCAGGTAGGTGATTCGCTCTCGCTAAAAAAATTGGATCCTAGCCAGCACTTCACTAAACCAGCACCGCGCTACACAGAGGCGAGTTTGGTTAAAGAGCTTGAGAAGCGCGGTATTGGTCGTCCATCCACCTACGCAGCGATTATCTCAACGATTCAAGATCGTGGTTATGTCGAAGTTCAAAACCGTCGTTTTTATGCGCAAAAGATGGGCGATATCGTGACCGATCGTTTGGCAGAAAGTTTCCCAGATCTGATGGACTTCAGCTTTACTGCACGAATGGAAGAGAAGCT
>JAAZVX010000049.1 GCA_018623095.1 Marinobacterium sp. | reverse complement strand
TCAAACAGATCTTTGTACTGTTTACGAAGTTCCATAACAGGCTTCATGTTCACTTCGTTGTACGTTGTTAGCATAGCCGCATTCTGCTGAGCTTCCACTAGACGCTTAGCGATGGTTGCACGAAGACGCGTCATTGGAACACGTTTCTCTACGCGCTCACCGGCTGGAACGTTAACCGCAACTGCTGGCTGTGCCGCCGCAGGAGCCGCAGCTGGTGCTGCCGCAGCAGGAGCGCTAGCAGGCTTATTCGCCATAAAGTTCATAACGTCTTCTTTAGTAATGCCGCCGTTTTTGCCCGTACCTGGGATCTGGCTAGCATCAAGACCGTTCTCATCAATCAGTTTACGAGCGGCAGGACCGACTTTCTCAGCATCACCTGCAGGCGCTGTTTCAGTCGCTGCTTCTGCTGCTGGAGCTGCTGCACCGGCTGCACCCGCTTCAAACTTAGCTAGAATCTCTTCGCTAAGAACCGTATCACCTTCACCTTTTAGAACCTCAGTGATCACACCATCTGCTGGAGCGACTACTTCAAGAACCACCTTGTCGGTTTCAATGTCGACAATGAGTTCGTCTGCAGAAACTGCTTCGCCTGGCTGTTTGTGCCAAGTTGCAACAGTTCCGTCTGCTACTGATTCTGGAAACGTAGGTGCTTTAATTTCGATTGACATGATTTTTCCTTTCTTGCCTTCTGCTCGTCGTACGAACGAATTCTTTATTAACCGTTTAGGGCGTCGTTAACCAATTTCTCTTGCTGCTCAACATGAACAGAGATGTAACCTACTGCAGGTGCTGCTGCGTGTGGGCGACCCACACCGTCTAGGTGAATCTCTGGCTTCACTTTACGTAGAGCGTTGCGCATGTGGTGCTGACTGCAGTACCAAGCGCCCTGGTTCATTGGCTCTTCCTGACACCAAACAACCGATTCAAGATTTGGGTATTGGCTCAACTCGTCTACCAGATCCGCCTCTGGGAATGGGTAGAGTTGCTCAATACGAACGATCGCAACATTCTGCTTCTCAAGCTCTTCGCGACGGTTGTATAGGTCGTAGTAAACCTTACCGCTACACATCACAACACGATTTACTTTTGACTTATCTAGTTGATCCACTTCACCAATCACTGGCTGGAAGGAGCCATCAGCAAGCTCTTCGAGCGTTGATATCGCCTGTTTATGGCGCAACAGTGATTTAGGAGTCATAACCACCAAAGGCTTACGCAGTGGGCGAACCACCTGGCGGCGCAGTAGATGGAAGATCTGTGAAGGCGTCGTTGGCACGACTACCTGAATGTTGTGCTCGGCACATAGCTGTAGGTAACGTTCTAAACGGGCTGATGAGTGCTCTGGCCCCTGGCCTTCGAAACCGTGTGGAAGCAGCATGGTCAAGCCACACAGGCGCTGCCATTTCGCTTCACCCGAGGTGATGAACTGGTCTATCACAACCTGGGCACCGTTGGCGAAATCACCAAACTGCGCTTCCCAGATCACCAAAGAGTTTGGTGTCGTCGTTGAGTAACCATATTCGAATGCTAACACCGCCTCTTCAGAGAGGTATGAGTCATGAATCGTAAAGGGAGGCTGATCCTTGCCCATGTTCTGAAGCGGTACGTACGTCGTCGCATCTTTCTGATCATGCAGGACTGCGTGACGGTGAGAGAAAGTACCACGACCCACATCCTGACCCGTCAAACGCACTGGGTGTCCCTCTGCTAGAATCGACGCGTAAGCCAATGTCTCAGCAAAGCCCCAGTTAGCCGCCATTGCACCGGCCGCCATGCGCTTACGATCATCATAAATCTTAGCGACTTGACGCTGTACACTGAAGTGTTCAGGTGTTTCTGCAATGTTTGCTGCAAGATCCTGAAGCACTTTAATGTCGACTCGAGTATCACACTCGAATGACCAGGTGTGACCAAGATACGGAGTCCAATCAACGAACATCTTCGAGTTGGGTTCAAGCACAAGAGAGTGCGCCACGTGCTCGCCATTTTCTAGTGCAGCACGGTAGGCTTTTTCCATCTCTTTGCTCTGTTCAGCAGTGATTACACCCTCTTCGATAAGCTTAGTCGCGTAAAGATCACGGGTCGTCTTCTGCTTTTTAATGACGTCGTACATCAACGGCTGAGTACCGCTTGGTTCATCCGCCTCGTTGTGACCACGACGGCGGTAACAGACCAGATCAATGACAACGTCTTTCTTAAATTCGTTACGGTAATCAACCGCCAACTGTGTCACGAAACGAACCGCTTCAGGGTCGTCACCGTTAACGTGGAAGATTGGCGCTTCGATCATCTTAGCAACGTCGGTACAGTAGTCTGTAGAGCGAGCATCTTCTGGCTTAGAGGTCGTAAAGCCAACTTGGTTGTTGATCACGATGTGGATCGTACCACCCGTCTTGTAAGCGCGTGTCTGAGACATCTGGAATGTCTCCATTACAACGCCCTGACCTGAAAAGGCCGCATCACCGTGGATGTTGACAGGGACAACGGTGTCGCCGACTGGATCTTCACGACGATCCTGACGGGCACGAACTGAACCCTCAACCACTGGTGCTACAATCTCTAGGTGAGATGGGTTGAACGCCATCGCGATGTGCACTTCGCCACCGTCAGTATTGACGTTAGAAGAGAAGCCCTGGTGATACTTAACGTCACCAGATGAATCAACCAGTTTCTTACCTTCGAACTCACCAAACAGGTCCGCTGGGTTTTTACCAAAGATGTTTACAAGGGTGTTTAGACGGCCACGGTGTGCCATGCCGATCACAACCTCTTTAGCACCCTGCTTTCCAGCACGCTGGATCAGAGTATTCAAAGATACGATCAGGGACTCGCCACCCTCTAGACCGAAACGTTTCGCACCAGCAAAGCGGGAGCCTAGGTACTTCTCAAGACCTTCAGCTGCCGTTAGGCGCTCAAGGACCATAAGTTTCTTCTCTGGCTCTACCGTTGGGTGGGCGCGAGTGGGTTCAATGCGTGACTGAAGCCATAAACGCTCTTCAGTATTAACAATGTGCATGTACTCAGAACCGACCGAGCTACAGTAAGTCTCTTGAAGATCTTGAAGGATCTCACGCAGTGTCGCCTCCTCGCGACCAAACTGCAGACTACCGAGTTGGAAGGTCGTATCAAAATCAGCTTCTGAAAGTCCGTGGAAGCGCAGATTAAGGTCAGCCACTTCTGCACGCTCTTGCAGATTCAGTGGGTCGATCTTAGCGATCTGGTGTCCACGTACACGGTAAGCATCAAAAAGAGCCAGCGCGCGAACTTGCTTGCGCTCGTGCTCGGAGCTAACAGACGAAACCGCTGCAGGCTGTGCACGTTTTTGATTCTTGGCAATGTATTGGAAATGTTCACGGATCGGTGCAAGAGGAACATCAGGAGTAATGTTTTCACCGACTTTGGGGAGTTTATCAAACTCTTCGCGCCACTCTGGGGGTACTGAGTTTGGATCTAAAAGATACGTTTCGTATAGCTGTTCTACGTAAGAGAGGTTGCCGCCGTATAGATGAGCATTCTTCCACAGCTGCTCCATCAGACCGTCTTGCATTATATGTTTACCCTCGTTGTGGGGTACGGGACCTCCGAAGCTCTTGTGAAGCCTCTTCATCCATCGCCCTTCTGCTTCTAATTTCCATTTTTCAGCGCATCATTCGGTCTTGCAACCAAATAAAACTCGCGTAGTTTACGCCTTTTATTCAAGCCTGAACACAGCAGTTTTGACGATTTAATACTAAAGTAATCAATGTTTTATCGCGTTTTGGAATAAGTTAATTCTACGGGATTTTAACAACCGTTTTTAGTTCTTTTAGGCTATTAACTAAGAGCATTTTAGGCGTTTTTTGGCACTTTAGTCGTAATGGTATGGTGCCTGGTGTTTTTTTGATCGTTGATTGTTTATCAGGGGTTTAGAGTGTGATTAGAGCGTGGTGTCAGACCAGAGGTCAGACTCTGCATTACAGAACATAAAAAAACCCGCCAGAGCGGGTTTTTTAATGCTTCAACCTAATCTTAGGTTGCGCGTGAGATCAGCATGTTACGGATCTTACCAATCGCTTTGGTTGGGTTAAGACCTTTTGGACACACGTTCACACAGTTCATAATACCGTGGCAACGAAACACACTGAATGGATCGTCTAGCTCAGCAAGACGCTCATTAGTGGCTGTATCGCGGCTGTCGGCTAGGAAACGGTAAGCCTGTAGAAGACCTGATGGGCCTACAAACTTATCTGGGTTCCACCAGAACGACGGGCACGACGTTGAACAACAAGCACACAGGATACACTCGTAGAGGCCATCTAGCTCTGCACGCTCTTCAGGGGTCTGAAGACGCTCAATCGCTGGAGCCGGAGTGTCGTTGATCAAGAATGGTTTGATCTTCTCGTACTGCTTGTAGAACTGACCCATGTCGACCACTAGGTCACGAATAACCGGAAGACCTGGTAGTGGACGAAGAACCAGCTTGTCGTTGGTAACCACTTCAGAAAGAGGCGTGATACACGCAAGACCGTTCTTACCGTTCATGTTCAAACCGTCAGAGCCACAAACGCCCTCACGACAAGAACGACGGAATGTCATTGAAGTATCTTTCTCTTTGAGAAGGTGAAGAAGATCCAACACCATGATGTCTTTACCGCCAGGAATATCAATCTGGATATCCTGCATGTAAGGAGCATCATCAATCTCAGGGTTGTAACGATAAACACTTACTAGCATCGTAACGACTCCTTAATATGTACGCACTTTAGGTGGGAACGCTTCAATGGTCTTCGGAGCGAAGTTCACGTCACGTTTGCCCAGCGTTTTCGTTTGTGGGTAGTAAACTGAGTGACACAACCAGTTCTCGTCATCACGCTCAGTAAAGTCATTACGGGCATGAGCGCCGCGAGACTCTTTACGTTCATAAGCCGCAATGGCTGTTGCTTCTGCAACTTCCATGAGGTTTTCAAGCTCAAGCGCTTCAAGACGAGCGGTGTTAAATGCACCCGTTTTGTCTTCAAGGTGTACGTTCGCAACACGCTCACGGATTGCCTTAAGTTTAGTCAAACCTTCCTGCATCGCTTCACCATCACGGAATACGCCAAAATAGAGCTGCATGCACTGCTGAAGATCTTTACGAATATCAGCTACCTTCTCACCGCCAGTTGAGTTATTCAGGCGGTTTAGACGAGCCATTGCTGCCTCAATCTCTTCATCGGTCGCATCTTTAACTTCGAAACCTTCACGCATCTGCTGCTCGATCTGAAGACCTGCCGCACGACCAAAGACAACCAAGTCGAGAAGTGAGTTGCCACCTAGGCGGTTAGCACCGTGTACCGATACACAAGCAACCTCACCACAAGCGAATAGACCCTCAACAATCTTATCTTCGCCAGTCTCAGGGTCTGGGTTGATAACCTGGCCACCGATATTAGTGGTCACACCACCCATCATATAGTGACAGGTTGGGACTACTGGGATCGGCTCTTTAACAGGATCTGCCGCTGCGAATGTCATTGATAGCTCACAGATACCTGGTAGACGTGAGTGAAGAACCTCTTCGCCAAGGTGATCAAGCTTCAGGTAGACGTGATCGCCATCTGGACCACAGCCACGACCTTCAAGGATCTCTAGGATCATTGAACGTGCAACAACGTCACGACCGGCAAGGTCCTTAGCGTTTGGTGCATAACGTTCCATGAAACGCTCGCCATCTTTGTTGACTAGGTAACCACCTTCACCACGACAACCTTCTGTTACCAGCGTACCTGCGCCCGCAATACCGGTTGGGTGGAACTGCCACATCTCCATGTCCTGCGCAGCGATACCAGCACGAAGTGCCATGCCCATGCCGTCGCCGGTGTTGATCAAGGCGTTGGTAGTCGATGCGTAGATACGACCTGCACCACCCGTCGCAAGAACGGTTGCTTTCGCTTTGATATAAACCGTTTCACCTGTTTCGATACAGATTGCAATACAACCAACAACCGCGCCATCTGCATTTTTAACAAGATCAACTGCAAACCATTCATTTAGGAACGTAGTGCCAGACTTCATGTTCGCTTGGTAAAGCGTGTGGAGCAGTGCATGACCAGTACGGTCTGCTGCTGCACAGGTACGAGCCGCCTGACCACCTTCACCGAAGTTTTTCGATTGGCCACCAAATGGACGCTGGTAGATACGACCTGTCTCAGTACGAGAGAAAGGTAGGCCCATGTGGTCAAGTTCGAATACGGCACGTGGACCGACAGAACACATGTACTCGATCGCGTCCTGGTCACCGATGTAGTCAGAGCCCTTAACAGTATCGTACATGTGCCAGCGCCAATCGTCGTTTGGATCCGCACTCGCGATTGCACAAGTAATACCACCCTGCGCAGAGACTGTGTGTGAACGTGTTGGGAACACTTTTGTGACACACGCAGTGTTTAAACCTGATTGTGCTAGCTGAAGTGCAGCGCGCATACCTGCACCGCCACCACCGACAACAATTGCATCAAATGTAAGCGTACGTAGCTTAGACATCTATTAAACCCCCCAAAGAATCTGAACACCCCACACCACGTAAACAAACGCGAGCAGGCCACATGCAGATTGGAATACGAAACGGATGCCAGTTGGTTTAATGTAGTCGGTAGAAATTGACCACATACCGATCCAGGCATGCGCAACCAATGAAAGCAGCGTTAGAAGAGTGAAGATACGCATTGCAGTACCTTCAAACAGTGCTGACCACTGGTTGTAATTTAGTTCAGGGTTAAGCAGCATGTAGCCGATCATAAAGATCGTGTAGGCTGCAAGGACAACGGCAGTTACACGCTGCATCATCCAGTCGTATAGGCCGCTACGGCCAAAGCTTGTTACCGAAGTTACCATACCCAAACTCCTGCTAGCACAATTGAAATAGCTGAAATTGCAAGCGTCGCTTTCGCAGCCGCATTGCCAGATTCAATCTCTTCACAGTATCCCGCATCCATGACAAGGTGCTTAATACCCGCGAAGAAATGGTACAGAAGCGCAGACAACAGACCCCAAGCGATAAACTTGGCAATGAATGATTCTGTTAGTAGTGCGGCGGCTGCATCAAAACCCTCTTGAGATTCAAGAGATAGGCTAAGTGCGTACATCATGAAAATGGTACCGACAAATAGAATCAGACCAGTCACACGGTGCAGAATTGAAGTCACAGCCGGTAGAGGCTGCTTAATGGTTCTCAAATCGAGATTTACAGGTCGTTTTTTGTTCACGGCTCTAGTTCACACTTTTGTGCCCTCTCCGGGGCCTCGTTTACTAGTATGTACCTGAATCGATAGCGACAGTGTCAGCTATTCAGGACGACGATAGAAACTGCACGTTATGACAAACATTTATAACAATATTCGCATTTTGCAGCGCGCAATTTTCGGAGGCTGATTATAACAATTGACAGACTTTTGACAATCAATCTAGGGCCCTATTAGCCAATGGTTTAATAGGGTTATGCACAGTTCCGACGCGACATGTACGCGAGAGCGCATAAATTCGACTTATAGCTTTTCGTCCTTACATTATAGCTTTTGCACTGCAACAATTGACGATTGACAATCACTTTCGGCTCACTATAGTGATCAGGCCTTAAAGAGTTCTGAGCCAACCTCAGAAGAGCTCTAAGATGCTTAAATACCCATGTTAAGCAGTAACGGAAATAGATAGGAGCCAACCATGGCTGATAAGAAAGCTCGTCTCGTAGTAGACGGTGTAGATAAAGAGATCGAACTGCCGGTTTATCAAGGCACGGAAGGTCCAGATGTTGTTGACGTTCGCCCACTTACCGGTGAAGGCCTTTTCACCTACGACCCAGGTTTTGTATCAACAGCTTCTTGTGAATCAAAAATCACATACATTGACGGCGCTAATGGTGTTCTTCTTCACCGCGGTTACCCAATCGAAGAACTGGCCGAGCACTCTGACTACCTAGAAGTATGTTACCTACTTCTAAATGGTGAACTCCCTACTCCAGAGCAGAAAGCTAAGTTTGACTCCACCGTGAATCAACATACGATGGTTCACGAGCAGCTTCGCTCTTTTTATAACGGCTTCCGCCGCGACGCTCACCCTATGGCGATCATGTGTGGCGTGGTCGGTGCACTGTCTGCTTTCTATCACGACTCACTGGATATCAACGATCCACATCACCGTGAAGTCTGTGCATACCGCCTGATTGCAAAAATGCCAACGCTCGCGGCAATGTGTTACAAATTCTCTATCGGTCAGCCATTTATCTATCCACGTAACGACCTTGGCTACGCTGATAACTTCCTGCGCATGATGTTTGCAACTCCTTGTGAGGATTACAAAATCAATCCAGTGCTATCACGTGCTATGGACAAGATTTTCACCCTCCACGCAGACCATGAGCAAAACGCTTCGACATCAACAGTTCGACTAGCGGGCTCATCAGGCGCCAACCCATTTGCTTGTATTGCAGCAGGTATTGCAGCTCTATGGGGACCTGCTCACGGTGGCGCAAACGAAGCCGTACTTAAGATGCTGGCTGAAATCGGTTCGGTTGATAACATTCCTGAGTTTATCAACAAAGCCAAAGATCCTAACGATCCATTCCGCTTAATGGGCTTTGGTCACCGCGTATACCGTAACTTTGACCCACGCTCACGTGTGATGAAGCAGACCTGTGACGAAGTATTAGCTGAACTGGGCATTACTGATGATCCAATGCTCGACATCGCAAAAGAACTTGAACGCATCGCACTAGAAGACGAGTACTTTGTTAGCCGTAAACTCTACCCTAACGTTGACTTCTATTCAGGCATCATCCTGAAAGCGATCGGTATTCCAACTTCCATGTTTACCGTAATTTTCGCACTGTCACGTACGATCGGTTGGATCTCACACTGGAACGAATTCCACTCAAGTCCAAACAAGATTGGTCGTCCACGCCAGCTTTACACGGGCTCACCAAAGCGCAAACACCCACGCGCTTAATCGCTACTGATACAAAAAAACCCCGCCGTTGCGGGGTTTTTTATTGTCGCACACTAGAAGTGTATTAATGCTGTGAACGCATCAGAGGTGAACTAAACACCTGCTGAATAGCACGGTGGTTGATAATCTGTGCAGCCGCTTTAGCAACTCTCTTCTCGGCTTTAACCACAAGCGCTGCTAACTCTGCACGGCGCATCTGTTTTGCATTCCACTCAACCAACGCGATCTTTTCTGATTCGCTTAGGTCGTTGCTGTCTAGAAGTTCTAGAAGTGTTTTTTGATCAAGGATCTGTGACATCGGGTCACCCTCCACTGTTTAATTAAGTTGAAGGTAGTTTATTCGACTAAGGTATAAGGCGAAAAGCGACGCTTTCTCACAGAATAGATGAATTTTGTTCAATAAGGGCCACAACTCAATGGGGTGGCCCTTTTTAGGGTCCGACCTCAGGTCTGACCCTACTTTTCAATTACGTAACAATGCTTGGGGAATGCTATGAATAGTCGGGTCAGACCGGAGGTCAGACCCGAAGTAATTCAATTACCC
>JAAZVX010000048.1 GCA_018623095.1 Marinobacterium sp. | reverse complement strand
GAGCTTTCAATAAGATCAGCTATGGCCTCGGCTTGAGTGAGGTCGAGTTTGTCGTTTAAAAATGCCCTCTCTGAGAATTCACCCGGTCTTGCCATGCGCGCACCCAATTCTATGGCGCGTCGAATGATTAGATCGATGACTACGGGCCCACCATGGCATTGAAGTTCGGCAACATCTTCGCCAGTGAAGCTATTAGGACCAGGAAAAAGTAGGGCGATGCCTTCATCGATTTGATGGTCTGCTTCATGGATAGGCGTGTAGTGAGCGTAGCGAGGTTTGGCCTTAAAGCCGATGAAAGCTTCCAGTATCTCAGCAGACTTAGGTCCCGAAAGTCGAACAATACCGACACCTCCTTGGCCTGTGGCGGTTGCCTGTGCAACGATCGTATCTTTACTGCTACTGATCATCTGAAGTCTTTCTCCAATCAATAAAAAGGGCTCCGAAGAGCCCTAGTGTGTCGCGTGGGGATTTAAGCTGCAAGTCGCTTATTTAGAATCACCCGCTTCGATCTGCTTGTTGATCACATACTGTTGTGCAATCGATAGGATGTTGTTCACCAACCAGTATAGAACCAGACCCGCTGGGAACCATAGGAAGAAGAAGGTGAAGACGATCGGAAGCATCTTCATGATCTTCGCCTGCATTGGGTCTGGAGGCGTTGGGTTTAGCATTTGCTGAATAAACATCGTAACACCCATCAAGATCGGCATGATGAAGTAGGGGTCCATCTGCGACAGATCTTGTATGTAACCGATAAACGGTGCATGACGAATCTCAACCGCTTCCATCAATACCCAGTAAAGGGCGATGAAGATCGGCATCTGAGCAACGATTGGTAGACAGCCGCCGAGAGGATTAATCTTCTCTTTCGAGTAGAGCTTCATCATCTCTTGAGACATCTTCTGGCGATCATCGCCATAGAGCTCTTTAAGACGAGCCATCTCTGGACCGAACTTACGCATCTTCGCCATCGATTTGAACGCTTTAGCATTCAAGTGGAATAGGGCAGCTTTGACCAAAATGGTGACACAGATAATGGCAAGACCATAGTTACCGACGATCGAGTAGAGCCACTTAAGAACCATGTAGATCGGTGACGCGATGAAGAATAGGATGCCGAAATCGATCGTCAGATCTAGGTTAGGCGAAAGCTTCTCAAGTTGATCAGTATCTTTAGGGCCCGCATACAGCGTTGCCGAGATCTGGCCGGTTTGTCCTGGTGCAACAACAGTTGATGGTGCTAAGAAACCAGCGATGTAGTTTCCGTTAAGCTGGCGCGCTTGATAAGTGTATTCTTGTCCTGGGCTTGGGATCCAAGCACTCAAGAAGTAGTGCTGAATCATAGCAACCCAACCGTCTTGGCTCTTCTCGTTGTAACGGCCATCGTCGTCGATATCATCGAAGCTGACTTTGTTGTAGTTGTTCTCTTGAGTAGAGAACACAGGGCCTAGGTAAGACTGCATACCCATATCGGTTGTTTCCGACGGATCTGCGCTGCGGTCGCGTTTAAGCTGACCAAACAGAGTCGCTTGCCAATTTGAGTCACTGTTATTGGCAATCAGGTAGTCCATCGCAATGGCGTTGCTACCGCGTGTGAAGGTAAATCGCTTAGTAATGGCTACGCCGTTATCGACTAGATTTAGATCTACAGCCAGTGTGTCGGCACTGCCCATGTCGTAACGAGCTTCAGCGACAGAGTAGAGCGGACGACCCTCTTTAGAGGCGTCTGGGCCATTAGGGCCAACCAATCCTGATTGAGCAACGTAGGTACGGTTCGCATTTTGCTCAAGTAGTACCAATGGATCTTCGCCTTCCAGCGTCGCTTTGTGATCAAGTAGTTTGACTTCAATGATGTCACCACCACGTGGATCGATCAGAATGCCGAACTTATCAGTGGTTACACTGACTAGATCACCCGTTGCGGCCGCGAGGGTCGATACCGCTGCACCTGCGGTTGGCAAATCAGCTTGTGCAGCAGGCGCAGCACTTGGCAGATCATCACCTGCTACTGGCTGATACGCTGAAACTGATTCAGTTTGAGTTTGTTGTGCTGCGACGGGAGTGTTGTAATCAGCATTCCACTGGAGAACCAGCATGTATGAGATTAGACCGAGAGCGCCGAGTAGAATGACTCGCTGTATATCCATGGCGAATTAACCATTACCTTTATTTGAGGTTTGAGCTTTTAAAGCCTGCTTGTTTAAACGTTTCCAACTTTTCGCTATGAGCGCGTGTAATTGCTCGTTTTCTAATTCATCAATTCCGCGTCGAGATAAAACAACAATGTCGACATTAGGTAGTTGATGCTGATTCAAACGAAAAGACTCGCGAATGATACGACGAACGCGGTTTCGATTCACGGCTTGGCGAATATTTTTTTTGGAAAAAACAAATCCGATGCGGGGATGATCAGATTGGGAGTGGCGGGCAAGGATCAGTAAATGGGCGTCACTGACCTTAAAATCGGCTTTGTCGAATACCCTTTTGAATTCACCACCAGTTAAAAGTCTTAACTGGCGAGGGTATTCGAACTCAGCCATTTGGCATTCAGCAAGTCCGCTTAATTATGCAGACAAGCTAGCGCGGCCGCGTGAACGACGACGAGCAAGCACTTTACGACCGTTTTTAGTAGCCATACGAGCACGGAAACCGTGGTTGCGCTTACGCTTTAGTACGCTTGGTTGAAATGTTCTTTTCATTGCCTTGTCCTACTTACAAGTCATTTATACGTTACAGATGTTGTATGGACACCTGCCTAAAAATCGAGACGCGAAATTCTATAGAAATCGCAAAGCAGTTGCAAACCTTTTGTTTGCCTGCCATAAAAAAACCAGCTCGAAAGCTGGTTTTTTATCAGCTAAACACGCTCTTAGCGCATCTTACGCTGCATGTAGCCGTCTAGAGGACCTTCTGAAACAGACATCCACTGGTTCTGGTCTTTCTGGAACGCAGCCATGCTGTCGTATAGACGTTTGAAATCTGGGTGCTCAGCAGAAAGCTCTTTGTAAGTTTCCTGTGCAGCTTCCCAAGCAGCGTCCATGACATCTTTAGGGAAGACCTTCATCTTAGTACCACCCGCTAGGATAGTCTTAAGTGCTTCTGGGTTCTTTGCATCGTAGAAAGCCGTTGTTTTAACGTTTGCACGCTCAGCTGCTGCTGCAACGATGTTCTGGTACTCAACAGGTAGAGAATCGAACTTCTCTTTGTTGATGTAGACAGAAAGGTTTGGAGCCGCTTCCCACCAGCCTGGAGTGTAGTAGAACTCAGCAACCTTATTGAAGCCCATCTTCATGTCATCGAATGGACCAACCCATTCAGCTGCATCGATCGTGCCTTTCTCTAGTGATGGGAAGATATCGCCACCAGGAATAGACTGAGGTACCACACCTAGCTTCTCGATGATTTTACCGCCCATACCACCGATACGCATCTTCAGACCCTGAAGGTCGTCAAGTGATTTGATCTCTTTGTTGTACCAACCACCCATCTGTACACCGGTGTTGCCAGATGGGAAAGGTACGATGTTTGATTTAGCGAAAAGCTCTTTGATCATCTCGCCGCCGCCGCCATGGTTGTACCAAGCTTGGAACTGACGGTAGTTAAGACCGAAAGGAATCGTTGTATCTAGAGCAAACGCTGGGTTTTTACCGAAGTAGTAGTACGACGCTGTGTGACCCGCTTCGATAGTACCGTCTGATACCGCGTCAAAGATCTGCATAGTGCCTACGATTTCGCCAGCAGGGAAAACACGAATCTTGAATTTACCGTTGGTCATTTTTTCTACTTCCTCAGCGAAGTAGACACCGCCTTGGTAGAAGCCAATACCTGGAGGTACAGCTGACTGTAGGCGCCAGTTAAGTTCTGGAAGCTCCGCAGCTGAAGCTGCAGTTGCTGCTGAAACGGCTGCTGCTAGTACAGCGCCTTTGAACAGATCTCTACGTTTCATGATATTTCCTTGTGTTTGCCTTTTCGGCGTTTATTGTTAGTTAGGACACAGCTAATACTAGCTATAACCAGCCACCATGCAAGAGTATTAATTATTTGCCGGAATCAACCTTCTACTTTGGTCTAATTAGCTGGTGGATCTGGTATGACCAGTTGAGCTTGATTGTTCCCTCAAATACACTAATTTTGACGCTAGTAATGGGCATGTAAGGCTTTTATTAGACTAAAGTCTAAATCCATCGTTTGTTCTGGTATGACCAGTTGCATACCTGCCTTGTACAGCGGTTCAAAACCGTTCACACTGAGACGCTATAACAAATAGATCAGAGAGCGTATTGAAGTAATGAAAGCTTTACTGAAATTCTCAGGTGCCATTGATGCCATCAATGGTTGGGTAGGCAACTACATCAAATGGTTAATTCTTTTAGCGGTATTGGTTAGTGCAGGCAATGCAACGACGCGTTACCTTTTCAGTATTGCTTCCAATGCAATGCTTGAGCTTCAATGGTATCTCTACGCTGCTGTTTTCACAGCTGCTGCTGGCTACGTATTAAAGTTAAACGAGCATGTGCGCATCGATGTGGTTAGTCAAAGAATTTCTCCACGAGCACGTAATTGGGTTGATGTGATTGGTTTGTTGTTCTGTGTAATGCCAGTCAGTTTGTACATCTGTCTGCAGTCGATTCCTAATCTGTTAGAGACTTATGCAAACCAAGAGGTGAGTCAAAATGCGGGTGGCCTGCTACGTTGGCCTGTGCGTGCCATGATACCTGTGGGTTTTGGTCTTCTATTTATCCAAGCTTTCAGTGAATTGATTAAACGTTGGGCATTTTTGAAAGGTTATATTGAAGATCCGCTGAATAAAGGTGGCCACGCAAACATGGATGACGAGCAGGAGAAAGCGTAAATGGAATTTCTAGCGGATAACATCGCGCCGATCATGTTCGGCACTCTGATCATTTTCCTTCTATCGGGTTTCCCCGTTGCGTTTAGTTTGGCGGCGAATGGTATTCTGTTTGCCATCATTGGTCATGAGCTTGGTCTTTTGGACTGGGTACTGCTTCAGGCCATTCCGGAACGTATCTACGGCATCATGCAGAACGACACTTTATTAGCGATTCCGTTCTTCACCTTTATGGGGATCATTCTGCAACGCTCAGGCATGGCAGAGGATCTTCTTGAATCGGCAGGGCAGCTGTTTGGGCGAGTACCGGGTGGCCTTGGTTATGCCGTCATTCTTGTTGGTGCCCTGCTGGCTGCAACAACGGGCGTTGTAGCTGCATCGGTTATCTCGATGGGTCTTATCTCGCTTCCAGTTATGATGCGTTACCGCTATCACTACCCGACAGCAGCAGGTCTTCTAACCAGTGCCGGCTCGTTGGCTCAGATTATTCCACCGTCACTGGTGTTGATAGTATTGGCTGATGTACTTTCACTGTCGGTTAAAGATGCCTACATGGGCGCTATGCTTCCAGCGGCAATGGTTGTGAGCTTCTTGCTTCTGTATATGTTTGTTCTGTCGATCTTTAAACCGTCAATGGTTCCACCACTTCCAGCGGAGGCGCGTACTCTGCAAGGCACTAAACTATTGGTGTCAGTCCTGACCGCTATGTTGCCACCGATCATTTTGATCTTCCTTGTGTTAGGAACCATCTTTGTTGGTTGGGCAACGCCGACTGAGGGTGGGGCAATGGGTGCTGTGGGTGCTCTATTGCTATCGATCATCCGTCGTCGCCTGACGCTGGAGGTCATCAAAGGGGCTCTGGATTCAACGGCTAAACTGTCGACCTTCGTTATGTTTATTTTGGTGGGTTCATCCATTTTTGCTCTCTCGTTCCGAGCAGTAAACGGCGACCTTTGGATTGAACATCTGTTTAGCTTCATTCCTGGTGGCGAGCTTGGCTTTGTCCTATTTGTCAGCTTATTGGTATTTTTACTCGGCTTCTTTATCGACTTCTTTGAGATTGCCTTCATCTTGATGCCACTGATTGGCCCAGTTGCGGCAAACATGGACATTAATATGGTGTGGTTCCTAGTCGTGGTTGGCTTGAACATGTCGATGTCCTTCTTAACACCGCCCTTTGGATTTGCCCTCTTCTATTTGCGCAGTGTGGCACCGAAGAGTGATTATAAAGACGAGATAACCGGTCGTTTAGTGCACGGTATGAAGACAATGGAGATCTACCGAGGTGCGATCCCATTTATCTTGATTATGCTGACGTCACTGGTACTGATCATCGTCTTCCCAGAGATAGTGACCTTCAACCTTGATGCGCCTTTGGATGTTGATCTGGATACGATCGAGATCACAATCGATGGTATGGGTGGCGGTGATGACCCATGGGGAGCTGACGCTTCGGACCCATGGGCTGAGTAATATCATCGACTTTGAAAAGGCTGCTTCGGCAGCCTTTTTTGTGCCTGTTTTCCTGTTAATGGTCAGTTTTTGTGAATAAGTCTGTTCATAACTTATGATAAAGCTGTCATTTATTTGTTAATTTCTGGAAAAAGTCCGGCTATCACCCTCCGCTCATGGAACTTGTAACCTATTGATTTAAATGTCTCGATGAGATTTATTTTAAATTTCTGTGGATAATTAGGTGCTTTGGGGATAAGATCACCCAATACTTCTAAAAACCCAACGGGACTCAATCAATGTTTCAAGATCTATGGCAACAATGCCTAGAAACGCTTAAAGATGAATTGCCACCCCAGCAGTTCAATACTTGGGTGCGCCCATTGCGTTTGGATCTTGAGACTGAATCGCACATTCTTCTATTAGCACCGAATCGATTTGTTAAGGATTGGGTTGCCGATAAGTTTGTCACACGTTTTCAGGATGTCGTCGAACGCTTGAGCGGTGAGTCTGCGCCTCTGATAGAGATAGGCATTGCAGGGTCGTTGCCCTCAACAGCTACACGGTCACGCCCTGAAGTGGCTCGTGCAAAGCCGCTGCGTGTCGAAACATCTGAGCCACAGTCTGAATTCACAACGACCTCGATTGCTACCCCCGTTACTGAGATTATTCAGCCTGAGCTTGAGGTTCAGCCTGAGGCGATGGATCGGACGGTGCAGGTTGAAGGCGGTCTTAGACATCAGACCAGTTTGAACCCAAGCTTTACCTTCGAGTCATTCGTCCAAGGTAAATCCAACCAGCTGGCTTCAGCCGCGGCGCAACAGGTAGCGGATAACCCTGGTGGCGGATACAACCCACTCTTTATCTATGGCGGCGTAGGTTTAGGTAAAACTCACTTAATGCACGCCGTGGGTGCTGAAATGCTTAAGCGCAATCCCAGCGCTAAGATCGTCTACCTGCACTCGGAACGCTTTGTGGCTGACATGGTTAAAGCGCTTCAGCTGAATGCGATTAACGACTTTAAACGCTACTACCGCTCGGTCGATGCGTTGTTAATCGATGATATTCAGTTTTTTGCCAACAAGGATCGCTCGCAAGAGGAGTTCTTCCACACCTTTAACGCACTGCTTGAAGGCGGCCAGCAGATGATCCTAACCAGTGATCGCTACCCTAAAGAGATTGGTGGTATGGAAGAGCGATTAAAGTCTCGTTTTGGTTGGGGGTTAACTGTCGCTATCGAGCCACCTGAACTAGAGACACGAGTCGCTATCCTTATGAAAAAGGCACACGAAGCGCGAATAAAGCTTCCAGATGATGCCGCCTTCTTCCTTGCGCAGAAGATTCGTAGTAATGTCCGAGAGTTAGAAGGTGCTTTGAAGCGCGTCATAGCGAACGCTCACTTTACTGGCAGTCCAATCACCACGACCTTCGTTAAGGAGTCGTTGAAGGATCTTCTGGCATTACAGGACAAACAGGTTAGTATTGATAACATTCAGCGAGTGGTCTCTGAGTACTACAAGATTCGCGTTGCCGATCTTCACTCAAAGCGCCGCAGTCGCTCAGTAGCTAGACCAAGGCAGGTTGCTATGTCCCTGTCCAAAGAGCTAACTAACCACAGCCTACCTGAGATAGGCAATGCATTTGGCGGTCGAGATCACACCACGGTCTTGCACGCGACACGAAAAATTAAAGAGTTGCGTGACAGCAATGCTGAGATCGCAGAAGATTACAAAAACCTGCTTCGTCATTTGACGACCTAACTGACAGACTGAGATAGGAATACGCATGAGATTCGTCATCACTCGTGAGGCTTTGATTAAACCACTACAGCTTGTTGCCGGCGTGGTTGAGCGCAGACAGACGTTGCCTGTACTCTCGAACATTCTGATGGTGGCTGAGGGTGATCAACTCTCACTAACCGGTACCGATCTCGAGGTCGAGTTGGTTGGTCGTGTACAGCTTCAAGAACCGGCCCAACCGGGTTCGGTAACGGTTCCGGCACGTAAGCTGATGGACATCTGTAAGTCCCTCTCTGATGACGCTCGAATCGAGATGGAGCTTAGCGGTCAGAAAATGATCATTAAGTCTGGTCGTTCTAAGTTCTCTCTAACGACTTTGGCCGCGTCTGAATTCCCGAACGTTGAAGATAGCCCGCAAGCCTTTGAGCTGAGTTTGCCTCAGTCTGAGCTACGTCAGCTTATCGAGAAGACGGGTTTCTCTATGGCACAACAAGATGTGCGTTACTACCTTAATGGTATGCTGTTAGAAGTAAGTGAAGACTCACTTCGTTCGGTTGCGACCGATGGCCATCGTTTGGCAACCTCGGCGTCTGCAGCTGATGTACCAGCAGGTGGTGCGCATCAGATCATTGTTCCTCGCAAAGGTATTCTTGAGCTGGCGCGATTGCTGCAAGGTGGCGACTCACCGGTGACTCTGGTCATTGGTGCTTCTCACATTCGCGCCAATGTTGGTGACTACACCTTCACCTCCAAACTGGTGGATGGCAAGTTCCCTGATTACCAACGAGTCATTCCTAAGAACGGTGATAAGGTCGTGCTTGGCGATCGCCAAGAGCTGCGCCAAGTGTTCCAGCGTATCGCTATCCTTTCGAATGAAAAGTATCGTGGTGTGCGTCTAACATTGAGCGATGGCTATCTTAAAGTGACGGCCAATAACCCAGAGCAGGAAGAGGCGGAAGAGACCGTTGCGGTTGAGTACGAAGGGCCATCGATTGACATCGGCTTTAACGTCAACTACCTGCTCGATGTGCTATCAATTCTTGGCTCAGATGTGGTTCGTTTTACTCTTGCTGATGCGAACAGCAGTGCGCTGATTCAGGGCTTTGATGACCCTAATTCAACGTACGTTATCATGCCAATGCGTATGTAATTAACGCTTTGATAGAGGCCGTCCTTTGGGCGGCCTTTTCTGTTTATGCGCATAAAGCGACTTCAGCTTTCCAACCTACGCTCCATTCAATCTCTGGCCTTTGATGCGTCAGCGGATATCAACATCATTTACGGCCAAAACGGTAGCGGTAAGACCAGTATTCTCGAAGGTCTTCACTTTCTGTCCGTCGCCCGTTCATTTAGAACGCATCAGAGCCGTTATGTTATCGCTGAAGGGCAGCAGCAACTAACCTGCTTTGCCAAGGTTGAGGGTGAATCTGGCTCTGGCGGATTAGGTGTTGAGCGAACCCAGCAGGGTGAGGTGCGTGCACGATTCAGAGGCGAAGAGATTGATTTAACGGCGTTGGCAGGTTTAGTTCCGATGCAGGTAATCGACTCTGAAAGTTTTACACTT
>JAAZVX010000146.1 GCA_018623095.1 Marinobacterium sp. | reverse complement strand
TTGGGAGCCGGTGATGAAGCGTGCCTCTGCCATCGTGACTAACCGCGGTGGTCGTACCTGTCACGCGGCGATCATTGCTCGTGAACTGGGAATTCCAGCGATTGTGGGCTGTGGTGATGCAACCACAGCACTGACTGATGGCCAAGAGGTCACCGTTAGCTGTGCAGAAGGTGATACCGGTTACGTCTACGAAGGTCGTCTAGATTTTGAACACACCACAAACAATGTTGAACAGATGCCATCGCTGCCGTTCGACATCATGATGAACGTGGGCAACCCAGATCGTGCCTTTGACTTCCAATCACTGCCTAATGCCGGTGTGGGTCTGGCGCGTTTAGAGTTTATTATCAACCGAATGATTGGGGTTCACCCGAAAGCGTTAATCAACCTATCAGAGCAACCACGTGATGTGCGTCAGGTCATTGAACGTCGTATCGCGGGTTACAAATCACCGGTTGATTTCTACGTCGATAAACTGACCGAGGGTATCTCAACGCTGGCAGCGGCTTTCTACCCTAAGAAAGTGATAGTTCGAATGTCTGACTTCAAATCCAACGAGTATGGGCACCTGATCGGCGGGCAATCATTTGAACCGCATGAAGAGAACCCTATGCTTGGTTTCCGTGGTGCGGCACGTTACATCTCTGAAGACTTCCGTGACTGTTTTGAGCTGGAGTGTCGTGCACTGAAACGTGTTCGCGATGAGATGCGTCTAACCAATGTTGAGATCATGGTGCCGTTCGTTCGTACACCAGGCGAGGCCAAACAGGTGGTTGATCTGTTGGCTGAGAATGGACTGCAGCGCGGACAGAATGGTCTTAAGTTGATCATGATGTGTGAAATTCCATCCAACGCACTACTGGCTGATCAGTTCCTAGAGCACTTTGACGGCTTCTCTATTGGTTCGAATGACCTGACTCAGTTAACGCTTGGTTTGGATCGTGACTCAGGTCTGATTGCGCACCTATTTGATGAGCGAAACGAAGCGGTTAAACGTCTGCTAGAGATGGCGATTAAAGCGTGTAAGGCGCAGGGCAAGTACGTAGGTATCTGTGGTCAGGGACCTTCGGACCACCCTGATCTAGCCCGTTGGTTGATGCAGCAGGGTATCGATAGTGTGTCACTCAACCCTGACTCAGTCATGGATACTTGGTTCTACCTGGCGAATGACAAAGCCTAATCGAGCTTAAATCTTTAAAAACGGCCAGGTTTCACTCCCTGGCCGTTTTTCGTTATGGCTTAACCGGTTATCATAGGGTTTTAAATGTTGGGAGAATGGCGTGTTTGAACTCGGTAAACGCAATCAATTAACCGTATTGCGAGAGAGTCCATACGGTGTCTATTTAGACACAGGTGATGGCGGCGGCATTCTGCTTCCACGCAGTGAAGTGCCCGAGGGCACAAAGCCGGGTGATAAGTTGCGTGTTTTTGTCTACCTAGACTCCCAAGATCAAGAGATCGCCACCTTGGCGCACCCTAAAGCAGAGGTGGGCCAATTCGCTCGTTTACGAGTTAAAGAGACCACTTCGATAGGTGCTTTCTTAGATTGGGGGCTCTCTAAAGATCTGTTGCTCCCTTTCTCAGAACAGCAGCGAGATGTCAGGGAAGGTCTGTGGGTGAATGTCTTCATCTACATTGATAACTCTAACCGTATCGCCGCTTCGATGAAAACGGATCGCTATCTTGAGACCAATCCGACTGACCTTAACAAAGAGATGTTGGTTGAGATGCTGCCCTGGCGTATGACCGACTTGGGTATGCTCTGCATCATCAATGATCGCTATGAGGGGCTAATTCATCGTCAAGATCTGACTCAGCATCTGAAGTTAGGTCAGCGTCTGACCGGCTATGTTAAGCAGGTTAGAGAGGATGGCCAGATTGACCTGATGTTAACGCCACCGGGTTACAAAAGGGTCGGAACGGTTGCAGACAAGCTATTGGCTGATATGGAAGCGAACGGTGGATTCTGTTCGCTGGGCGATAAGAGTGCGCCTGAAACGATCAATGCCCGTTTCGGTTGCAGTAAAAAAGCCTACAAAATGGCGATTGGTCAGCTGCTAAAAGAGGGCAAGATTCAAATTGAAGCGGATGGCCTTCGTCTGAAAGTTTAAAATTTATTAGGAGAAATCGATGGAAGATCTACTACCCGAACTGTGCGACCGCTACGAAGATGATGTGCGCATACTTGAGCCGATGTTTGGTAACTTTGGCGGTCGCGAACGTTTCAGTGGAAAGATCGTGACGATCAAAGCGTTTGAGGATAACTCCCTGGTTCGTGAACAGGTAGCGCTTCCTGGTGAAGGAAGAGTGCTAGTAGTAGATAGCGGTGGCTCTATGCGCCGCGCCATGTTGGGTGACATGCTTGCTGAGAAAGCGGTTAAGAATGGTTGGTCGGGTATTGTCATCTACGGTTGTATCCGTGACGTGAATGCCATTGGTGATCTTGATCTAGGGGTGCAAGCCTTGGGTTGCCACCCATTAAAGACCGAGAAAAAAGGGGCGGGCGAGTTAAATGTAGCCCTTCGCTTTGGCGGTGTTGATTTTATTCCGGGTGAATATCTCTATGCCGATAACAATGGTCTTCTTGTTAGCGAAAAAGAGTTAGTGATTGATTGATAATTGATCACTATAGGTCTATTATCCACAGCCCGCTCTTAGTTGAGCGGCTG
>JAAZVX010000047.1 GCA_018623095.1 Marinobacterium sp. | reverse complement strand
GGTTGGACGTCTTCTTTGTGCCGACTCCGGCAGATCTACGGTTTGGATGCCTTCCGTCTGCTATAGAGAAATCATCACAAACCTGTAACGGCTGAAATGTGCGCTTAACCGCCATCTCTCCGTCCGTTGAATATGACGCCTATGTGCCGACAGGCGAGGAACAAGGGCAAATCGGCAGGAGTCGACCCAAAGCAGGCATTTATCAACAAACGCGAGATGGTGGCTAGTAGCGAAATCAATACTGAGCCACCCAACGCAAATCACCGAGATTACGGAAGTTTGTTTAGGTACTTCATCGAGGGATAAAGATTTTTCGAACCAGCCCTCATTCCCACAGAACTAAACCGTTGGCCGTCAGCTGATGGATAGTAGACCTGAGACGGAACGTAATTTTCTAAGGTTACCCCGATATCTGCCGCTTTCTCCACAGCATCATCTTTACTTCCTCTAAGATAATACTCCAAGTTACCGAAGGCCCATCCGTTGAATGATCCGTTTTTGTTTTCCCAAACGAGTTTATTGAGGCCCTCAAAGCTTCTATCTGGGTTCCAGAACCATAGTTGATCAAAGTTCTCTATGACGATATCGAGATCGCCATCATTACCGAGATCACAGGCTGTAAAGTATTGGTACCAATATCCTGCATAGCCTGGCTTACTTGATAGAGCTAGAAGTTCATCGACCCCACCATTATCAAAATCGCCGAATACGAGGTCCTGCATCGTCCCGGTTAGCCCAGGCATAAACGTGGCGTTTGTCTCAAAATAGCCATTGCCTTTGCCCCAATAGATCGCGAGAGGAGCATTTTCGCTATCACCGCCGAGAATAAGCTCTAGCGCACCGTCAGCGTCAACGTCCCAAAGCTGAGCGTTATAATAGTTTTTGGGCATACCCCGTATGTTACGCAGATTAAGGTTCCAATATTTAAAAGCTCCGGAGCCGTCATTGATGTGCACTAGGTGCTAAATAGCTCACCCAAAACTTAAAGTTCATGCGCTTTACCGGTATAACTAGCGCATGAACTCAAAGCTTTCACTTTTTCTAATCTTCTTACGTTTGGGCCTCACCTCTTTTGGTGGGCCAGTAGCTCATATCGGTTATTTTCGCGAGGAGTTCGTTAACCGCCGGCGCTGGTTTACCGAGGAGGAGTACGCCGATAACGTTGCGCTGTGCCAACTCATACCTGGCCCCGCCTCAAGTCAAACCGGCTTGCTGATCGGCTACCAACGCGAGGGTTACCTCGGAGCTCTGCTCGCATGGCTAGGATTTACGCTACCCTCATCGCTGGCGCTGGGTTATCTCGGAATTACTTTGGCAAATCCTGCGGTTAGCCTCTCGCCCCTGCTCCTGACACTACTAAAAGCGATCGCAATCGCGGTTATTCTGCAGGCAGTCATTGGTATGGCACGTACATTCTGCACCACAGCGGCTAATAAACTGCTGATGCTGGCCAGTGCGGCGGCTTTATCGTTGGTCGCAGCCCCTTGGTTAACGCCGCTGCTGATTGCTGCTGCAGGATTGATCAGCCTTGGGATAAACCGTTCAACTCTGCAACCGAGCCAATTAGTCTGGCGAGTTAACCGCGGCAGCGCGCTCTGGCTACTCATCTTCTTTACAGGCCTGCTTATCCTGCCCTTAATCACTGCCGGCGCAGGCTCAGTAGCGCAACTCTTTAACAGCTTTTTCAGAGCTGGAGCGCTGGTGTTTGGTGGAGGCCATGTAGTGCTTCCACTTCTTGCCGATGCGACTGTCGCTGAAGGCTTGATCAGTTCTGAGGTGTTTATCTCTGGTTATGGCGCCGCCCAAGCCGTTCCAGGACCACTCTTTACCTTTGCAGCCTTTTTGGGTGGCGCGTTGGATGGCAGCGCGAGCAGTGCAGTGATAGCCACTTGCGCCATATTTCTACCGGCGGTCGCACTAGTCTTTGGTGTGCTACCTATATGGGAGCAGCTAAAAACTGACGCGCGTGTGCGCGCAGCAATAGGCGGAGCGAATGCAGCTGTTGTGGGCGTTCTACTGGCCGCGCTAATAACCATCTCAATGCAGACCCTAACATCGGTCTATATCGGCCTTGCTGTACTCGTGGCTTTTGGGCTTGTGCAGTGGGTAAAAATACCGGCCTGGATGCTGGTTGCAGCAACCTGTGCGATTTCGCTGCTCGAGGCTTGGATCTTTTAGGGATACAACAAGAGTGGTGCAGATGGGGAGACTCGAACTCTTACGCCCGTGAAGGCACTAGCACCTGAAGCTAGCGTGTCTACCAATTCCACTACATCTGCGTGTTGTCATTTTTGAAGGGCTGACGACCCAAATGCGTCATTTCCGAGATCCAGATTAATGGCTAGTTTCGACCCATAGCGGACATTAACGCCTTGCTAGGTGGCCTGACCCAAAGTAGCTATAACTGCCCCTCTTAGCCAGATATAGCTGACGCAGTACACTTGAGTAACTTGTTAGATGCACTGGATTAATGTGCGCTAGTTTTTGAAAGCAAGTTGAGAACAACAACGCCACTAACGATTAACCCCATCCCAACATATCCCCAAAGGTCAATTTTTTGACCGTGCATAAACCATGCGACTAGAGTAACTAAAACTATGCCAAGCCCTGACCAAATTGCATATGCAATACCAACAGGGATTGATTTCAGAGTAAGTGAAAGTAAATAGAAAGCTGCGCTATAACCAATAATAACAAGCATAGATGGGGCGATTTTAGTAAAACCTTCACTCGACTTCAGACTAGATGTTGCAATTACTTCACAAATAATAGCAGCGGATAAAAACAACCAGTTTTTCAAGGTTTGCTCCAATGTATATATATTGCGATAGAGTAAACTAACCCTTTAATAATGTACACTCTTGTTCTTTTGGAGAGACTGTGAGCACATGGACATCTAACATTTCAATTCTAAGACGGTTTGATTTGCCGTTTACTATATACCTATAAAGCATATGATTATTTATGTCCTCTTTTGACACCTAGCAGACTAAGCAAATGGATGAACAGTCCGAGGATAATATCCCGCCTTGAGCGTCTGACAGGTGGAATATTTATAGGTTTTGGCTTGAAGCGAGCCCTTTCGAGGGATTAGCAGAGACGGCAGCTTTGTGCCGTTTGGCGAAGCCTGGTTCAACGGTCACAGACGATCCATTTGAGATACTTTGTTTGCTAGACTCATCCCTAATATAACTTGTCAGAGGTTGTTAACTTGAACACCGACAGCTATCAAATCATTGATTGTACCTTTGAACTTCATGCCAATGAGATACTGGCAATTTTAAATGAAGCAATATTGTGCTCTACAGCTCTTTACGATTACTCAGAAAGATCTATCGACAGCATGTCTAGTTGGTTTGAAGCAAAGGTTAAAGGGAACTTTCCAGTGCTCGGACTCGTGAATACTGACGGCGTCTTGCTGGGGTTCGGAAGCTACGGTCATTTCCGAATGTTCCCTGCATATAAATACACTGTTGAGCACTCAATCTATATTCATAAAGATCATCGTGGTAAAGGCTTAGGTAATCTGCTCATGAGAGAGCTTATCGAAGTCGCATCACAAAATAATGTTCATGCGTTGATAGGGGGGATAGATGCTGATAACACTGGTAGCATCAACCTCCATAAGAAATTTGGGTTTACCCATGTGGGCACTCTTCCAGAGGTCGGCTTCAAATTTGGACGATGGTTAGACTTAGCATTTTATGAGCTTATCCTTCCGCTAGAGAATTCCCCTGTTGATGGATGAAAATCTGCCTTCTGTATGACGGCTATGTGCCGATAAGAGGCACTAAAGCTAATTTAGTCAGCCTCCAAAAATGCTATAATTAACTGTATTTTTGAACAGTTAATGGTATGCCGCTATGGGGTCCCAGAATCCGAAACTAGAACAATCCATCATCGCTGGTGAAGGCAGTGTGTTCGCCTCTGCAAAGCTCGCTGAGGAGCTTTTTAGTACTGAGGATAAATCTACCCTCGATGTCTGCGAATTCGCTTCACAAGCCCGCCAAATGGCTCAGCAGCTAAAGTCTGGCGACAGCCAGCCTCTCGTTGATAAGTTAGCCTCTCAAGTTCACCTTTTAGATGTTTTGTTTACACGAACGATGCAACTCGCTGTTAACCAAAGCACTCCTGAGCGAATGCTGGCGCTTATGGATATGGCACTGAAGGTTCAAAATAATACTCGTCGAACGGCTAGTACGATCAATGATCTCACCCACCCCAAGGTGGCCAACAATTACATCCGCACTGACACAGCCAACGTGGCAACCAATCAGCAGCTCAACTATTCAGAAACAAACCTCGAAAACGAACTAAACACTGGTGATATTCATGAGATGGACAGAAGAAGCTCGCGCAAAGCAGGCAGTGCGGATCAAGACGTGGAAGCCTTGGTTGAAGTCGACAGGTCCAAAGACTGATGAAGGTAAGACTGTCAGTTCAATGAATGCCCTAAAAACAGGCGCTCACAGTGCTGATCTGCGTGAGCTTGAGGCCATTCTAAAAGAGCTAATTGACTAAATAGCCAATCCATTACCTGTGCACAGGTGCAACATAACCCGTGCATTAATGCCCTCCCGTACAATATATTTATGTATATCTTTAATAAATATATGGAGTGGTAAATGGCTGAAAAATTCCCGCGTGATTTTTTCGAGGGCACACACCCATCTATTGGCCTTGTATCGGCAACCTTTCTTGCTCAGCTCATTGTAAAAGACTACGGGCTTTCAGAATCCCTAATTTATGAACATCAGATTAGAGTGCTCGACTCAGTTCAAGCGTGGTTAGAGTTAAATTACCCTAGTAAATATGTATCGCGAAGTGAATGGGATATAGGTTTTGCATCAGACCCAGATTTCTGGGGTCAAATTATTAATGGTGTAGATGATGTTGTAGACGCTTTGATGTTTTTAAGGCATTCGTCTGAATCTAATTGGCAAACAATGGTTGATGATATAGGTGAATCTAGGGTCTATCTTGCGTTGCTTTTCCTAGCTCTTAGTCATGCGGCCAAAGTTGATGGTGAAACTAAGCACATACTACATACTCGGTATTCATACATGGCGCATAAGTGCGTTACAGAATTGGTCTTGCTAAGTGACGGTCCCTTTGTGGGTGCTTCATATCATGAGGAGGGGAAACGCTTACTACTATCAGCTGCCTTTGATCATGCAGAAGAAACTAGGAAAAAAGACAATGTAGATCGCCAAAAAAGGGCCGCCAAAATTAAAGCGGATAAAGTTAATAAAGTGAAAGAATTCGCTATCGACTTATATAATCGCGGCCATTACGACTCAAAAAGTTCATGTGCGGAGAAAAATGCAGATAAAGTCAGAGAATTTCACGATAGGAACTACCCTAAATTACTAACTACTCGTGATTTTGTGAGACGTGTTAGAGATTGGCTTTACGAGGCAGATAAAGAGGGAAAATTAGATTATTGATACAAGATTTTACGGGGTGCCGGTAACTCGTTAACAAGGTGCCGGTACCTCGGAAATGTATCTATTTTGAACATAGGTCATTGTAAAAACTCCAATAACCCGGAGATTTTTACATGGAAACTTCAGATAAATTTAACCCATCAAATATTCGCCTATCTCAAAACTTCAGAGAGAACACAGGAGTTAAAAAGCACCTTACAACCATACCCGTCCGAAAACCTGGTAAGCAGGATTTCGTTAGGGTCCACCCAAGTGAAGACTATCGCGTCGACACTGCGGTTATTGAACTGAAAGAAGAGCGCGAGATCTACCTTCTCGCTCCTCATCTGCTACCAGAGCTGCCATCTGAATGGGTGGCTAAATCCTTGATCACCTATATCAACAGGCAAGGTGTTCTAGCCCTTTGGCCAATTGGCCTTCCTAACTCAGAAGGCCGCACAAACAGTTGGAACGAATCTGCTCGTGATGCTGCTCAGATCGCCCAAGATTCTTGGGTACGTGTGTCGGCGAATATGTCCTTGGGCGCTTACGATACGTTTACTGCCTTAGGCGATATTCCGGAACCAGAGTGGCCAGATCTTTCGTTTGAGGAGATCCTGAAGATTGCCTTCAAGGGTAAGTACATCGAATCGACTGATCATGCAGTGATTCGTGACTTGCTAGGAGGTGAGCTATGAGTAAGTTCATGACGCCAATCAAGTCTATATGGTTTGTTGATTTCGAGTTTATAGCGGTTGATGGCAACAACCCTGAAGTGGTTTGCCTCGTTGCTCATGAATACCTCTCTGGTCGCACATTGCGATACTGGCAGGATGAGCTCGAACAGATGGAAGAGCCTCCTTACGACATAGGTAAAGACTCCGTCTTTGTTGCCTACTATGCGTCTGCTGAGATGGGTTGTCACCTTGCTCTAGGCTGGGAAATGCCTGAGCGTATAGTTGACCTATACCTTGAGTTCAGAAACCGCACTAACGGCCTAGATACCCCTTGTGGGAGGAGTTTGATTGGCGCGCTGTCATATTATGGTCTGGATGCCTTAGAGGGTTCTGAGAAGGATTCTATGCGTGAGCTTATTCTAAGCGGTGGACCTTGGAGCGAATTCCAGCGCCGACAGATTCTTGCGTATTGCGAATCCGATGTTCAGGCACTTAAACGTCTTTATCCAGCAATGGAATCCGACCTAGAGCTACCTTATGCGTTCATACGCGGTTCTTACATGAAGTCTGTAGCCCGCATGGAGTTCAATGGGGTGCCTATAGATACAGAGTCCCTTGACCTTCTCAAAGGCTCTTGGGAATCCATTCAAGATGCACTTATCGAACGAATTGCAGGTGAAACTGGAATCTATGAAGGCCGCACGTTTAAACAGGATCGATTCGCTCAGTTCCTAATCGATCGAGATATACCTTGGCCTCGCTTACCTACCGGCAATCTTGACCTAAGTGATGACACGTTCAGAGATATGGCCAAGTCATACCTTGAAGTGTCGCCGCTACGTGAGCTTAGGTATCTGCTTTCTAAGATGAGACTGTCGGACCTACCTGTAGGGGAAGATGGCAGGAATCGTTGCCTGCTTTCGCCATTCAGTGCTCGAACTGGTCGCAACCAACCCAGCAACTCTCGGTTCATATTTGGGCCATCGGTTTGGCTGAGAAGCCTCATTAAACCTAAAGAAGGCTTCGGGATTGCTTACATCGACTGGTCACAGCAAGAGTTTGGTATAGCTGCTGCTCTCTCTGGTGATAAGAAGATGAAAGCGGCTTACAAGTCTGGTGATCCATACCTTGCCTTTGCTAAGCAAGCTGGCGCCGTTCCTGAAAGTGCGACTAAACAAAGTCACAAATCCGAACGAGACCAGTTTAAGGCATGTGTATTAGCTGTTCAGTATGGGATGGGGGCTGAGTCATTAGCGGCCCAAATCAACCAACCTGTTGTTAGGGCAAGAGAGCTCCTTCGACTTCACAGAGAGACCTACAGAGAGTTCTGGGCATGGTCGGACGCGGCTGTTGACCGAGCAATGCTCAGTAACCAGCTCCGTACGGTTTTTGGCTGGACAATCAATGTTGGAACAAACCCCAATCCGCGTTTTCTTCGGAACTTCCCGATGCAAGCTAATGGAGCTGAGATGTTACGGATGGCTATCACCTCGATGCTCGAAAGAGGTATCAAGGTATGCGCTCCTATTCACGATGCCGTCCTTATTGAAGCTTCTTTAGATGAGATGGATGACACTATTAGTAGGGCCCAAACCATCATGGCAGATGTGAGCGAAATTATTCTGGATGGATTCCGGCTTAGTTCTGATGTTGACGTCGTGAAGTACCCTGAACGCTATACCGACGAACGCGGAGCTCATTTGTGGGAGACCATTATTGGGCTAGCGGCTGACATCGAAGGCTGAGGGTAACGGCATGTCGATTGACCCTAAACAGATTGCTTTACCTGATGGGCTTCGCCCCGAATCAGCTCTGACTAAGGAGAAGGTTGTCGAGAAGGCATCAAGGAAGCGAATCACAGGGCGTTTTCTAAGAGGGCCTATCCCCTTGGAATGGCTTATGAAAGCCAGCCAGCTGTCTGGTCAGGCGCTTCATGTGGCTATAGCTATCTGGTTCTTAACTGGAGTAAAGAATACAAATTCTGTTCAGTTGTCGAACAAGTTGCTGAGCGAATTTGGGGTCAATCGATACTCTAAAAGACGAGCACTTAGACAACTTACAAGTGCTGACTTGATATCTGTAGAGCAAGGCCGAGGCAAAAGCCCTGTCGTAACAGTATTGGAGTGCTCAGATGTCTGCTGAACAAATCCTCCTCCCTCGTTTAATTAGGCTACGTGATGCTCCGTTTTACTTGGGCATGGACCGTAATAGGTTCAGTGCTGAAGTACGGCCATATGTGACTGAAATAAAGATGGGTGTTCAAGGGGTAGCGTTTGACAGACTTGAACTGGATGCTTGGGCGGAGCAATATAAGGCTCGCAACGGGCGTCCTGGTCAACCGAAAGGAGAGGCCATATGGGACGTAAGAAAATACCCGGACTCATTAAAAGAGCCGGTATCTGGCACATCGACAAGCAAATCTCAGGACGGCGCATTTGCCGCAGCACTGGAACAGATCAACTTGTTGAGGCCGAAAAACTCCTAGCGCGAGTGATCGAAGAAGCTCGCCAGGCGGAGATATACGGTGTAAGACCTGAGCGGTCATTTGAGCAAGCTGCGGCTAAGTATGTGTTGGAAAACACTCACAAGCGGAGCCTGAAGAATGACATTAGTCGTTTGAAACAGCTTATGCCGTGGATTGGTGATACATCAATCAGCCGTCTGAATCTAGGATCTTTGCAGCCGTGGATTGATCACAGGCGAGCAGAGGGTGCTGCCGCTGGCACCATAAACCACGGTTTAAAAGTTGTGCGTCGTATACTCAACCTTGCGGCACACGAATGGGTAGATGAGTATGGCCTGAGTTGGCTTCTGACAGCACCAAGAATTAAGTTGCTGCCTGATGTTGATAAGCGCCAGCCTTATCCACTGAGCTGGGATGAGCAGGAGAAGTTGTTTGGGGCGTTACCAAAACACCTTAAGCAAATGGCTCTATTTACAGTGAATACGGGTTGTCGAGACGCTGAAGTTTGTAATCTCCGATGGGATTGGGAAGTTCAGGTGCCTCAACTCAAAACCTCAGTATTTATTATCCCCAGCGAGCACGTAAAGAACGGAGATGAGCGCCTCATCGTTCTGAACGACGTGGCTAAGAGTGTTGTAGAGGAACAACGAGGTTTGAGTAACACCTATGTGTTTCCATACCAAGATAGACCGGTACAACGCATGCTCAATGGTGCTTGGCTACGTGCTCGAAAATCGGTTGGTTTAGATATGGTGAGGGTACATGACCTGAAGCATACCTTTGGCAGAAGATTAAGAGCAGCAGGCGTGAGCTTTGAGGACCGACAGGATCTCTTAGGCCATCGCTCTGGTCGAATAACAACCCACTATTCGGCGGCGGAGTTAACGTCACTGATTGAAGCGGCGAATAAGGTCTGCTCAAAGAGTGACAAACCGGATCTGGTCGTGATGAGAAGGTTGAGGCTAGTGGGGTAGGTCCCGCAAAACTCCCGCAAGGGAGAAATAAAAAAGGCCCGCAATCTCTGCAAGCCTTTAATATTGGTGCCTCGAGGCGGAATCGAACCACCGACACGAGGATTTTCAATCCTCTGCTCTACCAACTGAGCTATCGAGGCAACTCATTGGAGGCGCGTATTAAACCGAGTTCTGCTTAGGGTGTCAACAGTCTGATTTAAAAAATCTTTATTT
>JAAZVX010000046.1 GCA_018623095.1 Marinobacterium sp. | reverse complement strand
TCGATAGCCGCTGTTTCAATACCGGCTTTTCTAGCGCGCTCTAAGCCAAAGGCACTCTCTTTATTGGAGAGCACACCAACAACTCGGCAGTGCGGGTTGCTGGTGGTCGCATCTATAATGGCTTGTAGATTCGATCCCGACCCTGAGATTAGAACTACAATGTTTTTCATCGTTAGTAGCTCAGACCTGCTAGCTCAACCTGTTCGTCACCTTCAGAAGCGGTAGCAATGGAACCGATCAACCAAGCCTCTTCACCAGCGGCCGATAGGATCTCAATCGCCTTATCAGCCTCGCTGCCAGGAACACAGATTACCATGCCAACGCCGCAATTAAGGGTGCGGTACATCTCTGTTTGATCGACGTTGCCGCCTGCTTGAATCCAGCGGAAGACTTCTGGAATCTCCCAGCTGTTGGTGTCGATAACTGCTTTTGCACTGTCAGGAAGGACACGAGGGATGTTTTCAAGAAGACCACCGCCAGTAATGTGAGACAGTGCGTTAACCTGAACTTTAGAGATCAGTTCAAGCACCGACTTAACATAGATTCGGGTAGGCTCCATCAGTGCATCTGCAAGTGTACCCGTACTCATTGGCTGGCTGAGGTCAGCATTAGCTACGTCAAGGATCTTACGAATAAGTGAGTAACCATTTGAGTGAGGGCCCGAAGAGCCTAGTGCGATTAACGCATCACCAGCAGCCACTTTTGAACCGTCAATGATCTCTGATTTTTCGACTACACCAGTACAAAAGCCGGCTAGATCGTAATCATCGCCTTCGTACATACCTGGCATTTCAGCTGTTTCACCGCCAACCAATGCAGCACCGGCTAATTCACAGCCCTTACCGATACCTGACACAACATCTGCTGCCATATCAACGTTCAGTTTGCCTGTCGCATAGTAGTCAAGGAAGAAGAGTGGTTCTGCACCGGCAACCACTAGGTCATTCACACACATAGCTACCAAGTCGATACCGATGGTGTCGTGACGACCCAGATCCATTGCTAACTTAAGTTTAGTACCGACACCGTCAGTGCCAGATACCAAAACTGGCTGGCGGTAACCCTCTGGAATTTCACAGAGTGCACCGAAACCACCAAGACCACCCATCACTTCTGGGCGAGCAGTGCGTTTAGCAACCCCTTTAATTTTATCGACAAGGGCATTGCCTGCATCGATATCGACTCCAGCGTCTTTGTAGCTGATTGAAGGGGTATTGGTATTGCTAGACATCTCTGTTTAACCTCAAGGGTGAAAGCGAATTTAATAGGCTGTGAATTCTATCAGTTTGCGCACCGCTGAGCTATTGTGTGTTACAGTTCTTAGCAAATTTAGCGATGATTTTTTCTTAGGTTTTTTTATGTCTCGCAATTTAATGAAAATCAAAGTTCTAGCCTTAACTTCAGTATTGCTGACTTGCTCCTTTAATACCTGGGCTAAAGATCTGCTGTTGTGGCCAGTTGATGGGCGTGAATCGACTGCTAAAGCTGAGCAAGAGAGTGCTCGCTGGGTGCAGTTCTTAGTTGAAAAAGGTCGTTCTGAATCAATATCAGTTGCTCTGCCTAGTGAGTTTGGCGTAGGTCCGCTTTTCTACCCTAAATTGATTAACGGTCAAGCCGTTGATGAGGCGCTTTCGCAAAGTGCCGCTGGAACCGGAAATGGAGCGGCCGTTCTTGTACAGTTAAATGAAAGTGGAATCAGTTGGCGCTTTATCAAAGAGGGTGTGGGGCAAAATCTCCGCACATCCGTAACGAGTGATGGGCTGGTGCTGGGTGTTAACTGGCTAAAAATGCAGCTAGCCTTAGAAGCTGGCCCCGCCGTTGATGAACTCTCTACAGCTAACGATGCCGTTCTGGAGCCAGGCGTTAATGCTCTGGAGTCTGAGACCAGAACGACACAGACGATTGATCTCCCATCTACTCAAGTTGATCAGGTCGTAGGGCCGATTAGTACGGCTGTCGAGACCGCTGCTCCAGTGTTGCCAACGCCTAGTGCAGAAATTGTATCCAGCAATTACCAACATACTGGTCATGAAATCAGTGTGACTGGGTTAAATGATCTCTCATCGCTTCTAAGAGTGACTGGAAAACTCAGAGAGACTGAAGGTGTTAAGTTTTTGTATGTGTCAAAAATGAATGACATAGAGACTCGCCTAGTATTAGGTTCCGATCTGGCACTTGCGGAGCTTAGTGCACTGCTAGCGAAGAAAATATGGCTTGAGGAGACGGGTATTGATGCATACCAGTACAAGCCTTATCAACTAGAAGAGCCAGCAACTCTTGAAGCCTTGCTGGAGCCGTTGGGAGTTGATGGCGATGAACCTCTCTCATCTGTGGCCGCTACCACTCAATTAACTGAAGAAGTGATAGAGTAATGCAACAGCGCTGGTTTGTTCTCTCTGTTCTCATCGTTATTTCCATTTTTCTTTATCTGCTTGCACCGGTCCTGAGTCCGTTTGTGGCGGGGGCTCTGTTGGCCTATATATCTGACCCTGTTGCGGACCGTTTAGAGGCCCGCGGTGTTGGCCGAACAACCGCTGTGATAATTGTGTTTACCACCTTAGCGCTGCTGTTTGTTGGTGCACTACTGTTGCTTATTCCTCAGTTGTCACATCAAATTCAAATTGTGGCACAGCGTGTGCCCGTCGTTATCCAACTGATCAATAACGAGCTGATTCCTCTCATTGAGGCCAATCTTGGCCTATCCATCGCAAAACCGGATCTGGCCCAGATTACTACGGTGCTTGCTCAACATTGGAAAAGCACCGGCTCAATCGCGACAACTCTGATCGCTTCAATTACACAGTCAGGTCTGGCCATTGTTGCATGGTTGGCAAATATGGTGCTGATACCCGTCGTTACCTTCTACCTATTGAGAGACTGGGACAAGATGGTCGCTAACATCGCAGAACTATTACCTAGAAACCTAGAACCTAAAGTCTCTGTGTGGGCAAAAGAGTGTGACTTTGTGCTGGGCGCGTTCATGAAAGGGCAGTTGGTGGTGATGCTGGTGCTAGGGGTTATCTATGCCATTGGCTTAGCGCTTCTGGGCGTCGATCTTGCGCTGCTGTTGGGTTTGGTTGCCGGTTTAGCCAGTATTGTGCCTTACCTTGGTGTGATCATTGGCATTCTCTCCTCATCGGTTGCCGCCTATGTTCAATTCCAAGATCCGACCATTCTTATCGGCGTCGCGGCCGTCTTTATGATCGGGCAACTACTAGAAGGCATGGTTCTGACTCCGAAGCTCGTGGGCGATCAGATCGGCCTTCACCCTGTAGCAGTCATCTTTGCGATAATGGCAGGTGGTCAACTGTTCGGTTTCATTGGTGTGTTACTGGCGCTGCCAGTAGCTGCTGTTATTCGTGTGTTACTGTCTCATCTTCATACTGGCTATAAACAGAGTTCGCTCTACCATCACGCAGTCGACCAGGATGAACAATCAGTCTGATGTCTCACTCATCGCAGAATACGCCTCAACAACTCCCTTTAGGTGTTCATCTTCGCAGTGATGCTAAGCTTTCCCGTTTTGTGCAGTCTCGACAGAGTGCCTTGATACCCGCATTAAAGGATTTGATTAACAGGCAAGGGGATCAGACAACAGAGTCATTTGTTTACTTATACGGTCATGAAAATACCGGTAAGAGTTACCTTCTTCAGGCGGTCTGTAATGAAGCAGATCTCGTCGGAGTCTCTGCCATTTATCTTCCACTAAGCCAAATAAATGAATGGTCTGAGGATATGCTAGAAGGGTTGGAGCAGTTTCAGCTGATCTGTTTGGACGATGTAAGTGCTGTTATAGGGCATTCAGCATGGCAAGAGGCGTTGTTCCACCTGTTTAATCGCATTCGAGATATAGGACACTCACTGTTAATTAGCGGTGATGAGTCTCCAGCAAACAGTCACATTGAGCTTCAAGATCTTCGTTCACGCCTTGCTTGGGGCCTCACATTCAAGTTGGATCCTCTATCTGATGATCAAAAACGAGAAGCGATCAAACAAGAGGCTGCTGCAAGAGGTTTGGTGTTGGCTGATGAGGTCGCGCAGTACCTATTGAATCATGGCGAGCGCGATCTCTCGAAACAGTATGCGTACCTCGATCAGTTGGATCGAGCCTCTTTGCAGGCACAGCGAAAACTGACCATCCCATTTGCTAAGCAGGTGTTGGGTTGGCTGTGATGCTGCAACGACTCTTTGATCACCCCGATTTTATGGCCATCTACAAGCCGATCGACCTGGGGATGCACTCTGAAGCAGGGGAGTTGGGTCTTCAAGTGATTGCTGAGCAACAGTTTGGGTTAAAACTTTGGATGGTGCATCGATTGGACAAGGTGACTTCAGGCGTGCTTCTGTTCGCCAAAAATGCAGAAGCAGCCGCAGAGCTATCCAAGCTGTTCAGTGAACACTCCATTCAAAAAACCTATCTTGCTCTGAGCCAATCCAAGCCGAAACGAAAGCAGGGTCGGATTAAAGGTGATATGGCAACGGCTCGTAACGGGGGTTATAAACTCCTTAAAACAGTGGCTAGGCCAGCCATTACGGATTTCTTTTCACTCTCTGTAGAGCCTGGATTGCGTCTGTTTGTTTGCCGACCAAAAACCGGCAAAACTCATCAAATACGAGTGGCTCTCAAAAGTGAGGGATCAGCCATACTGGGTGATCAGCGTTATGGCAACGCTTCAGATCGAACCTATCTCCATGCGTGGCGTCTTGCATTTGAATATCATAACGATGCTTTTCAGATAGAGGCCGCTCCTGCAGAGGGTGAATGGTTTAACAGACGTGCCTTCAAGGACAAGCTTAAGCAACTTGAAAACGTCGACCATTGGCCGGAACATTGGCGATAGAGCTAAAACGAGTGAGATAAACGCTATGAGTGATGATCGAGTCATTAGAGATTTTAAACTGCGCAGCAAAGCAGATCGTGAAGAGCTTCTGCTTCATACTTGGTGTGATCATTGTCAGAAAGTGGATCTCGGTATGAGTGATCCTGTTGAGTATGAACTGCACGGAATTATCTTTCTTGAAGGGAAGTGCCAGATGTGTGGTGAAGTCGTATTGACTGAGATAACTGACGATGAATTCTGATTATCTGGATCGATTCGCAGGCATCGGCCGCCTCTACGGCACGGAGTCCCTTGAAAAGTTTCAAACAGCACACGTTGTGGTTGTTGGCTTGGGCGGGGTTGGTTCATGGGTTGTTGAGGCACTTGCTCGCAGTGGCATTGGCGAACTTACCCTGATTGATCTAGATGAAGTTTGCGTCTCCAATACCAACCGCCAAATGCACGCTGTGAACACTAATTTGGGCGCTTCAAAAGTCCAGGTCATGGCGGAGAGAGCACGCGACATAAACCCTGATCTAATCATTCACGAACATGAGTCTTTTGCGACGCAGGGTAATTTAAGTGAGCTATTGGTTGAGCCTGTTGACTATGTTGTCGATGCAATTGACAGTGCCGGCGTTAAAGCAGCCATGATTGCGCACTGTCGTCGCAGAAAGATTCCGATAGTTACCACCGGTGGTGCGGGCGGCTTGATTGATCCACTCAAGATTGAAGTGGCTGATCTTAGTAAAACTCAACATGATGCGTTGGCCGCTAAGGTTCGGTCGATACTGAAACGCCATTTCGGATTCAGTCGAAGCGGTAAACGTTTTGGTGTTGAGTGTGTTTTTTCGCAGGAACAGGCTAGGTATCCCCAGCTTGATGGATCCGTTTGCACAACGAAAAACTTCGGCGAAAGTGATGTGCGTTTGGATTGCTCTGGAGGCCTAGGTGCCGTTACATCGGTGACGGCGGCTTTTGCAAATGTTGCCGTTAGCCGAGTGCTGATCAAGATGAGTGAGCGGGTCGCTCGAGAGAGAAAACAGGCCGATCAGCGCGATGTCTGACCGGCCAAAGAGCAATAAGTTGCTGGAGGCTTAAGCGGTCTGAGTTAGACGTGCTAGCGTTGATTCACGAGTTGTGCGAAGTTCGCTAACAAAAACACGGCTTAGACGCTTGCTTGTAGTGCCAACAAAGTTAGCCAACGCCTGGCTGCGAAGTTCATGAGCTTCTTTGATTGCTGCTTCTAGATCTACAGTTGCATAGGTGTAAGGCATGTTAATTTCCTCTAATTCGTTTCGCTGTTCAATTTGTGATCATACTAAAGGTGTAGAAGTCTCTCGACAAACGATCCTTTTTTGATTTATTGTTGAGTTAAATTCACTTACAGGGATCTCCTATGCGACGCTTACCACCACTCAATGCACTTCGTGTCTTCGATGCTGCTGCCCGTCATGGTAGCTTTAACCGCGCCAGTGAAGAGCTTTGTGTGACTCCATCTGCGGTAAGTCATCAGCTTAAGTCACTTGAAGAGTTTTTAGGTGTAGAGCTGTTTAAACGCGAGAAACGAACCATTTCTTTGACGGCCGCGGGTGAACGTTACTTGCCCTCTGTTCAGGTAGCGCTGGATGAACTCGAACAGGCGACACGCAGGTTGGTTGCTGCTCCGAATACCAATGTCGTTAAGATTAGCATTGCGCCCGCTTTCTTAACGCGTTGGCTTGTTCCCCGTATCACCCGTTTTCAGGAGAGTTTTCCTGAAGTTGAGTTGCGCGTTGAATCTTCCATAGAGTACATCGATTTTGATAACTCGGAGACCGATATGGCCGTCTATTATGGCACAGGTCACTGGAAGGGAATCGAGTCTCACATGATGCGTAATATCTTTCTGACACCGGTGATGAGTCCCATGCTGCTGGAAGGTAAGGAGCCTCTTTATACGCCCAAAGATATGCTGAACCATACGCTGATCAACGTCTCTGGTCGCAGTCATGAGTGGACGAAGTTACTACAAGAGCAAGGCATCTCTATTACTGAGGTTAATAAAACCATCTCTTTTTCCAGCACATCTTTGGCGGTATCGGCGGCATCCGAAGGGATCGGTATAGCGTTGGCAGATACAGCGCTGTTGGGCCGAGAGCTTGAGAGTGGTCGTTTAATCGCCCCATTTGATATCAGCTTGGACAGCCATAACGCTTTTTATCTGGTCTATCGCAAGAATCATAGCTTAACCCCTGCCATGATGGCGTTTCGTGATTGGATTCTGGAAGAGATGCAAGCGGACATCGACTCCGCGAAGGTTGGAAACTAGTCTCAATGCAGCGTATGAAACCGCTCTTGACGGCACTGCTAATCATTTTGCCGTTAGGTGTTAGCGTCTATCTCTTGCAGTCAGTATTGAGTGGGTTTCTAGAGCGTGATCCCATTATTCCTGACTGCAATCTCAATGTAGAGACCTGCCTTGTTGAGCTACCCTCTAAGGGTGATCAGAGTAGGGTGCTTAGCCTCAGTATGAATCCTAAACCGGCAAAATCGCTCGTGCCTATAACCTTCAGTTTTGAGGTGATGGGCCAGCAACCCGACAGTGCCTGGTTGGATCTGCAAGGCACCACTGAGTATATGGGGATCAATCAGACCCCGCTCACATTTAACGGCGATTCTTGGTCAGGTGTCACTGAACTGTCAGTCTGCACAACGGGATTGATGGTTTGGAAAGCGCGCTTGATCATTACAGAGCCAGAAGGGGAGAGTTACCCAGTCGATCTCTTTTTTGAGGCAGAGTGACTCTGCTTTAAAGCCATGATCAGTTGGAGCCTTTTAAAAAAGCCCCGCATTGCGGGGCTAAAAGGAATCTTCAATCGATGAAATGAAGAAGAACGAACACAAGGGATTTGTTCGTTACCTAATCCATTAGGCATGTATCAAATGTAAGCCTTATTTGTGCGCCGCACAATATGTAAAAGCTGATTTTTTAGTCAACTTTTTTATTAAAAAGGTATTTAATGCTGCGGTGCGGAATAACGCTACTCTTCAATGATTAGATTGCTCTTTCTGAAAGGGTGAGCGGCATAGGTGCCCATGACGCGGACCTCTTTGGCAAAGAAGTGCAACTCTTGTAGAGCTAACTGCATTGCAGGCTCTTGTGGGTGGGATGCTACATCGAGGTGGAAGCTGGTCACTTGCATTGTATCCGAAGCCATGTAGCTCTCGAGCTTAAGAATGTTCAAGCCGTTAGTGGCGAAACCACCCAATGCTTTATACAACGACGCTGGGATATTTCGAGCTGTGAACAGAATCGAAGTCATGAACTCTTTGCCAGCTTCATATTCCGGCACTTTGCTGTCACGTGCCAATATTAAGAAGCGAGTTGTATTGCCTTCTACGTCTCTGAACCCCTCTTTGACGATATCTAAACCATAGAGCTCTGCCGCAAGAGAAGAGGCGATAGCGCCTAGCTCGGGATCTGGATTCTCGGATAGATCTGAAGCTGATCCCGCTGTGTCAAGTGCCGCAATTGGCTCCAGTCCCAATGCCCTAATGTTGCCATCACACTGTGCCAGTGCTTGTGGGTGTGAGGTAACACGTTTGAGTTGTTCAATTTGAGTACCCGGTGTTGCGAGTAAGCAGTGATTGACCGGTTCAAAGTGCTCGGCAATGATGTGCAGCTGTGTCTTTGGCATCAAACGGTAGATCTCTTCGACACGACCTGCCGTGCTGTTTTCAAGTGGAATCATTGCTAAACGCGCTTCACCACGCTCAACCATAAACATTGCCTCAGCAAAGCTCTCACAAGCGTGGGCCTCCAGTTCAGGATGGACACGGGTACAAGATAGGTGAGAGTACGCACCAGGAACACCCTGATAAGCGATTTTTGCGGGTAGGTCGGTCATATCAACTGCTTAATGAAAAGTTAAAGCCGTATTATTGCACATCTCTTCGCTTGGCCAACAGACTAATGAAAACTGACAGAGGGTTTAGAGATAAAAAAAACCTGCTGAGCGGATTGCTGAGCAGGTTTTTAGATGTATCAGAGACTACAGTGCGTAAATTACGGCAATTAGGCCTGTAATTGACATTGTGATGGTGTACGGCAGAGCCATCCAAACCATGGTTCCGTAAGACAAGCGAATCAAAGGGGCGATCGCTGAAGTCAGTAGAAACAGGAAGGCTGCTTGACCGTTTGGAGTTGCGACTGATGGGATGTTGGTGCCCGTATTGACGGCAACCGCTAGGTGGTCAAACTGCTCACGAGTGATATCCCCGGCATTCAGGGCTGCTAGGATCTCATTGATGTAAACCGTCGCTACAAACACGTTGTCCGAAATAGCTGATAGCACACCGTTTGCAATGAAGAAGACCGATGGCTGTTGGCTTGGTTCTAGCGACAGCGCCATGTCAATGATTGGCTGGAACAGGTGCTGATCATGAATCACTGAAACTACGGTAAAGAATACAACCAGTAGGGCGGTGAAGGGCAGCGCCTCCTCGAACGCTTTACCGATCTGGTGCTCTTCTGTAATTCCGTTAAAAGCGGTCAGTAGAATAATGACAGTCAAACCGATCATGCCGACCGGTGCCAAGTGGAACGCTAGACCGATCACAAGAAACACCGCAACGGCTGCTTGAACGAAGAGGCTAACGCGCTGCTTCTTAGTTATTTTTGCAGATTGCGCCTTGTCATAATCAACAAGGATCTGTCGAACGTTCCCTGGCAATTTGGCGCCGTAACCGAAGCTGCCGGTCTTCTCTAGAACTACAACCGTTAGCAGCCCAATCGCCAGAACTGGCATGGTGATTGGTGCCATACGCAGGAAGAACTCAGCAAACGTCCACTCCGCTTTCTGAGCGATCAGAAGGTTTTGCGGCTCACCAACCAATGTGCAGACACCACCCAGAGCCGTACCTACGGCACCGTGCATCAGTAGGCTTCTTAGGAAACCACGGAAGTTGTCTAGATCTTGGCGACGCTCTTCGTGAACGTCCTTGTCAGTGGTATGGTCGTGTGCAGATTCATTGTTTTTGCC
>JAAZVX010000145.1 GCA_018623095.1 Marinobacterium sp. | reverse complement strand
CTTTTCGCGTCCTTTTTCGGTGTTTTCACCAAACATCGTCAGCGTTCGTTTGTAATCACCGGCCGTTAATACTTCGTAATCGATATCGTTTTTCTTCAATAGACGATGGAAGTTCGGGATCTGTGCAACCACCCCAATTGAACCGATCAACGCAAAGGGTGCTGCAACTATTTTGTTAGCGATACAAGCCATCATGTAACCGCCGCTGGCAGCCACTTTATCGACACAGACCGTCAGTGGAATCTGTTTTCTGCGAATACGCTCTAGCTGTGAAGCGGCAAGACCGTAGCCATGCACTAAGCCTCCCGGACTCTCTAGGCGTATGACCACTTCGTCACTCTCTTTTGCCAACGTCAAGACGGCCGTCACCTCTTGGCGCATCTTATCGACTTCTGAAGCTTGGATATCCCCGTCGAAATCGATGACATAGATCCGTTTGCGATCCTCTTCTTGTTCACCTAACTTCGCAGCCTTTTTACGGGCTTTAGCCTCTTCTTTATCCTGCTTCTTTTGAGCTTTATGCATCTGTTTGAGGCGATGCTCATCCAGAATGTGATCCTCTAAGGTCTCTTTTAGCTCAGTAAAGTGGTCGTTTAGTGACTCGACTTCGATCTCTCCATCATTCGGTTTACGACGCTTTTGTGCCGTCGCCGCAATCATGGCAAGTATCAATCCGATAGCGACTACCCAAGTGACCGTTTTGGCTAAAAAAAGACCATATTCAGAAAAAAATTCGACCACAGATTACCTCGTAAGAAAGTCGATTAACTAGGAGTGGTAGGTTAACATAGCCACTTCTAATGAGCGCTAGGTTTTTATGTCTTCAAACATCACCCTCACGCAGGTTTTTAACAAGCTGCAAGATCGATTCAATCCAGACAACGCCAAAGGTCTTAATAAGACGTTTCAGTTCTCTTTGAATGACGCTGATTCATTCTACCTAACGATTGAAGATACAAATCTAGACGCAATCTGGGGCGAACACTCCGATCCAAACATCACACTGATCATGGATGAAGCGACTTTTATTGGCATTATTCAGGGTGAGATCGATGGCATGAGTGCTTTCATGAAGGGTCTACTGCGTGCCGAGGGTGATGTCATGCTCGCAACCAAGCTGGGTAAACTGTTTAGGCATTGAGTCCAGTCCATGTAGCTAACCCTTAGTTCTGTCGTGATAGCCAATCGTCGATTAACGCTCTTGAGATGGCAAACCTGGGTGGAAGCACCACCGTTTGTAGCTCATCCTTAGTAAACCAACGCCCTTCCAATATTTCGTGACCATCGGGTTTAATGTCACCACCAGCGTATTGTGCAAAAAACGCCAGCATCAATGAATCAGGGAAAGGCCACTGCTGGCTTTTGAAGTAACGGATGTTGCTGATCTCAACGCCCACCTCCTCTTTGACCTCTCGTACCACCGCCTGCTCAGCTGTCTCGCCAGCATCGATAAAACCTGCCAGCGTACTGAATCGATTCGGTGTGAACTTAGCATTGTGGGCCAATAAAATTCGATCACCGTCCTCCACCAGGGTAATAATACAGGGAGAAAGCCTCGGATAAGCATGGTGACCGCAGTCGGTGCATTTCAAAACCATCTCAGTTAAACCGAACGCCATCGAGCCGCCACAGCGACCACAAAACTGATGGTTCACTCGCCAATTAAGTAACTGCTGTGCTCTGGAGAGCAGTTGGTACTGAAATGGATCTGATCGTTCAAGTTCAGCACGAAGATCGACCACTTTAGCGCTGTCTGGAACCTGTGACATTCGGACAAGCTCATAGCCTGGTAGCACCGGGTAACGTTCAATCTCATACTCGCTATCAATGGATAGGGATAGATCAATACGGTCCAACACAACACCCAGTTTTGAGTCGGCTTTAATCAGTCGGTTCTGGTGAGCAATTAAGTAGTTCAAGAAGGCTCCCTGTGAACGCCCATACTTATTTTGAATAGTTATATAAAATTAAAGCATTAAAACCATAGTTACAAAAGTAACAGATTGACCTTATAATCCTCGCGCTTTTGCTTTTGAGCAAATCAAATTACCGTAAGGACCCTACATGAATCAATCAACCATGTCGGCAATTACCCGAAACTTTTTGGGCAACTCGCCAATTTGGTACAAGCAAGCAATTATATTCTTCCTTGTAGCCAATCCTATCATTCTTCTTACAGCTGGCCCTGTCATTACTGGCTGGCTGCTAATCTTCGAATTCATTTTCACACTGGCGATGGCACTAAAATGCTACCCTCTTCAGCCGGGTGGTTTGATTGCAATTGAAGCGGTCGTGATTGGGCTAACCAATCCGCATAATGTCTACCATGAGATCAGCGCTAACCTTGAAGTCATTCTTCTGCTGATGTTTATGGTAGCGGGTATCTATTTTATGAAGGACCTTCTGCTTTGGGTCTTCACCAAGATACTGGTCAAGGTTCGGTCTAAGACAACCATCTCTCTGCTTTTCTCTATCTCTGCAGCCTTTCTATCAGCGTTCCTAGATGCACTGACCGTGACGGCGGTACTGATCAGTGTCGGTGTCGGTTTCTACTCGGTGTACCATAAGGTGGCATCAGGCAAAAACAATGAATCTGCACACGACCATACCACTGACAAGGACGTTCACGAAGAGCGTCGCCAAGATCTAGACAACTTCCGTGGTTTCCTAAGAAGCCTACTGATGCACGGTGCCGTAGGTACGGCTCTGGGTGGTGTCTGCACATT
>JAAZVX010000045.1 GCA_018623095.1 Marinobacterium sp. | reverse complement strand
TAAAGAACCCTGTTTTCCGGAAAAATCACCCGACTCTATGACTTCAGAAATGGCACCTGAACTGGCTTTATCAAGCGCTTTAGCCGAGTCCGAAAGTTCACCATCTGCTGCGATTGCAATCACGATACAGTCTGCTTCTACACTCTCAAATGATCCATTAACGATCTCAAAATCCATTTCTGTTTCCTCTAACAAGACAAGCACTAATGTTTAGGTGATAATATGTCTTACAGTATCGCATCTGTTTTAAATCCATGCACCTAGTAGGAACGGCCGTTTGATTGTTTTTCGTTATCTTTCCCGTGAAGTGTTGATGACAACCTTCGCAGTAACGGCGATTTTGCTTCTTATCATTGTCAGCACCCGTTTAATCGGCTACTTAACCGACGCCGCTACTGGGGAGTTGGATACTTCTGTTATTCTGGATTTGGTTGTTAACCGAATACCGCTCATCTTAGAACTTCTACTTCCCCTTGGCTTCTTTTTGGGTATTTTGCTGGCTTACGGTCGACTCTACCTTGAGAGTGAAATGGTGGTTCTTAAGGCCTGTGGTGCAGGGCCTTGGAAACTGATTGGGTATGCTATGGGGCCGGCTCTATTGGTCGCTGCAATCGTTGCTTCAATCAGTCTTTACCTGACGCCTTCCGGCATGCATGAAGCGAAGCGTATCGTTGCCGAACAGCGTTCGAGAAGCGAGCTCGATATGCTCGTACCAGGGGTATTCCAAGTATCGAACTCTAACAGTCAGGTTTCTTATGCACGCAAAATTGATGATGCCGGTAATCTGGTTGATCTGTTTGTCTCTGGTCGTGATCAACAGGGTCGATCCTACCTTCTAGTTGCCGGTGAAGGTCAACAGCAGTTCATTGAGGATCAGGGCCGCTTTTTGGTATTTAACGAGGGATACCGCTACAACTTCCCTGAAAGTTTCGCTTTAGAAGAGATTGGTTTTGAGCATTACGGTCTAAAGATTGATGATCCTGAACTGTCGGTCAGGGTCGATCATTTAGATGCTATCCCGACGCTGGAATTGATAGGCAGTAATCAACCTGCCTATGTGAGCCGACTGCATTGGCGCCTCTCTCTGCCTTTTATCCCGGTCATTGTGGTGTTGTTGGCCGTTCAATTGGCTAAAACCAGTCCGCGTCAGGGACGGTACGCCAAATTAATTCCTGCAATTTTGATGTATCAAATATACATCGGGAGTTTGACGGCTGCTCGATCAGCAGTGGAGCAGGGTGATGCAGGTAGTTGGATGATCTGGTTTGTGCATCTGATTGCTTTAGGTGTGGGCGTCAACATGGTGTTGTATGAGGGAGCTTGGGAGCGATTAATGAACAAGCTACCAAAGATTCCATCTTTCCCATTCAGAAATAAGGGGGCATCGTGATCAGTCGTATCGATCGATACATTGCCGTTCATATTCTTTCTGCTATCGCCGTTGTATTGCTAATTATCGTCGGTTTAATGGGTATTTCGCTCTACTTGGATGAGCTGAGTGAGGTTGATAAACACTACACATCTGGTGCCGCGTTTAGGTATACCTTGTTGAGCTTGCCTGGTTTGGCCTATCAGCTGTTGCCGCTCAGTGCTCTTGTAGGGACGTTGATCGGTATGGGGGTGTTGGCTTCTAACTCAGAGTTGACGGTGATGAGAGCGGCAGGTGTCTCTATGTCGCGTTTGATTCTATCGGTCGCAAAGCCGGTTAGTCTGATCGCATTCATCGCTTTAATGACAAGTCAGTTGGGTGTTCCTGAGTCTCAGCAGTCGGCTAGAGCCATTAAAGCTTCCGCTCAATCGGAGTCTGGAAGAATCAATAACGGTGATGGCGGATGGTACCGTCAACCGGGTGAATACATACATGTCTCTGCAATCACTCCGGACGGGCAAATTTTAGGGGTAACGCGCCATCAATTTGATTCAGAGCTTAGACTCAATCAAACCAGCTTTGCTAAATCGGGATATTATTCTGAAGAGCGTCAAGGCTGGCTGCTGAATGATGTTGAAGTGACAGCGTTGATCAATGATCAACGCATTGAAAAAAAACATTTAGATGAGGCTTTTTGGTCAACCGAATTGACGGAAGAGATGCTGCGAGTCATTTTGGTGCCGCCTGTTGAGCTACCAATTTCGGGTCTCTCCTCTTACTCAAGCTATCTCGATGATCAAGGCGTTGATTCGACCTCTTATGAGCTAGCCCTATGGAATAAATTGCTACAACCCTTCTCAATTATCGCATTGGTAATGATCGGAGTTGCGTTTATTTTTGGGCCGCTGCGAGGTGTTACGGTAGGCCAAAGAATTATTACCGGTGTCGTAATAGGGCTGGTGTTTAAATTCAGTCAAGACCTATTGGCGCCGGCCAGTCAGGTGCTTGGATTTTCTCCGTTACTGGCCGCTTTGTTGCCCATTGCGATCAGTTTTGCCATCGCTTTGTGGTTACTCGCCAGAGTTCGTTAACTCTTTTTGGTAGGCTTTGGTAGTCGAACGGTTAGGCTGTTTGACCAGCGCTCATGCCAAGTTAGTCTCTCATCACTTAAAAGCGTAGCCCAGTAACCGGCTCCTAGGGTGACAATAGATAAAGCGGCACCAAAAAAGCGAATCAGGGCCTGAGTCCAGGTTAATGAAAACCCCTTATCGCTCTGTGCACGCAGGCGCCAAGCCATCATCCCTATCGTCTGGCCGGAACGGGTCCAAGAGTATCCAAAGAATAGAAACGTTGAGCAGAGCAGTGCTGACTTTAAGGCCGCTTGGCCAAGGAAGCTGTCAACCGCTTCACCTTGATTTAGTATTACCCCAACAGCACCAATTAGGAACCATACGGCAAGAATGATTAGACTGTCATAGATCATTGCCATCACTCTAATGATTAGTGACGGTAGTTGATGTTGATTAGCATCATCGTGAAACGGTCTGGGCATACTGAACTCCTTTGTAGGAGCCGTAGTGTACTTAAAAGTTTACTTCAAACGAAGCAGTGGACGAAGCTTAAGTCCTATCACTGAACCGGCAAATGCAAACAGAATCCAAAGCCAGCCGTGTAAGCTCCCAGAAACGACGCCGCCCACAAAGGCTCCTATGTTACAGCCATAGGCAATGGTCGCGCCGTAGCCTAATAGCACACCGCCGAGCAGGGAGGCTAAGAAGTTTTGAATAGGCATTTTCATCTTAAGCGTAAACTTACCAGCGATAGCAGCTGCTAGGAATGCACCAAGAATGACACCGCCATTCATTAATGAAGCTGGGTCTTGGCTAAGACTGTTGTAGAGAGCCTCTTCACGGCCAGGTGCCATCCAGTAGGTCCAGAAGTCGATCTCTAGATCGAGCTCCAACCATTGAGCGACTTTAGCGCCCCATACAGGGTAGGCGAGAGCGACAGCCCATGGTCGACCCATTAGCGCCAAAGTCGCAAAATTCAGAACAGTTAGGCCTACTGCTCCCCAGATTAGGGGCCAAGGTCCGGCAATCAGTTTGCTTGTAAAGCTGGTTGAGCCGGTGCTTTGACACTCTTCAAGAGAGCCGTGTGTTTTGATCTCTAGGCGTTTAGTAAACTGATAAACGGCAACAAACAGAACCAGATTGAGAGCGATGGCTGTGAGTGGACCTAATAGCTCAATCAGCCCGATAGGAGCCAGTTGTGGCAAGGTTGTCCACCACTCGAAGTCTGAGGTAGCCCATAACGCACCTGCACTGAATCCGGCCATGACGGGAATAGCTCTAAGCTGGCCGCCACCTAGGTGATACAGATTGCCCGAAGCACAGCCACTTGCGATCTGCATACCAACGCCGAACATGAACGCACCGACAACAACGGACAGGCCTAGCGGTCTAACAAATCCAGCGACTGATTGACCAAACAGCTCGCCTGATGCCAGAACCGGGAAAAAAAGCAGTACGCTCAGGGAGAGCATGATCATCTGGGCACGGATGCCAGCACCACGTCTTTTGGAGATAAGCTCTCTCCAGGCGGTCGTAAAACCGAAAGACGCTTGAAGCAGACAGACACCCAAGGCTGCGCCAAGAATGAGAGCTAGAAGTTCAAAGGTACCGTGCTCATTAAACACATAGACAGCAGAAGCCACCAGCAAGGCGGAAGAGAGTAAAAGCCAAAATAGCTTGTTAGGCTCAAGTAGCTGAGTTTTAAAGTCTGTAGATGTCGTATTTAAAGTGTTCATGCTCGACTCCTGTTAGGAGTGGCAATACTAAAGATCTTTTAATAACTCTTCCAAGAATGATTGGTGATTTAATATACAAATAAGTTATTAGAAATATTTCGCTTATAAAAAAGAGCGCCATAGCGCTCTTAATAATCAATAATGAATTGGTTACTTGATGTACTGCTGTGACAGCTTGTCAGCAAGTGCTTTTGCTTCGCTCTGTTCAGTATCTGACAATTTCATGAGCAGTCGTGCCTCAATGGTTTGTGCAGTTGTTGAGCCGGCATTCGCTGCAGCTTTCATCCACGCATATGCTGTAATGTCTGGGTTTATTGAAAGATCATTGCCATTACCAGTAGCGTAAAGGGTTCCTAGGAAGAACATAGATTCAGTGTAGCCCGCTTTGGCTGCTTGAAGGTAGAGCTTCTCCGCTTGTGCAAAGTTTTGCTCGGTACCGCTACCGAAGTTGTAGCTTCTAGCTAAATTATGAAGGCCGACAAGCGAGCCATTCCCGGAGGCTTTGTCAAACCATTGCAGTGCTAGGTTTAAGTCGCGTTCAACACCCTGGCCAAATTCATACATTTCACCAATTCGGTTTTGTGCCTCGGCATCACCCGATTCTGCTTTTGGAAGTAGTTTCGTAAATTCAGCGAGGTAGATTTCATTACGCATCGCACGAAGTGCGTTGATGCTTTCAAGGTGACCTTGGCGAGCGGCACTGCTGAAGTATTGCTTGGCATCCTCCTTGCTCTTCTCAACTCCCTGACCGTCACGGTAAAGTGTACCCAGCAAGTAGAGAGCATCTAAATCTCCATCCTGAGCTAGCGGCTTAAGCTCTTCAAGCGCCTTGGTGTAATCGGCTGCTTGAATGGCACGTTCGGCTGCGATGATCGATGCGGCTTCAACAGACATAACTGGAAGCGCCAACGCAAAGGCAAGCGATAATAGACGAGCTTTGGTCAAACCTGACCTCCTATTCTATTCCAACAAATTAATGGTCAATAACCGTGAGAGTTATCAAAGTGGCGCTATCATAACCTTTATATTGCTTAATCCACAGAGCTTGCTCTGATTTTCTATTATGAGTAACGTAATGATTGATATAGCGCAGGTTAAACCTGTCGATTTAAATGAACATTGAGGATTATCAAATGTTTCAAGATATGACTAAGCTATTCGAACAGAGTGTTGAATCATTTCAAGAGCTGGCAAAAGTTCAGCAAGAGATGCTTCAGCGTATTACCAATCAGCAGATTGAGTACACACAGCAGTGTATCCAGGCCACAATGAATCAGGCTAATGCACTTCAGGGTCTAAAATCTCCTGAAGCGTTTATCGAAGCGCAAAAAGGGTACACCCAGCGTTTAGAGGCAGCATTAAAAGCCGCCGCTGAACAGAATGTTAAAACGGTGCAGAATGCCCAGGAAGCGATTCAAAAGATCGCCTCTCAATCGATGGGTAGTAAGTAGTTTTTGATTCCTCTCATTTACGGAAGTACGACGGGAAATACCGAACGGGTTGCACAACTCATGGTTGAGTGCTGGCCAGGGGAGGTGCCTTTAGAGCTAATCTCAATCGACAGCATGATTAATGCCGATATTGAACAGGCTTCGTCAGTAATTATTGGTGTGCCCACCTGGAACTTTGGTGAGTTACAAGAGGATTTTGAAGAGGTTTGGTCGATTTTTTGTGAAATCGACTTCAGAGGCAAACGCGTAGCGCTGTTTGGATTGGGTGATCAATTGGGTTACGGCGATTGGTTTCTTGATGCAATGGGTACTGTTGCCACACAGGTTTCACAAAAGGGTGCTAGGCTAGTAGGTGACTGGCCTGTTGAGGGTTACGATTTTGAGTCCTCTAAGGCCGTTAAGTCTTGTGGGACTGCCTTCGTCGGTTTGGCTTTGGATGAGGACACACAGTCCTTTGAAACTAGAGATCGTGTTGAGCGTTGGCTCAATCTGATCTATCCGCAATTGTAAGTTTAAATGTTTACTCGGAGAGAGATTATGTCTTTGAAGAAGGTTGTATTAGCGACTGTGTCCTGTGCTCTATTGGCTGCGCCTCTAGCACAGGCTGATCGAGCAGAGGATGCGATTGAATATCGCCAAGGGATTTTTAAAGCCTACGGTTGGCACTTTGGGGCCATGGGTGCCATGGTTCGCGGCAAAGTGGATTATGATTCAGAGCAGTTTGCTCATCACGCTAAGTCATTCCTAGCGGTTGCGCCACTTGCTGCTGAGGGCTTTATTGAAAGTTCTGATTTTGGTGACACGTCTGCCAAAGATGAGCTTTGGGAGAATTTAGATGACGTCAATAAGCGCTTTATTACTATGACCGAAGCCGCTGAAAAACTAGTCGCTGTATCGGGCGGTGAATTAGCGGATGCAAAAGCAGCTTTTGGGGCAGTTGCGAAGTCCTGCAAAGGATGTCACGACAACTACCGCGAAAAACGATAATCGTTTAATTAGATCCAAAACAGGAGTGCGCTGACGGCCGCTCCTACTAGGATTGCTACAAAAAGAGGAAGGCCGCTTCGAATTTTAGGTGCTTCCTCTTCACTCTCCTTTCTGCCGTGTAGCATGGCTTGCACCAGTTTTTCCCCTTTAAAGCGCTGATACCAAACAATCGCAGCTAAATGCAACGCGACAAACAGAATCAGTAGATTAAAAACCATCTCATGCAGTTCGGTCATTTCTAGTTGAGCGTCGTAAGAGATCAAATAGGCTAACGGCCCTTCAATAAAAATATCATCGTTGCTAAAGAGCCCCGTGACGACTTGTAGAGATATTAATCCCAATAGGGCGATAACGCTGAGTGCGCCAGCAGGATTGTGGGTGTTGTACTCTTTTTGATCCTCTCCTTTGAGGTAGGCTAGGACCTTGCGAGGGCCTTTGATAAATTGCGTAAAGCGAGAGGATTCACTGCCAACGAACCCCCAAATGATACGGAATAGGATTAGGCCGGCCGTTACAAAACCGAAACGTGTGTGCCAGATCATCCAGTTGCCACCCAGCTCTGCACTCAGCCAGCTCAAACCAAAGAGCACGACAAGAAGCCAGTGAAACAGTCGAGTGCTTAGATCCCAAACGGTGACAATTTTTTTCTGCATGTTGATAGGCTCGCTATTGAATAGAAAATCACAACGTAAAGACTATATGGTATCCGGTTGATAGAGCATACCCAAGGAGTATCGTCCAGCTCCATTTGAGGTGGACTCTGAAGGTATAAATGCCATTCGCCTGGCCCATCAGTGCCACCCCTGCGGCTGAGCCAATTGAGAGTAACGAGCCGCCAATGCCAATACATAGGGTTGCCAAAAGCCATTGGTTGGTCGCCATCGGCATATCCATACTCAGAATGGCGTACATCACGGGTATGTTATCAATTAATGAGGAGCTTAGACCGATGATTAGATGGGTGGTTGTCTCTCCAAAATTGCCGTAAAGCGACGTTGAGATTAGGGCTAAATAGCCCATGGCAGCTAAACCGCCAACGCTTAATACAACGCCATAGAAGAACATTAAAGTATCCCAACTGGCTCGCTCAACCACTCGGAAATTATCAAAACGCATGACGACTTCACCGTGATCCCCTTTGAGGTGTTTTGTCATCGCCCCCATGTGATGTCCACGCAATTCACTCTCTTGTAACAGTGGATCCTGTTTTGCTAAAAGGTATCCATAAATCTTTAACGCGCCGAGTCCAGTCATCATCCCAATCACAGGTGGCAACTTTAAAAGTGTATGGGTTAACACTGATGCCATTATAGTGGCTAAAAAAAGTGCCAGTACCCAGATTGCTCCGGGCTTCATGGATTGTTGTTCATGAGGAAGTTGGGCTGGGCCTGTCGGCAGAAAATAGTTAAGGACTAGTGCAGGCACGCACCAGCTGATCAGCGCGGGAATAATTAGATGAGTAAACTCAAGAAACTTGAGTTTCTCCTGCTGCCAAACCATCAGTGAAGTAATATCGCCGAAGGGGGAGAAAACGCCCCCAGCATTGGCAGCAATGACCACGTTGATCAAGCCGAGCACCACGAAGGACGCTGTACTGGTACCGACGGCCATCACAACTGAGCCCATGAGGAGTGCGGTCGATAGGTTGTCAGCAATGGGGGATAGGATAAAGGTCAATCCTCCCGTGACCCAGAACACGGTTCTTAGGGAAAAGTCTCTAGCAATCAGCCAACTGCGCAGAGCCAGAAATAGGTGGCGCTCCTCAAGAGCGTGGATAAATGTCATGGCGCTGAGCAGGAAAAGAAATAGCTCTGCGTACTCTAGCAGGGTCTGTTCTAGCAGTGTGCCAGCTATCTCCGGTTGGCCGTTGATGGAGTAGCCAAGGCCGACAAATAACCAGATCAAACCAGCGGCCACCATCATTGGCTTAGATTTGGCGAGGTGAGTGCGGTCTTCGCTGATCACAAAGTAGTATCCAATAAGGAAAGTGAATACGGCTAGGTAGCCGTATACGGAGTCTGTTAAATCGATAAAATTGGTCATTACCATACGATGGACTAGCTTCTTGATTATCTCAATAGAGTGCAAAGAAAAACGTTCTAATAAAGGCGCGTACAATGATTTAAAGGTAGGGATAAATCCTGTAAAATATGCCCCCTTTTTAAGACCTTTTGGACAATTGCTCGACTATGGAAATTAATCCGATTGTAAACAGCCTCAAAGAGTATGCCGATCGCACTAAAGAGTTGCGTGGCTATCTCGAATATGACGAAAAGCTTGAGCGCTTTGAAGAGGTTGAGCGTGAACTTGAAGATCCCAATATTTGGAATGATCAAGAGCATGCACAAAAGCTAGGACGGGAGCGCTCTAGCCTTGAGTCTGTGATTAAAACCATTGATGACCTGACAGAAGGGACTGCAGATTGTCTTGAGCTGCTAGAGATGGCCGTTGAAGAGGGTGATGAAGACACCGTAGAAGAGGTACGTAGTGAGGTTGACCGTCTAGGCGGTATGTTATCTCAGCTTGAGTTTCGTCGTATGTTCTCGGGTGAGGCGGATTCCAGTAACGCCTTCCTCGATATTCAGGCAGGTTCTGGCGGTACTGAGGCTCAGGACTGGGCCAACATGATGCTTCGTATGTTTCTGCGTTGGGGTGAAAGCAAAGGGTTTAAAACCGAGTTGATGGAAGTGTCTGACGGTGATGTGGCGGGCATTAAATCGGCAACGATTCGATTTGAGGGTGAGTACGCCTTTGGTTGGTTAAGAACAGAGACAGGGGTTCATCGCCTCGTTCGCAAGAGTCCATTCGACTCCGGTGGCCGCCGTCATACTTCATTCTCATCTGTCTTTGTATCGCCAGAGATCGACGACAATGTTGAGATCGACATCAACCCAGCTGATCTTCGTGTGGACGTCTATCGTGCCTCTGGTGCCGGTGGTCAGCACGTCAACCGAACCGAGTCTGCGGTTCGTATTACCCACGGTCCGTCAGGTATTGTTGTGCAGAGTCAGTCTCAGCGCTCACAGCACCAGAACAAAGATAACTGTATGAAACAGTTACGCTCCAAACTGTATGAGATGGAGATGCTGAAACGACGTGAAGCCGCCCAAGAGGTTGAAGATACCAAGGCCGATATCGGTTGGGGCAGCCAGATTCGCAGCTACGTGCTGGATGATCAGCGTATCAAAGATCTTCGCACTGGCGTTCAATCGTCTAATTGTGATCGTGTCCTCGATGGCGATCTGGATATGTTTATTGAAGCTAGCTTAAAAGCTGGTCTCTAAAAGTTAACACAGGAAATAGACACCATGTCTGACAACACACTGCTTGATGAAAACCGCTTGATTGCAGAGCGTCGCGAAAAACTCTCTGCACTGCGTGAGCAGGGCCAAGCCTTCCCAAACACCTTTCGTCGTGACAGCTATGCAGAAGATCTGCAGGCTGAGCATGG
>JAAZVX010000008.1 GCA_018623095.1 Marinobacterium sp. | reverse complement strand
TGTCGGAGTGATACACAATTCCATCACGAAAATGAAAATCGGCAAAATGGGTCGAACGCTTAGGTATATGGCGCCAGAGTCGTTTCAAAGGAAACAACAACCAACTCGAAAAATCTTCAGGGGAGCAACTGACGGTGGTTAATCCATGGCCACGGCGGACGGCTAACTCAGCTAAGTTAGGGTGCGCGTGGCAGGCAACGAACGCTTTTGCTTCGGTTAATTTTGCGACCCGCTCTAACTCTGAAAGATCGGCTGATGTCGTCAAGCAGACTGGCACCAGACCAACTCGCCAAAAAGCCATCAATAGCACTGGATAGTGAGCCCCATTGGGCATTTGTACAATAACCCGATCACCTGCGGAGAGATTGAGCACGTCAACAAACCACTGCGAGACGTTACGACAGTGGTTGTTAAGATCTGAATAGGTAAGCTGGATGTTGGCTTCACGAACCGCAGGCGTATTGCCATATCGATTCGACATCCATTGAACCAGTTGAGCAAGGCTATTAATACGGGGCGTTGATTCAGGCATCTTATTCACTGCGATAGAAGCAGGTTTCTCCCTCTTTAAACACTCGAGCTTCACCTGTCACTAGCGGTTGCCACACCTCGTTATCGGTCAGTGGTTCGGTTGCGATCACTGTAACGACATCATTTGCTTGTGTCTCTCCTCGAAAATCGACTGTTAAATCACAATCTTTCAACTGAGCGACCCCAAAGGGCGCGCGTCGGGTAATCCAGTGCAATTTAGTGGTGCAATAGGAGAACAACCAGTCTGAGTCACAGAGCAACATATTGAATACCCCTAACGCACGAAGCTTGTGACAGCATTGGGTTATCAGATCAAACAGAGGTTCCGTTTTTTGAGGAGGTTCTGGAAAGGCTAGTCGAACCTGATCCAACAACCAACAGAAGGCATACTCCGAATCGGTGGTACCCACGGGTTTATAGAAGTGCAGCGGCCAATCAAAAATCACCGGATCCAACTGTCCATTATGGGCAAAGGTCCAGGTAAACCCCCAGAGTTCGCGACTGAAAGGGTGGGTATTTTCTAGATTGACCGAGCCCACATTCGCTTGCCGAATGTGACTGATGACGTTCTTACTTTTAATTGGGTAATTACAGACTAGCTGAGCAATTGGCGAGTCGACACTGGGTTGTGGGTCATGAAATGCTCGCTGAGCCTTACCCTCGTAGAAACCGATACCCCATCCATCCTTGTGCGGTCCGGTACCACCGCCACGTTGCATCAAGCCGGCAAAACTGAAACAGATATCGGTGGGTACATTAGCGCTCATACCCATTAACTCACACATAGCGACTCCCTGTCTTTTAGCTTGTGAAAGTATAACTGATTACATAACCGGGGGCTGACCCCTATTTTGAAGCTTTTTAAAAACATTGAGCTTCACAGGATTGCGGATGACAAGCCTAGCCAGTCACCCTTCTAAGTTAACTTGCTAGCTTAAAGCAGGGAACGTAGCCCGCAAAATCGATCTTCATTCGACGCTGCTCAATGAATCCATTCAACAATTTATCGAGCGCTTCGATCACCTCGGGGTCGCCATCCAGGATGAAAGGCCCTTTTTCCGCAACCGCTTTGACGGCGGGCTCTTTAACGTTGCCCGAGACAATACCCGATAGTGCTTTACGAAGCTCTGAGGCCAATTCAGAAATCGGCTGATCTTTGTGAAGATTCAGCGCAGCCATCTTAGCGTGAGTCGGCTCAAAAGGTAGTTGTAGCTCATAGGGGATCTGCAGCTGCCAGTTAAAGTGATAGGCCTCGCCTGACTCTTTGCGCTGCTCCGTGACCTGGTTAAGCCCCACCTTCATTAAAGCGGCCACCTTCGATGGATTATCAATAACAACCTGGTACAGCTTGCTGGCTTCTTCACCGAGCGTTGCTTTAACAAATTGATCGATCTGTTCGAAGTAGGCTTCGCTCCCTGCAGGGCCTGTAAAAATAAAGGGCATCTCTACACTGCGGTTAGGTTCTTGAAGCAGTATACCGAGCATGTAAAGAATCTCTTCGGCTGTCCCTGCCCCCCCAGGAAAGACGATGATGCCGTGACCGAGACGGACAAAAGCCTCTAACCGTTTTTCAATGTCAGGCATTGTGATCAACTCAGAGACGATCGGATTGGGCGACTCTGCCGCAATGATGCCTGGTTCCGTTATGCCAATGTACCGAGGATTCGCAATGCGCTGCTTGGCGTGCGCGATGGTGGCCCCTTTCATTGGACCTTTCATGGCCCCTGGACCACAGCCGGTACATATATTGAGGCCTCTTAAGCCCAACTCATAACCCACTTTTTTGGTGTAAGCGTACTCGTGGCGAGCAATGGAGTGACCACCCCAACAGACCACAATGTTGGGTTTAATGTTTGGCCTTAATGATTTAGCGTGCCTTAGGATATGAAACACGGTATTGGTCAGCGTTTCACCCGGTGTAAGACCCTCACAAACATCATTTAGCTCATCTACGACGTAGACAAGGTCTCGCAATACCGAGAAGAGGTGTTCGCGTATGCCATCGATCAACTCTCCATCGACAAAAGCGGATGCCGGTGCATTAATAAGATCAAGCTGAACACCGCGGTGTTTATTCACTATATGAACATCAAAATCTCGGTGTTTATCGAGCACTTCAGCCGTACAGTCCATCTCACTGCCGCAATTTAGAACCGCCAATGCGCATTGGCGAAAGAGAGGGTAGAGACCTGAATCGCTTCGATCCTGAATACGCTCTACTTCATAGGGCGAGAGCATATCTAGACTCTCTAGGGGCTTAACACTGGCCGTGACAAATAGATCGCTCATAACACTCTCCTTCGCGTAATCACGATGTCATTATTTACGTTTATATATGAAGGATAGATGACATTCAGCAAATCGGCAGAACCTATTTGCCAAAGAGTGTTGCATCGATTAGTTTAAAGTTATCGGTGATCTTTTCATCGATCCCTCTCTGCTGCAGAAGGAACCGCCAATGAGCGCATCCAAGCTTTATATCCTTGATACCAACGTGCTGTTGCACGATCCAAAGTGTCTTGTCGAATTTAAAGAGCAAGACATCTCCATTCCGATGACCGTCCTTGAAGAGCTCGATGACATCAAAGATCGGAAGAAGAACGTGGCAGCAGAAGCGCGTGCCGCGATTCGCGAGATTGACAAAATACTCAGCAACGCCAAAGATCCGTCCGAAATACTCGACGGCGTGCAAATTTTACTTGAGGGGAGAGAACGAGAGATTGTGTTCGGCAAACTCTCTATTTACCCCGATCATGAGCTTGCACATGACAAAGGTTTCTTGCCATCGGAACATAACAAAGACAACCGCATCATTAACTGTGCTCTTCATTTGCAGCGGGTTCTTCCCAAGCGTCAGGTGATTCTGGTCACTAAAGATTTGAACATGCGCCTGAAGGCGATGGGCGCGGGCTTGAAACGTGTTGAAGATTACCGCACAGACCAGCTGGTCTCTGATATTGATCTGTTGCCTGCAGGCCACCTTCATCTAGAGACTCCTTTTTGGGACGGTGTTGATTCTGTTGAGAGTTATCACGAAAACGAACACACTTGTCACCGAGTAGATCGTGAGGTTCTCCCCGAAACCTACCCGAATGAATACATCTGGGATGACTCTCAAGATTTTGCAGCTAAGACCAGCCGTGTTGAAGGCGACAAGGTCATTCTTCAGGATCTGGGTTACCAAAACCTGATGCAGCAAAACTGTTGGGGTATTTCACCAATCAACATTCAACAAGCCTTTGCAATGGAAGCGATGCTGGATCCCAACATCGATCTAGCGGTTCTGCTCGGCTCGGCTGGTTCGGGTAAAACCCTGGTTGCGCTTGCCAGTGCGTTGGAGTTGGTGATTGAACAGCGTCGTTACAACAAAATCATTGTCACTCGATCGACGCCACCAGTGGCTGAAGATATCGGCTTCTTACCGGGCACCGAAGAGGAGAAGATGACCCCTTGGATGAGTGCCATTAACGATAACTTGGAGGCGATGCACGAACAGGATGAACGCCCCCAAAGCAGCGTAAAGTATGCGATCGAGAAGGCTAACATTCAGTTCAAGTCACTTAACTTCATTCGTGGACGAAGCATTCAGAACGCCATCGTGTTGATCGATGAAGCTCAAAACCTGACACCACAACAGATGAAAACGATTCTGACTCGCTGTGGTAAAAACACCAAGATGGTCTGCTTGGGTAACCTAGCCCAGATCGATTCGAACTACCTGACCGCTTTAACGTCCGGCCTTACCTACATCGTTGAACGTTTTAGAGACTATGAAGGCTCTGCGAGCGTCCACTTTGAGGGTATCTTCCGCTCTAAACTCGCCGAGTACGCCGAAGAACACCTCTAGCTTTAGGCTTTTAAGGAACCAGCGCTGTGACTCCATCTGGGGTCACAGCCACTCTTTGATGACCTTCACGACTAAGCTGAAGAAGATCAAACGATCTGATCTTAATCTCCACCACGCAGAACCAATTCTGCTCAGAAAACTCGACGAGTGGATCGACTGCTGACCCAGGTGCTAACGTGGTTGTGTAGTCCCCTGCTGTCGGGCCATCTTTGACACTCTGCCAGCGTTGCTGAATACCTGCTGGGTCACTCATGAGGGTAGCGACACCCTCTGCACGCAACTGCTGTTTTAACTGTGGATTCCAAAAGCAGAGTGAGACATGAGGGTTATGTTGCAGCTGCAAAATTTTTGGCGAACGTGAGTCACTGTAGAACCGCACAAGCCAACTTTGCGGTTCAACCTCTCTAAGCACAACAGAGCGTGATTGTGGTCGACACTCTTTATCGACCGTAGAGAGTGTAAACACCCTCCAAGGGTGACCTTTTTCAACCAACGAATCCTTGACAATCCCCCATAGATCAAGGGGTTTTAAGCTATTTAAGTCGATCATTCGATACATCCACCTGAGACATTGGTCTATCTTGAAAAACCACCCGTTTAGCCGAGATCCAGTAACGACGGGGCTTATAGTCATCTGTAATAGCTGTATAACAAAACAGTTAGAAGAAAGAGACTAGAAACCATGGTGCGCCGCAATATAATTGGCGTCACTGAAATATGGGTGACACATATATCTGTTACCCAGCGCCTTATTTCCAAGGCCTATTTGCCAAAAGCATATAGGAGATTGAGTAGTAAGGCACATTTGTTCAACACACAGATGGTATTCGAGTTATGGATTCAGAAGTAGATGTATTGTTAGTTGGCGCTGGTGCAATGAGTACAACTCTTGCCGTTATGCTTCAGGAACTAGACCCTAATCTAAAAATGATGATGGTCGAACGTCTCAACCACGTGGCTAGCGAAAGCACCGACGGTCTTAATAACGCGGGTACCGGACATGCGGCCTACTGCGAGCTGAACTACACCCCGCGTCTATCAGATGGTTCAATCAACTGTAGCAAAGCGTTCTCAATCAACGAGTGTTTTGAGATCAGCCTGCAGTTCTGGTCATACCTTGTGAACAAAGGTGCGCTACCTCACCCTAAAAAGTTCATCAATACGACTCCCCATTGCAGCTTTGTCTGGGGTGAAGATAACGTCGATTTCCTTCGTAAACGCCACCAAGCTCTGTCACAGCATCCTCTTTTTGATGCAATGGAATACAGCGAAGATCCTGAACAGATCCGCGAGTGGATGCCACTGGTCATGCAAAACCGCGAAGATAATCAACCGATCGCGGCAACCCGAGTGCGTTATGGCTCGGACGTAAACTTTGGTGAGTTGGCTCGCTTCATGGTTAACTTCCTGGAAGTTAGCGGAAACTTTGAACTCAAACTGTCGTCCACTGTTCAAGATCTTAAGCAGGAAGAAGATGGCCGTTGGTGCGTCAAACTAAAACATTCTGCTAAGGCCGATACCTTCAAGGTTCGTGCGAAGTTTGTCTTCTTGGGTGCCGGTGGTGGTGCACTGCCTCTGCTACAAAAATCGGGCATCCCAGAGGGTGAAGGGTATGGCGGCTTCCCTGTCAGCGGACAATGGTTAATCTGTAAGAACAAAGAGGTGATCAAACGTCACCAAGCCAAGGTCTATGGCATGGCACCGATTGGTGCGCCACCGATGTCAGTACCGCACTTGGATACCCGCATCATCAATGGTGAAAAAGCACTGTTATTCGGTCCATTTGCAGGATTCACCACTAAGTTCCTTAAAACCGGCTCGTTGATGGATCTGCCAATGTCGCTCAGTCCAGATAACCTCTTGCCTATGATGTCGGTTGCTCGCAACAACATGGATCTAACCAAATACCTCATCAGTGAAGTGATGCAGACACACGGATCTCGTGTTGAGTCACTCCGCAACTTCTTCCCAGAAGCTGAGGAGAATGATTGGGAACTCTCTTTTGCGGGTCAGCGCGTTCAGATTATTAAACCGGGTAACGAAACCAAGGGTAAGCTAGAGTTCGGTACGGAAGTGATCTCTGCAGCCGATGGCTCAATAGCAGCTCTTCTGGGTGCTTCGCCTGGTGCCTCAACAGCCACCAGCACAATGATCTCTATCATCGAGAAGTGCTTTGCTGAGCGCATGCAGAAGTCAAACTGGGCTGACAAGCTAAAACAGATGATTCCATCGTATGGTGAATCACTGGCAACAAACAGCGATCTTCTTCGCACAGTGCGTGCTCAAACACTTGAGACATTGCTACTGGATGAGAAAAAAGCATCTGAAGCGGCTTAACTCTGTCCATTTCTGAGACCCCACCGGATTGGTTTATTGGCGCTAAAGGACTACCATTGCGTCAATAAGGAGTCCGGTGTGGTTAAACATTTTTTTGAACAACTTCTCGTTCTAATTGTTCGGTTTTATCAACTGTTCATCAGTCCTATTCTGGGACCGCGCTGTCGATTCTACCCAACCTGCTCTAGCTATATGATCGAAGCAATTCAGCTTCACGGTCCCGTTAAAGGCTCACTGCTCGGCTTAAAACGCATCGGACGCTGTCATCCGGGCTCAGAGGGAGGAATAGATCCCGTGCCAGGCAGTGAACTTGAGACCAGTTATCAACAAGAAATTGCCGAGCAAAGCTGCGGCTGTTCGAACCCAGAGAAGAAGGAGCACTGATCGTGTTTTCTACTGCCAGCCTCACAGCTATTGCACTGCTCTATATGGCACTTCTATTCGCCTTGGCTATTGTTGTTGAGCGCAAGGTAAGGAAACAGTCAGGGCTTGGCTTTCAAGGGCCTATTTATGCTCTCTCCTTGGCTGTCTTTTTCACCTCTTGGACTTTTTATGGCAGTGTCGGTTTCGCGTTGGAAAATGGCCTCCAGTTCTTTGCCATCTACATCGGCGCGATTCTCGGTCTTCTGTTTGGTGCCAAGGCGATCAAAAAGATGGTTCTGGCCAAAGAGAGTTTCCGTTTAACCTCCATTGCCGATTTGATATCAACACGTTACAGACGATCTCAGCGGATTGCGGCATTAGTAACGATCATTGCTATTTTGGGGTTACTGCCTTACATCGTTCTTCAGCTTCGTGCGATCAACAGTGCATTTGCGGTTCTAACTAACGATTCGGCCGCCCAAGGGAGTTGGTCGGCCGTCATCATCACTCTGACACTTGCAGTCATCACGATTATTTTTGGTGCTCGTAAGATCGATCCCACCGAGCGTCATCAGGGCATCATTGCTGTGTTAGCGGCCGAGTGTCTGGTCAAGCTGTTCGCCTTTATTGCCTTAGGCCTGTTTGTCACCTTTGGTCTGTTTGACGGCTTTGGTGATCTGATTCAACAGGCTGAACAGGCCAACTTAACGTCGGTTTACAGCTTCGGTGGAGCTGAGAGCATCTTTACTTGGATTGCCTTAATCATACTAGGCGCTGCAGCCATTTTAATGTTGCCAAGACAGTTTCATGTCACAGTGGTTGAAAACCCTGGCACCGCACACATCAAGAGCGCTCTGACGCTATTCCCAATCTACACTCTGGCCATCAACCTGTTTGTCATTCCTATTGCACTGGCAGGCCTGTTGCTCGGGCTTCCAAAAAGCTCAGGCGATCAGTTCGTTCTACTGATACCCAAGTTTGCCAACAGTGAATTGATGGCACTGGTGGCTTACTTAGGTGGCTTTGCCGCCGCGACGGGAATGGTGATCGTTACGCTCATTACTCTAGCAACCATGACATCAAACCACTTGGTGATACCTGTATGGCGTCGATTTAAGCCTGATCTCAACTTGGGCGCTTCAATACTTCATCTTCGCTGGATACTCATTCTAGGCATTGCACTCATTGCCCACCTGTTTGCTAATCAACTTGATACGCCTTACCTGCTGGTTGCACTGGGTTTGATATCTTTCGCCGCGGTACTTCAATTAGCGCCAGCGGGGTTAATCGGTCTATTTTGGCGCAACGGCAATAGCTTAGGTGCGGCTCTGGGGCTACTGTCCGGCTTTATACTGTGGGGCTTCACACTGGTGCTGCCTCCGATGGTCGGTGAAGGGTGGATCGATGACAGCGTTATGTCTGAAGGCCTTTTTGGCCATCAATGGCTTCGCCCTAATGCACTGTTTGGATTCGAGTTCTTACCGCCACTAGCTCACGGCGTATTCTGGTCACTCGTTTTCAACATTACTCTGTATGTTGTTGGCAGCACGCTTTACAAACCTCGCAAAGTTGAGAGAGCCCAGACAGACGAGCTATTTAACGCGACCAATGAAGTATTAACGGATCGATACCGCAATGCCCGCCCTACGGGCCTTGAAGCGTACATTGAGAGAGAACCCAAAACCCAAGAGGCCGAACTCCTTCTTAATCGCTTTTTAAGTACCGATGCTGCGGATCAAGTACTGGGCAGTATTCTAACGGATCTGCAGTTGGGGGCTCGTACTCATTTCACCATTGTAGAGTTAATGGAGTTTCACCGCCTGCTCGAGCAACGTCTGGCGGGCTCTATCGGTGCTGCGGGCGCACACTCTGCAATTGAAGAGTCTATTCGCTATTCAGACAGAGAGTCGGCTGATCTTAAAGCACTCTTTTCGCACATCGCAAGCGAATTAAAACTGAGCAGTTCAGAAGCCGAACACAATCCACTGTTTGAGTCGCTTCAGGACAACAACGAACAGCTCAGCAACGAGTTAGCCAAGCTAAAAAATGCGAATAAAATATTAGAGGATAAAGTCGATCGACAGTACGAAGTGATACATGGGCACCGTTTAGAGATACAGAAGCTTACCCACGAGAACCAGACACTTAAAGCTCGTTTAGGGCATTTAACCGATGACAGTTAGCCCATGCAAGCCAAAGAATTAGAGGAGGCTCAGGCCTCCTCTTTTTTAAAATGAACATCCATTTGTGGGAATGGGATTGATATACCTTCAGCATCGAAGCGCACTTTAACCTCTTCAGTCAGCGCCCAGCGAACATTCCAGTACTCTTCCGTTTTAACCCAAGGACGCACAATGAAGTTGACACTACTTTCGGCCAGTTCTGACACTGCGATGGTTGGGGCTGGGTCCTGCAAAACTCGATCATCCGCTGTCACTACTTCGTTAAGAATCTGCTTAGCTCTTCTCAGATCATCGTCATAACCGATACCAAAAATCATATCGATACGGCGAGTCGGCCGACGATTGTAGTTGGTAATGATTCCTGAATAGATCGATCCATTAGGGACAATAACCTCGCGATTATCACCGGTACGCATCACGGTGTTAAAAATGGTTATCTCTTCAGCAACACCAGATATGCCTGCTACTTCAACAAAGTCACCCTCTTTAAACGGACGAAAGAATATCAGCAAGACCCCCGCAGCAAAGTTCTTCAAAGAGTCCTGCAACGCTAGGCCTATAGCCAAACCTGCTGCACCGACCAGCGCGATAAGAGAAGTCGTATCCACGCCCAGTTGACCCAATGCCGCGACAACGACCAGAAGAGTTAACAGAATACTGATCACGGAACGGACAAAGTTGACCAGCATGTTGTCCATTGAGGTTCTGTGTAGTCCCCTTTCAAGCAGTCGAGTCACAAATTTAACTAGCCAACGCCCCACCACAAAAATGGCGAGTGCTGTGGCAATGTTGATGGACCATGGGACAAGGTAGGAATCGGTTAGCGTTTGCAAATCAGGCATTGTTACACATCCAAAAAAGCTATATTTAAGCTGAGGGTAAGGTTGATACTGATATATTCAACCCCATATATACACTATAACTTAGGTCAAACAGTTTCCCATCTATGCGTTCAGTTTTTTCTCTTTTATTTCTTATCGCTTCAAGCCAACTCTATGCAGCCGATTACCATATCGCTGATGACGTCCAGCTCTTCATGCACAGCGGCCCCTCTTATGAATACCGCATAGTCTCTAGAGTGCGCAGTGGCGACTCCGTGACACTATTAGAGCGCGGCAAAGACTACTCCAAGATCAAACTGGCTGATGGCAAAGAGGGTTATGTTCTGACTCGCTATTTAGCGGAGGGGCAGAGCAAGCTGATTACCCTGCAAACCGAATTACCGAGCTTAAAACAGCAGGTAGCCTCGCTCAGTGACGATTTAGCAAAGCGAAACAATCAGATCGCTCAGCTTGAGGTTGAGTTAGCAAGCTATCGTGATGAAGCGACTGACTCGACCACAGAACTTGTCATCAAAGATAAACGTATAAGAGAGCTTGAGTTTCAAGTGGCTAATATGGATCAGTCAAATTTGATGCGCTGGCTAACCCATGGTGGCTTGATTGCGTTAGCCGGCTTAATCGTTGGATTGATCCTTCCCCACCTTCCTCGTCGTAAGAAAAGACAGGATGAGTGGTTCTAATTAACTAGGACAGAGAGAATTGAGTATGGAAATGGTTATTCTTGGTACCCTGTGTGCAGCTGCTGCACTATACATCTTGAGCACAAATGCCCAGTCGAAAAAGCCTGCTCTGCAGCCGATTCGTATTGAAGAGCGTAACGAAAGCAAGCGTCGTCGTTAAACCAGATCTTCATCTGTAATTGGACGCGGCGTAAAATCTGCGATCCCATTTTCTAGGGTCCAAGCACGGCGTCCCTGTTCGACTCGGTTCACTCCTTTGAATCTTGCTTGTAGATATGGCACAACCTCTTCTAGGGTGTCTATGTCACACAAAATCACACCACCACGATCATCATCAGTCGAAAATAGAAACGATTTCACTCTACACCTCTTAGAAACATTAATGTCAGTCTAACAACTTACTCCTACCACTTTAAGTAGGCAGCACGATCTTTTATCTCCTGTTTGGCCAGTTGGTAGTCAGGATAATGGCGGCTAACGAGGGCCCAAAATCGGGGGCCGTGGTTCATCTCTCGCAAATGGCACAGCTCATGGATGATCACATAATCTTGCAGCGTGCTTGAAAGGTGTATCAAACGCCAATTAAGTGTGATCTCACCTCGGCTGGAACATTGGCCCCACTTGCTCGTGTAGCTACCAATCTTGATGGATGAAGGTGTTAGGGCAGTAGAACTCGCTAACTGCCGAGTTCGTGGAATGAACTGCTCTTGGGCAGCACTCTTAAGCGAAGATTGCAGTTGACGCTTAATGGACTGTTCCGTTGAGCGTGCATTCACTTTCACTCTAATGATGCGGCGACTGTGGCAGACATTAGGATCCTGAGGCGCTAAATGAGAGACCTGTTCGAGTTGGTAATCAAACCCGTTGATAGCCAGTCTGTCTGACTGGAGATCAACGCTGTGATTTAACAGTGCTTGTTGCTGTTTAGCTAGCCTGGGAGTGACCCACTCTTGTTTACTCAACACCCATTGGTGGATATCAGCATCATTGACGAGGTACGGTACTCTTACAACCACTCTGCCCATATCAATTTGAATCGATAGCGTTCGACGTCTACGGGATCGCTCTACGGTATATTCGAACTCCATCAAGTTGTGCCATCTTTAATAACGCTAGTGTCACGCCAGAGTACCGGCTGCGTTAAAAGAGTCAATTATGACATCGGCCAATTCATTGGCACTTTTCCAAGCACCCTCCAAACCAGGCTCATTTATCCAATCACCGCAAGCGCCAATCGAAAGTTCAGCATCCCATAGAGGCTCAGTTAATTGAGCGCTCTGTAGCGTTCGACTATATAACCAACGATGAATTTTGGATGCCGTTGGATCAAGTGATTCACCGAGCCAATCGGAGAGCATCTCTTGAATGGTTTGTAACAACAGCTCTCGATCATCATCAATGTGGGATTCACTCCAATATTCGCGCATCTCTACCCGAATGAGCACCCCATCGCGACCCGGTTTATCGCTCTCTACAATGATGCGATAGAAGTCTGGGTGCTCGCCGTCAATGACAGAGACGCCCTCTAATCGTGATGGGCGTTGATCTAGCTGAAACAGGGCAACCCAATTAGCAGAGGTAGCGGCTTGCTCGGCTCGATGAGCAAAGCGTGGTGAGGTTTCCAGAAGCGGAACTGCCTGAGGGGCGGGTGCAGCGACAACCACTGCATCAAAATAGTCGATCAATTCACCTTGGTCGTCTCTGATCAGTACACCCTGCTTATCACTCCAAACCACACCGATGCGGGTTTCAGTGTGAAGAGTAGCGCCTTTTAATAGTTCACGAGTAAACAGACTGTTACGACCCACGCCAACTTTGTAATCAATTGGGTGGTGTTGTGTCAGGCTAAAATCCGAACCCGTTGTACTCCAAGTCTCAACTACGCCCATCTCAATGAAGCCGTTTAAAAACCGTTCAAATTCACTGGAGCAGCCATCAAGATAGGGTGCTCCCAAATCAGCAGAGAATTGACCCAAACGTGTAGAGGCTAAACGTCCACCGGTGCCCCGTGATTTTTCAAACAGATCAACAGTAAAACCAGATGCTGTCAGTCTATGGGCAAGAGTGGCGCCGGCGATACCGGCACCGATAATGGCAATCCTTGGCATATCGTTCCTATGAATTTGGCTCTACCGCTATCGCTTTTTCAACGGTCTTAATAAAGCCTTTGTTTTCGGGTGAGGTAACACTTGAGTAGACATCAATGACTTTACCATCGCGCCCAATCAAATACTTATAGAAATTCCATTTAGGTGCCGTGCCCGTTACGGCAATCAAATCAGCCCAAAGAGGGCTCGCCTGATCCCCTCGAACCACGGACTTTTCGAACATCGGAAACTTGACGCCATAGGTCAAACGACAAAACTCTCTGATTTGCCCCTCTTCACGGTACTCCTGATTAGCAAAATCCCCGCTAGGGAAACCCAATACCGCAAAACCTTGGTCTTTATATTTGGCATGCATCGCTTCAAGGCCTTCGTACTGCCCGGTAAATCCGCATTTACTGGCTGTGTTTACGATCAACACCACTTTATCTTTGTACTCTTCGCAAAGATTGATCTCTTTTTCACCAGCAAGCTCACGAACCGTATGGTTCAACACATTAGTGCAACTGTCAGCCGAGGCCGTTTTAAAACCAAAAACGGCCGCCAGTAGGGTTAATATCTTCATAAACTTCATTTTGCGCCTCGATGTTTTTTCAATACAACAAAGTACGGTTATTGAGTAGTTTTGGATGATTCAAAACGCGGGTAACGAGCTGACCTTAGTCAGCGACAATTTACTCTACAACCTAGCGTTGTTGTTTGTTAGGATAGGCGGCTAAATTCACGGAGCACTGCGAGTCAATGAACGTCTGCATCTCCAACACAAGGAGAGAAAGATGCAAATCGCCGACAAAACTGTTGTCTCTATTCACTACACGCTCACCAATGCTCTAGGTGAGACTATCGATAGCTCTGTAGGACAGGATCCTCTTGTCTACCTACAAGGCGCTCAAAACATCATTCCTGGTCTTGAAAATGCACTAACTGGTAAAACAGTTGGTGACGCACTTCAAGTGACGGTTGAACCAGCTGAAGGTTACGGCGAGATTCGTGATGAGTTGATCCAAGAAGTTGATCGTAGTGCTTTCCAAGGCGTTGATGATATCGAAGTTGGCATGCAGTTCATGGCTCAAACTCCTTGGGGTGAGCAACCAGTGACCGTCGTAAAGGTTGAAGGAGACCAGATCACTCTAGATGGTAACCACCAACTTGCTGGTGAGACACTAAACTTTGACGTTGAAGTCGTTGAAGTACGTGAAGCCACTTCAGAAGAAGTTGAACACGGTCACGTTCATGGACCAGGCGGCCATCAACACTAATCGATCATCGATTCAGATACAAAAAAGCCGAGTTAATTAACTCGGCTTTTTTATGTCTGCTATTATCGCAGGAGGATATGTCGCTTAGTTACGATCATCCGATGTTGCTTCGATGCGGTGAATACTTAGATCCGCACCACGGAACTCTTCCTCTTCACCCAGACGAATGCCCGCGATCGCATTGACGATACCGTAGACCAGGAAACCACCGATCAAAGCGACCGCAATACCTGCCAGTGTACCGACAACCTGCGCACCCAGGCTCACGCCACCTAAACCACCTAACGCTTCGCTACCGAAAATACCTGCTGCGATACCGCCCCAAGCACCACATAGACCGTGTAGAGGCCATACACCCAGAACGTCATCAATCTTCCATTTGTTTTGAGCCAGTGTAAATAGCCAAACAAATAGTGCGCCTGCAACGCCACCGACTACTAGTGAGCCGATTGGATGAAGCACGTCAGAACCTGCACAGATCGCAACAAGACCCGCTAGAGGACCGTTATGAATAAAGCCTGGGTCGTTTTTACCTAGCAGTGTCGCTACGATGATGCCACCGACCATAGCCATCAAGCTGTTAACGGCCACAAGGCCAGAGATACCGTCCAGTGTTTGAGCCGACATCACATTGAAGCCAAACCAACCAATACAGAGGATCCATGCACCTAGCGCAAGGAATGGAATGTTTGATGGTGGGAAAGCAACAACGCGATCGTTACGGTAACGACCTTTACGCGAACCAAGAACTAGAACGGCCGCTAGACCGATCCAACCGCCTACGCCGTGAACGACCACGGAACCCGCAAAGTCGTGGAAGCCCGCGCCAAAGGTCTCTTCAAGCCAGCCCTGGAAACCGTAGTTACCGTTCCAGATAATGCCTTCAAAGAATGGGTAGACAAGACCAACACAGAGTGCAGCAGCGATAAGCATTGGGTAGAAACGAGCACGCTCAGCCACACCACCCGAGATAATCGCAGGAATCGCTGCGGCGAAGGTCATTAGGAAGAAGAACTTCACTAACTCATAGCCGTTACCTTCCGCTAGCGTTGCCGCATCGGCAAAGAAGGTCACGTCATAGGCGATCCAGTAACCGACAAAGAAGTAGACCACAGCAGAGAAGCCGAAATCGGTCATGATCTTAACCAGAGCATTGACTTGGTTTTTGTGACGAACGGTACCAACCTCAAGGAATGCGAAGCCTGCGTGCATCGCGAATACCATGATGGCACCCATCAAAATGAATAGTGTATTGGAACTTTGTACCAGCGTTTCAACGGCACTGTTAATCGTTTCCACCCTTTATCTCCTCAAATGACTTAGAAATGCACACAATAAGTGCAACTCTATGTTTTATGCACACTTTTGGTGCATTTAATAATCTTGTGATGGGGCTGATGCTTAACAAGAAAAACAGAAAGGATATATTTCTATATATTTTTCAATAAGTTAAAAGCCAATCACTCACTATCAGCACAGCCTGTGCTTCAAGACTGTGCATTAATTAGCAATTAGCGTACCAACTTTGGGCAATCAATAGATTTTACGCTTTATGACGTATCTCAAAACTGTAGTGAATTTTTGAGTTGCGCTTGAAATCAGGATCAATCGTGCAGTGAGAGGTATCCACAATTTCAAAATCATCGAGTTGTTCGTAGTCCAACTTAAAGCGGCGATAGTTGTTTGAGAAGATCAAAAGCCCACCCGGTTCAAGAAGCGCCATTGCCCCTTTAATCAGCATGATATGATCACGCTGTACATCTAAGATGTCCGACATTCTTTTCGAGTTAGAAAAGGTTGGAGGATCCATAAAGATAAGATCAAACGTTTCCGAACGTGGGCGATCGAGCCACTGAATGCAATCGGCTTGAACAAAGTTGGCACGTTTAACATCGAGTTTGTTCAATTCAAAATTGCGTCGAGCCCAATCTAAGTAGGTTGCCGACATATCGACACTGGTCGTACTCACCGCACCACCGGCTGCTGCGTGAACGCTGGCGGTGGCCGTGTAACAGAAAAGATTGAGAAAACGCTTACCCTTCGCTAAGCTCTGAATCTGCTTTCGAACTGGGCGATGATCCAAAAACAGACCTGTATCTAGGTAGTCTCGTAGGTTCACCTCAAACAGACATCCATGCTCTTGAACCGTAAGCGTTTCACCCTGCTCTGTCTGACGTTGATACTGATCACTGCCCTGCTGACGTTTACGCTGCTTCAACACAATCGAATCCGTACCTTGGGCAAACACGCGACCAACCACAGCCATCACATCTTGCAAACGTTTAAAGGCTTTCACTGGGTCCACCTTGGCGGGCGGCGCATACTCTTGCACCACAATCTGATCAGCGTATCGATCGATGGCGACGGCGTACTCGGGCAAATCTGCATCATAAACGCGATAGGCTTGAATCGATTCACGTTTGACCCATTTAGAGAGCTGTTTGAGATTTTTCTTAAGCCTGTTCTCTAACATTAAAGCGCCTTCCGACAGCGGTGCACCTTTCTGGTGCAAAACATCCGATTCAGAATCCGCACTATTTTGTTGCATAGCCTTTTGTGGGTAGACTGTAAATAGCAGTAGCTGACTTGGCAGTGCGCCATTAAAGAGCTTATAGAGCTTATCTGCTCGCAGCCCCATCACCTTGCCGAGCTCGGGATTGGACGTGAATACCCCGACACGCCAGTGATGCGCTTGTGCTTTAAGGAAATCGCCCAGTTGGCTGTACAAAAATCTTAAACTTGATCGATCACCCAATCGCTCGCCATAAGGTGGGTTAGTAATTAACAGCCCTTTATCTTCAGGTGATGGGAGTGACAAGCTGGCTAAATCACAACGTTCAAAATTGACGAGTGACTCAACACCCAAGGCTTGAGCATTATTGTTTGCACGCTGCAGAACACTTGAATCCGCATCAAAACCACTCAACCGCGGATACCCCTCTCTTTTTAAACCTGCATCGCGGCGTTGTTTCGCCTCTTGATAGATCTCTTGCCAGATAGAGGGCTGGTGCTGACACCAACGATCAAACCCCCAGCGACGGCGTAACAGGCCAGGCGCAATATCCGCCATCATCAGTGCGGCTTCGGTGATTAACGTACCCGATCCACACATAGGATCAACCAGCTGTTTGAAGTCGTTTTGATTGGACCAACCGGCTCGCATTAATAACGCTACTGCCAAGTTCTCTTTCAGTGGTGCCGCGCCTGTTTGAAGTCTGTAACCACGACGGTGCAGACTCTCGCCTGAAAGATCAATTGCCACCTGAGCAGTGGTTCTGCGCAGATGCACGTTAATGCGAAGATCCGGATACTGCTTAGCAACAGAGGGTCGACGGCCAGTCTCCTCTCGAACAGAGTCGACAATGGCATCCTTTACTTTCAGTGCACCAAAGTGCGTGTTGTTAATTGAGTCATTTCGACCATTAAAATCGACCGCTAAGGTTCCTTCAGCCCGAATGTGCTCCAACCAGTTGATCGATTTTATGTCGTTGTATAGTGCTTCTGTCGAAGTCGCATCCGCCTCTTTTAGTAGTAACAGTACACGGTTGGCAAGGCGAGACCACAAACAGATTGTGTAAGCCGTGGCGAGATCACCCTCTACCTGCACTCCTGCTTGAGTCTCTTTTAACCCCTCTATACCGATCGACTTCAACTCGGCCAGAAGCATGGACTCAACACCCTTAGGGCAGGTAACGAATAATTTCATCTCAACACTCAATTTGGTTAGCGGCGAATGAAATGAAAAATTTTCATCCGCAATAATGGCACTATTTTAAAGCATTACGCTTCGTCTGTAAGTCACTGATTCAGCCGACTTTGCTGCTGACGCGAAATGGTTAAAGCTATTAGCGATTCGTTTTAGATTGAGCAATACAATTACTTTCTGCTGCCATTCTGGTCTATTAATTAGATGTGACTACCAATTGTTGTCGCCAAAAGAACACTGCTCATGCAGATACTCACTCAACTCGAGGCGTATATATGAAAAGACAGAAACGAGAACGTAGCAACTCCCTATACAAACGCGGTTTCACTGCCGGACTGGAGGGTAAATCACAGTCAGATTGTCCGGTATCAACAACAGACTTACGCAGCCACTGGATGACCGGTTGGCGCGAAGGGCGAGAAGCTCACTGGAATGGCCAATCAGGTGTCTCTGCTATACAGGCCAATCCAAGTTATCACTAACCCTATTAATTCAGTCCTCAAGGCTCCTATTGATATTCAAAGGGGCCTTTTTCGTTTTACACTCTCAACGTATATCGATAAAACAACATTGAATAGGGTTCATGGAACAGATCTATCTAGCCGGTGGCTGCCTATGGGGCGTTCAGGAGTTCATGAGGCACGTACCTGGTGTTATCTCTACCGAAGCGGGTCGAGCCAATGGCTCTTCACATAATACTAAGGGAGAGTACGATGGATATGCTGAGTGCGTGCAGATCCACTTCGACCCCGAACGGATACGCTTGCGCGAGCTGATCGAGTGCTTGTTTGAGATCATCGACCCCTACAGCATCAACCAGCAGGGTCAAGATATTGGGCTAAAATATAGAACCGGAATCTACAGTCGAGATAGCAAACACTTGGACGAGGCGAGCAGAGTGCTCAAAGGTCGCCATGATTATGAAAACCTAGCTATTGAGGTGCTTCCACTATCAAACTATGTCAAAAGTGACGAGGAACACCAAGATCGATTGACACGTCACCCAGAAGATCACAGTGTCTGCCACATCCCCTTAGACCTTCTTCATAAATACAAGAAAGCCGCTAAATAATAGCGGCTTTTTTAATGTCAAAATTCGAACCTTAACGATGCCCCAATAGACGGCGATCACGTATCGCCTCGGCCGCTTCGGTGATTAATTTTGGACCGCGGTAGATAAATCCTGTGTAGACCTGAACCAGACTGGCGCCAGCTTCGATTTTCTCGACAGCATCAAAACCTTCGGTAATACCGCCAGCACCAATGATAGGCAAAGCTCCATCCAGTTCGCGCGCTAAAATTTGAATCGCACGAGTCGATAGGTTTCGAACTGGTGCGCCACTTAAACCACCTGCCTCTTTAGCAAACTCTGAGCTCTCTACACCACCGCGTTCGATGGTGGTATTGGTTGCGATCACACCATCCATCTCGTAGGTTTTGAGTAGATTAGCCGTTGTCACGAAACCCTCTTCATCCATATCTGGAGCAATCTTTATTGCAATCGGTACGTATCTTCCGTGAATGCCTGCCAAGCGCGCCTGTTCATTCTTCAACATATCCAGTAAAAGATTGAGACTATCGCCCTGCTGAAGATCACGAAGGCCCGGTGTATTAGGTGAAGAGATGTTAACCGTTATATAAGTAGCGTATGGGTAGACCTTACGCAAACAGATTAGGTAATCGTCAGCCGCATTCTCATTGGGTGTATCTTTATTCTTACCAATGTTGATGCCCAGAACACCTTTGAAGTTAGAGGCCTCAACATTCTCAATCAGTCGATCTACACCTAGGTTGTTAAACCCCATGCGATTGATGATCGCGCTATGCTCAGGAATACGAAATAGACGTGGCTTAGGATTGCCCGGCTGCGGACGAGGTGTCACGGTACCTACCTCAACAAAACCAAACCCCATGGCTGATAAACCATTAATGGCCCCTGCATTTTTGTCCAAGCCTGCAGCCAATCCAACTGGGTTTGGAAAACGGATCCCCATCACTTCTGTCGGCGCATCCACCATTTTCGCACCAAGAAGTTTCGGCATACCCAAATCGGCGGCCAGATTCATACTGCTCAGAGCAAGATCGTGAGACTTCTCTGCATCTAAGCGAAACATCAAAGAGCGGGCTAAGTCGTATAACATGATTATCCAATCGAAATTTAATTGGGCGAATTATACAGAGTGGTCATTCTGAATGACAGTTTGCTTAAGTCACTGGTGTCATAAATAATATTCATCTATCAAGTCGGGAGATCAACAGGTGACTCAGCACAGTAAGCACAACCGTTTAATGGGCCTTGTGGGTGTTCAAGGCGTTGATGTTCGAGAGAACCATAGGGCTAAACAGTGGGAAAGAATTTTTGAGTGGCCGCTCCTATTTCTCGCGTTTTGGATACTGGTCGACTGGTACTTTCAAACGACACACCATCAAGAGCAATTCGCCATTATCGGGTTAAATGACTGGGTGATATGGGGCTTCTTTGCTCTGGATCTGGTTGTCATGCTGTCGTTAGTGGATAACAAGCTGCGTTACTTGAAAGGTAACTGGATGAGTTTGGTCATCGTTTTGACTGGGATTCCGATTCTATTGAACGCTTTAAGCCTTCAAAGCGGCGCCTTACGATCACTTCGACTGCTGATTTTTGCCAGCATATTCACACGACTCTCCAGTGATCTTCGATCTGTATTGGGCCGTCACAACTTAGGGGTGACTCTGGCGATTGCATTTGGCTTTCTGATCCTAGCGGCCTTTCTTATCTCTGGATTGGACCCTGCGTTTAGAAATCCAATTGACGGCTTCTGGTGGGCCTGGGTGACGATGACGACGGTCGGATATGGCGATCTTGTGCCTACAACCCTTGAGGGCCGAATTGTTGGCATGCTACTGATTTTGGTCGGTATCGCGATCTTTTCGATGCTGACCGCTAGCTTCTCAGTCTTTTTTATCGAAAAAGAGGAAGAGGAGAAAAACGACCGTGAAGATGCCATGGTACGTAGGCTGCAAATGCTTGAGGCGCGCTTGGAACGAATCGAGCTGAATCTCAACAAGGCTGTCACCTCATTAGAGCAGATTCAAACATTAGAAGCGCAAAAGCGTTCACCCAAAGAGTAGCTTAGTGAACGACGGCTTCTAATGCCTCTTCTAGCTGCGGGTATTTAAATGAGAATTGGTGTTGCACTAATTTTGAAGGAGTAACAGCCAAACCCTCCGTTAAGAGTGAAGCACCCTCTTTACCCAACATCAACCTCGGCATTAGGGCAGGCATGGGTAGAAGTGTTGGGCGATTCAACACGCTTCCAAGCGCCTCTGTAAATACCTGATTCGATACGGGATTCGGTGCCGTTAAATTATAGGGCCCGCTAGCCTCTGGGTTATCGATCAAAAACAGGATGGCATTCACCTCATCGTCTAGGTGTATCCAAGACATCATCTGTTGACCATCAACAATTCGACCGCCTAAGCCCAGTTTAAAGGCGGGTAACATTTTCTTAAGCGCCCCACCTTTGCCAAGAACGATGCCTGTTCTTAGTAACACTACCCTAACACCCTGCTGTTCAGCGCCTAACGCAATCTTTTCCCAGCTCTGACAAAGTTCATTTGAGAAGTCTTGTATCAAAGGTTGATCAGATTCAGACAAGCTCTGATTACTGCGGGTGGCGCCATAAAAACCGATCGCTGAACCGCTCAAAAACACCTTGGGCTTGACCTCTTGCTGAGCGATCCAACGAACCAACTGCCCCGTAATTCCTTCACGACTGGCACGCAATGCCAACTTTCGTGAATTAGTCCAAGGCTTATCGGCGATCGGTAAACCGGCTAAATTAACGACGGCATCAACGGCTGAGTTCACTTCTGACAGGTTGGTAATAGATTGAGCACCCGCGACCGATGAGGCTCGCTTGTGAATCAACAATGTCACTCGGTCTCCTCTGGCGATGAGTGCCTTAGCGACTGATTCACCGATAAACCCTGTACCGCCTGTTATAAGAATGTGCATGCTGTTAAACCCTTAACTGTTTGCTTTATCTACGTCCCATGCTAGCGTTCGGACTGCTAAAGCTAAAGGAAGAATCAATCATGTTTACTGGTATTGTTCAGGGTGTAGCGACTGTCACTGCTCTCACCCCAGCTGATAACTTTATGAAACTGCAGCTTGAGTTCCCGGCTGATTGTTGCGACAACTTCCAAATCGGAGCGAGTGTCGGCCTTAATGGTACCTGCCTAACCATTACTTCGTTTGACGGAAATAGAGCAACGTTCGATGCGATTCAATCGACACTGGCGTTGACTAATCTAGGGGAGTTACAGGTTGGTTCGACCGTCAATTTTGAACGTGCCGCTAAGATTGGCGATGAGATCGGTGGACACCTGATGTCGGGCCATATTTGTGACCGAGTAGCGATAACAGCGATCGACAAAACAGAGACAAACTGCCGAGTTGAGTTTGAGCGACCTGCTCAATGGGCACCATACCTATTAGATAAAGGGTTTGTCGGACTAAACGGTTGCAGTTTGACGATGACACAAGTAACGGATGACCGTTTCTCTGTTTGGCTCATCCCAGAAACCTTGGAGCGTACACTGTTTGGCAAAGCCAAGGTGGGTGATCTCATCAACCTAGAGATTGACCCTCAAACGCAAGCGATTGTCGATACGGTAGAACGCTACCTTCAGGAACGTAGCAAAAACTGATCGCCGTGCCACGCAATGAAGAGTTTAAATTTTATATACTAGGGTAATAAACCTGTAGTAAATAAAGGAAAACACCATGTCCGCAGTCGATGATCTTGGAACTTACGACTACATCATCGTTGGCGCAGGATCGGCCGGCTGTGTTTTAGCCAATCGGTTGAGTCAAGATCCAAATACTCGTGTGCTTCTCCTTGAAGCGGGCGGCAGTGACAACCAATTTTGGGTCCATGTTCCCGTGGGTTACCTCTACTGCATAGGCAATCCAAAAACTGACTGGTGTTTCTCAACGAATTCGGAAGAGGGTCTTAATGGTCGTTCACTTATTTACCCTCGCGGTAAAGTATTAGGTGGTTGCTCCTCAATTAACGGCATGATCTATATGCGAGGCCAGGAGCGCGACTATGATGAGTGGGCCTCACTGGGCAACGAGGGTTGGAGCTGGCAAGAGGTACTTCCCTATTTCAAACGTTCAGAACGACACTACCAGCCGGCTGATGAGTTCCACAATGATAAAGGGGAACTGTACGTCCAAGAGCAGCGTTTGAGCTGGCCAATTCTTGAAGCGGTTCGAGAGGCCGCCGAAGAGGTAGATGTTCCGAAAACCTCAGATTTCAACCGTGGCGATAATGAGGGCTCAGGATACTTCCCGGTTAACCAGAAAGAGGGCATCCGTTGGAATGCCCGCAAGGCCTTTATCAATCCAGTAAAGGCACGACCTAATCTGACCATTATGACTCACGCTCATGTCACCAAGCTGCGCATCGAAAACAGACGCGTTGTGGGTACCGACTTAATGATTAATGGGCAAGCCGCGAGCGTGACCACCAGTAAAGAGCTACTGCTCAGTGCCGGTGCGATCAATTCACCACAAATCCTTCAGCTTTCCGGTATTGGCCCTGCCAAAGTATTGGCAGAGCACAATATCGAGATGGTGCACGAGCTTCCGGGTGTCGGTGAAAACCTACAGGACCACCTTCAGCTTCGTACAATCTACACCGTTGAAAACACTAAAACACTCAACGAGTGGCAGTCGACGCTACTAGGTAAGGCACAGATTGCTGCCGAGTACTTTTTAAAGCGCTCAGGCCCAATGTCGATGGCGCCCAGTCAACTTGGGATCTTTACTAAATCCTCGGATGAGCATGCTACGGCGAACATTGAGTATCACGTCCAACCATTATCGCTTGAGAAATTCGGTGAAGATCTTCACGAGTTTCCAGCCATCACCGTCTCTGTCTGCAACCTACGCCCAGAGAGTCGCGGCACCTGTCACATTCAATCCACTGACCCAAATGTTCCTCCAGCGATTAAACCGAATTACCTCTCAACGGAAGGTGATCGAAAAGTGGCGGCTGATAGCCTACGCCATGCTCGCAAACTGATGGCAACTCAGCGTCTAAGAGAATTCAACCCGATCGAGTTAAAACCAGGGGCTCACCTACAATCAGATGAAGAGCTAGCGAAAGCTGCGGGGGATGTTGGCACGACCATCTTTCACCCAGTGGGTACCGCCAAAATGGGCAGCGATGAGATGTCCGTTGTGGATGCGCGATTGAGAGTGCACGGTATTGACGGTCTGCGTGTTGTGGATGGCTCAGTGATGCCAACGCTGACCTCAGGCAATACCCATGCACCGATTACGATGATTGCCGAAAAGGCCTCGGACATGATTCTGGAAGATAATGCTCAAAAAAGGGCAGATCAATGACCTGCCCTTTTGCTTACTGACTATTGGTAGATTCGCTCATCAAATGGATCGATAGGCTCCTCAAGCATTTCGTCCTCTTTGAAGAAGAGTACGCGTCCTTCAAACTTAAACCCTTTAGTCGAGAACCAACGTTCTGCCTGCTCACGCCCCTCTTCTGCTTTACGAACCTCTAGCCAAGCCATTACAACCCGGTAGAAGAAGATACCAAACAGGGCAGCACTAGCACCCAGGAAGAAATCAGACGCCAGAGCGAAGATCAGTAGAACCAATGCCACAATCCAGACTTTAGAGCTTCGTGCATTTTTCAGTGCATCGTTTTCAGCCCCATACTGATCCAGAAAGTTTAGGTAACGGCGGTAGTTCTGTTGCAGATCGAACTTAATGTCTGAATCGATAGAGATAGCCATAACAATGACTCCTTTTATACCAAGCTCTTACTGACAACCTCATAGACATCAGGCGATAGCCCTTTTTGTGCCATGATTCGTTCCAACTGAGCTCTCATTAACTTTTGCTTGTCACTAGTATAGCGCTTCCAACGCGTTAATGGCGTTAACATTCGCGATGCTATTTGTGGGTTTTGCTCATTCAGACGAATAATCCAGTCGGCTAGATATTGGTAACCTGAGCCATCTGGCGCATGAAATTGAACGGGATTCCCACTGGCGAAAGCACCAATCAGACTGCGCAATTTATTAGGATTTTTCGCATCAAATAGCTCATCGTTCTCCAGAGCTTTCACTCGATCCAAGGCGCCCTCTTTTGAGTCACAAGCCTGCAGTGAGAACCAGCTATTCATTACCAGCGCCTCACCTGACCACTGCTGCTTAAAGGCAGCCAGTGCCTGTTGGGCGGTTTCAATATCATCTGAATGAACCAGTGACGCCAATGCAGATTGTTGATCGGTCATATTATCGGCACTGTTGAACTGCTCCATTGCTAGATCAATGGCGCCTTCATGGTTGGCAGCGATCAAGTAACTGAGCGCTAGGTTTTTCAGACTGCGCATAGCAACCTGATCCGCGCTAGGTTGATAGGCATCTTTAGCGGTGCAACGTTGATAAACCACCAACCACTGCGGTGCTAGGGCTTTACCCAGTGCTTTAACAAAGGCTCTGCGTGTCGTGTGAATCGCTTCTACATCAATTACCTCAGCTAATTCGCTCAGATAAGCTTCGCTTGGCAGGGTACACAACTTAGCCAGCATCGCCTCATCAAGGGATTCATCCTCCAGTAACGCACTCCAAGCATCAAGGAGTGCCGCATCGGGTTCAACCGTCGCACCCGCAATACCCGCTTGCAGTTTGTTAACCAAGTAGCGCTGCCCAGATTCCCAACGGTTGAAACCGTCGGTATCAAATCGCATTAGATGTAATAACTGCTCATCCGTGTAGTTAAAACGTAATTTAATCGGTGCCGAGAATCCGCGAAGCAGAGAGGGTATTGGCTTCTCCTGCAACCCTTCAAAACTGACACTCTGCAACTCTTCCGTCAGCTCAACCACACCGGCAGTGAGTTCGTTACCCGTTGGCGATAAGAGCCCGAAACGGATAGGCATGTGAAATGGCGCTTTGCTCTCTTGACCAGGCGTGCTTGGACAGCTCTGTTTAAAGCTGAGCTGGTAACGACCTGACTTAGCATCCCATTGATCTGAGACCTCAACCACTGGAGTGCCTGCCTGCGAATACCAGCGCTTAAACTGAGTTAAATCACGCCCTGATGCCTCTTCCATCGCCGCAACAAAGTCGTCTGTCGTGACAGCCTGGCCATCGTGACGATCAAAATAGAGATCGGTACCTTTTCTGAAGGTCTCTTCACCTAGGAGCTGGTGAATCATGCGCACGACTTCGGCGCCTTTTTCATAGACAGTCAACGTGTAAAAGTTAGAGATCTCGATGAATGACTCGGGTCTCACCGCATGAGCCATGGGGCCGGCGTCTTCTGCAAATTGTGCAGTTCTAAGGAGTGTCACATCCTCAATTCGTTTTACGGTGCGAGAGTTCATATCGGCCGAGAACTCAGCATCACGGAATACCGTAAACCCCTCCTTAAGACTTAACTGGAACCAGTCGCGACAGGTAACTCGGTTGCCTGACCAGTTATGGAAATACTCATGCGCAACGACCGCTTCGACACGTTGAAATCCAAGGTCTGTCGTGGTCTTTTGGCTAGCCAATACACAACTGGTGTTGAATATATTAAGCCCCTTATTCTCCATCGCCCCCATGTTAAAGAAGTCGACGGCAACGATCATGTAGATATCAAGATCGTACTCTCGTCCATAGACCTCTTCATCCCAACGCATCGAACGTTTAAGTGAGTCCATTGCGTACGCGAGTTTGTCATGGTCTTTAGGCTCAGCAAATATCTGGAGTTGAACCTGACGGCCAGAGGCGGTTGTGAATTGATCTTCAATACAACTTAAATCCCCAGCCACTAGAGCAAATAGGTAGGCTGGTTTTGGGTGTGGATCCTGCCAAGTGACCCAGTGACGACCATCATCCGTTACCCCTTTGTCCACGGCATTACCGTTGGAAAGCAACACAGGATACTGTTGTGAATCAGCCACGATGGTTGTCTCGAACAGGGACATAACATCTGGGCGGTCTAAGTAGTAGGTGATGCGCCTAAAGCCCTCGGCTTCACATTGGGTACAGAAGACACCATCAGAACGGTAGAGGCCTTCCAACGCTGTATTGAGTTGGGGTTGAATGCGACAGATTGTTTGCAGGGTGAACTGATCCGGTACTACCGAAATCGTCAGTGACTCTTCAGTCACTTCATACTCACCCTCTGGCAACTGCTGATCGTTGATACAGAGTCGTTTGAGCTGAAGGTCTTTATCGCCATTTAAAACCAGAGGCGCATTACGCAGATGAGAATCGGGATTACGACGCATCTGCAAGGTTGCAGTCACTAACGTCTCGTCCTCATCCAACTCAAAACGAAGCGCAACTGAGTCGATTAAAAATTCAGGAACACGGTAATCTTTCAGATAGATGGTGTTGGGTTGTTCACTCAAGATGGTATCTCCAATCACGCGAAAAATTTAATGTTGTACGCGCCAAATTTGCGCAGGTTGATCACGCCTGTATCTAAAATGAGGTACTGGCCTTTGACCCCCTCAAGAATGCCCTCCACGACGGGCGTCTTATCGAAATTAAAACTGGTTACCTTGATCGGGTGATTCCGTACAGGGAAGTTGATCTCAACAACCTCTGCATCAAGCTTACGGATTGCATCGCCAGATTGAGCACTGATCAATTGTTGCAATGGCTCATCACAGAGTTCAAATAGACGATCTCGCTCCTGTTTCAAATCAAGAGGAAGCACATCCCCTTTCAACATGGCTCGCCAATTCGTCTTATCCGCTACCTGTTTAGCAAAGATGGTTTCAACCAGACCTGACTGAAGGCGGTTATTGACCTCCATGATTGGGAGCGCCTGCACTGCCCCTTGATCAATCCAACGCGTCGGTATCTGTGTCTGGCGGGTAATCCCCACTTTTAGCCCCGAGGAGTTCGCTAGATACACTATGTGAGGGGCGAAACAGTTCTTAAGCCCCCAACTCTCGTCACGGCAGGTCCCTTCTGCAAAGTGGCAGGTTTCTGGCTTCACGATACAGGTGTCACAGCTAGGCAGTTTCTTGAAACAGGGGTAGCAAAAGCCCTGGTTAAAACTTTTATTCGATTTACGCCCACAAGAGAGACAGTTGATCTGTCCGGTGTACTCAAGGCGAATGGGTTGCCCTATAAAGTCGTTAACTAAGGGGCCAGCTTCGCCATTTAGGGAGAGTTCATAACGCACAGGTGAGTCTAGATGCACTCGCATCTTCTCTAGCACGCCCTCGGCACGCATTGATAAGGAGTCGTTAGTCATCTGTCAGAATTCTTAATACATCAGGCTGCATTGGGTCTGAACCATGCTGCTTGCCGTCGGGACGAGTACGATCGATGAAGCCAACACGCTGGTCTTCTGGAACGTTACGGGCCACTTCATAGGCAATGACCGCACGCATACTGGTTTCGCGCTGCTCAGGAGAGAGCTTTTCACCATTGGGCCACTTGCCGATTTCGACAGCCACTTTAAGCGCCTGGTAGACATCAGGCGTCATGGTTTCGATCATTTTTTCGTAATTCAAACCGCTACCCATTCATTCAAATTGGAAGCACTCAGAATACCATAGAGAGGAGCGTTTGAGAGGAGTTTTAGGGAGGCTTTTAAGCCGCTCGGGGCAACCAAACTCTGCTAATTAAAGCGAAGGCGAGGCCCGAAAGGAGACCGGTCAAATGAGCGGTATTTGCAATGGCTCCTAAACCGATGAATTCCAGAGTCCCGGTATAGCCAAGGACCAACCAAAAAATCATGAATCCAAACAGCGCTTTGGGCAGTTTAAAAAGCGGCCTGCTGCTCAATTGATCCCAAAGCCAGGTGTACCCCAAAACAGCAAAGACTACACCAGAGAGCCCACCAAAGAGCGGGCCGGTCACCCAAAACTGCGCCAGATTAGATAGCGCCGCGGAAAAAAGGACCAACAAAATAAAGTGAGCCGTTCCCTGAAGTCTCTCTATCGCACCTCCGATCATCCAAACCCACAGTAGATTGAACAGGATGTGCAGTAACGAGAAGTGCATAAACATCGGCGTCCAGATTCGCCATAGCTCACCCGATGAGATCATGGTGCTGAGTGTCTGATACTCAATCTGACTCGAGTTGAGTGAAAAGTCTGCAAAACTAAAAATGACCATCCAGTTCGCATTGCCACCAAAATCAATTAGCAGAGTAATGACGGCCGATAGGAAAATCAGCACTGCTGTTGCAGGCAGCTGTTTTAGCTCTGCAATGTTAAAAGAGGATAGGCTCTTAGGGTTTTTAACCTGTACCTTGATCTTGTTGAGATCCCCACCCTCTTGCCAATAGTTAAACAGATCAAGTACTTTTTCACGATTAATGTGTGCCGCTACAAACAGTGTTTGGCAGTCATCCTCTTCCACAACCCGATGTGGAATGTCATTGGCCCATAAAAAATGAGTGAACTCGGTTAGATCGACGGTTAGATCCGTTTTCACAACAGGTAACACTAGCGAGGGAACTCCGCATCGACATCCAACCAAACAAACTTGCTGCTATCGAGTGTAGTTTCACCATCAAAACGATAGGCAACTAACTTGCCATACTTCACGGCACTGTAATCCAGACAGGCGATGTTGTCGGCAACCGGCTTAGGTTCACCTTCACACCAGTAGTGGCCAATAAACAGTGGACGCTCATCGCGAGAGTAGAACTGCAGATCCACATAATCAGCCGGCGTTAGCTCCGTCCGTGCTATATGCTCTGGTAACGGATCAGGCTGAAACACCACATCCCCCATGCGCTTGGGTTCTTGCGCCCAAAAACGCGTTCTAAAGTAGTGACGCTTAAAACCATCCTTACTGATCATCACTTCATTGTTAGGCAGACGTAAGTGTGTACCTCGAGTCAATCGATCCATCACTAGGAACTCAAAACTGTGCGGTTTAACTGAGTTCAAAAGAAACTGCTTGTCGACGACAGGTGCTGTACCTACCCGCTCTCGTAAGCGGTTGATCAATGTTGAGTGCCAACAAGCATGAACAACTCTAAGATCATCCTGTTCTATAAACAGTGGAATCGATTCAATCCAATCCAACAGCTCTTGTTCATCCGATTGACGATGTGCAAATTGATCTAGGGTCTCTTGAACAATTCGCTGGTGTCTTGGCGTGTGTTCACGAAGGTAATCACCACTGCCATCGCCCTTGGGAGTTTTAAAACAGTAGTAGTTATACTCGTGGTTGCCCATGACAATGGCGGCACCCGCTTTCTCAACCATGGCACGAACAATCTCGTAAGTCTCAACAATGCGCGGACCACGATCGATGATATCACCCAGAAAAATAACGCGGCGGCTAGGGTGGCGGTAAGCGCCATCAATTTTCCTATAACCCATACGGTTAAGCAGCAGCTTTAAGCTTTCGCCACAGCCGTGGATATCACCAATTAAATCTATACCCTGACGTTGCAAAACTACTTATCCCAGAGCTTTGAGCTCCAACCGAGCTTGGTCCGGCAGGTGCTGTAAAAATCGTAGCTTTCTGGATGAAGAAGGCGCAGTTTCTGTGGTTTTTTACTGATCGTCACAGTATCCCCAGGCGCCAAGGCAATATTGCTTTGGCCATCACAAGCGACGGATGGGTAAGTATCATTGTTTTCACTGATCACCAGTTTCAATTCTGAGTTACCGTCCACCACAATGGGTCGACTTGACAGTGTATGCGGGAACATAGGCACTAAAACCAACGCATCCAGTTTAGGGTGCATCAGTGGGCCGCCGGCTGATAGTGAGTAGGCGGTTGAGCCTGTCGGTGTAGCAACGATAAGACCATCTGAACGTTGTGTGTAGACGAACTGACCTTCGATCCAGAGCTCAAACTCAATCATTCGAGTCGCTTTACCAGGGTGTAGTACACAGTCGTTAAGTGCCGTCGTCTCAGCGATCGGTTCGCCATTTCGCTTGACGGATACATCCAGCAAAAAACGCTTATCAACAATGTAGTGACCCTCAAGAACCTGATCGACCATCTCTTCGATCTCTTCAGGTTTAATATCGGTCAAGAAGCCTAGGTTACCTCGGTTTACCCCGAGCACGGGAACATTGGACGATGCCAAAGAGCGAGCAGCACCCAGAAGACTGCCGTCACCACCCACCACAATCACCAGATCAGCGACTTCGCCCATCAGTTTTTGTGGCGATACTTGCAGACCATGACCAGGCATCAACTCTGAGATTTTATCGTCGATTACGATGTTCAAGTGACGCTGCTCAAGAAACCGAATGAGCTGCTTCATTGTATCGATGACTTTTTTGCTTCCTAGGCGGCCAATCAGACCGATGTTACGAAATTGATACATACCCTGTGCGTTTCCCTGCGGATATCATTTTATAAGTTAAAGTGAGTATAAAGCTTGTAGAGTGATAAAGTTAGACGACCTAGGTGTTAATAGCGTTAAAAAGGGAGTGGGCCAACAAACTCCTTTGCAAGTCGATCGATACGTTGTTGCTGAGCTCTCAGGCCTTGCATACCTCCGGTGTGAACCATGAGTACACGCCTATTTTTTAATCGACCAGCTAAGTAAAGACGGTTTAAATAATGAAATACTCGCAACGTATAGATTGGGTCTAACGCCAGCCCAAAAGCTTGTGCTCGAACCTGCGTAGCTGCTAGTTCAGATGAAACCTTACCGTAGCGTTGATGCAGTGCCACCTCAATAGACCATGGATTCACCTGTTGAGGGGCCAGGTCTGCCAACAATTCACTGATACGATCTTCTAGGTCTGCCGTACTCCCTAACGCAGAGACTCCAACCAGCTTTGTCTCATCTGGAGCACCCGCTACGAGACCCGCGATCGTTCCCCCAGATCCAACGGCTACATAGACCTGATCATATTTGCGTCCCTGCAAACAGGCTTGATCCCAGATAGTGGCACACCCCTGGACCGCTTTTCGATTGCTGCCACCTTCAGGAATCCAATGAGGTTCAATTAACTGATATTGACCGGCTAGCAACTGGGTAGGCTTTTCACGATAGGTATCACGGTCGATGAAAATTAACTGCATGCCACAGGAGTGTGCATCATCGAGCGTTGGCGTGCTTTGAGGTTCACCACGAATAAAACCAACCGACCTCAGGCCTCGATTCTGAGCAGCGTATGCTAGAGCATGGATATGATTGGAGTGAGGGCCACCAAAACTGGCGACTAGAGTACCCGGATTGAGATGCGCGAGATTAGGAAGCAATTTGAACCATTTATTGCCCGAAATCAGATGATCCGTCTGATCAAGACGCAAAACATCGAAACTTAGGCCGTTGGGCAAGTTGACAGTGTCGATGGTGGTTGAGGGTGTCTGCATGAATCAGAACTCGATATGGTGGGCGAAGAGGGGTTCGAACCCCCGACCCTCTGCTTGTAAGGCAGATGCTCTCCCAACTGAGCTATTCGCCCATATCGTAGGCGTGTGCCGTATCTGTAGGAGCATTGTCTGTGACGATGCGAATATCGCGACCTTAGCAAGATCGCTCCTACAAGATGTGCAGAATTTGAGAACTGCAATCTCATAAATGGCGGAACGGACGGGACTCGAACCCGCGACCCCCTGCGTGACAGGCAGGTATTCTAACCAACTGAACTACCGCTCCGTTATGGTGGGCGAAGAGGGGTTCGAACCCC
>JAAZVX010000144.1 GCA_018623095.1 Marinobacterium sp. | reverse complement strand
GGGAGGTGCGTGCAAAGCCGTGTGCAGGTTTGCTCTCATCCGTTGCATGGGCACCAAACCAGGGCCAGCAGACTGGGATTCCGCCGCGTATGGGGTGGCCCGATTCCAAGATGGCATTTGGGCTCATCCAAAGCTTTTCTTGCCCATCGACTTGATAGCTAAGGATGTGTCCCCCTGATAGTGAGACGCAGACTTGGTATGTTTTGAAGGTCAGTTGAACAGCGTCTAGCTGCCCTTTGAAGCAGATGGTATCAATGCTCATATCAGTTTACGTATAAAAATTACAAAATGGCTTTCGATCTATTCAGTGTAACAGTTTCAGGGTAAATTGGAGACTTTACTGATCTAATCACTAAACTGTGGGGTGTTAGTGCATTTAAATATAAAATTACCACTACAGTTTTGTAGATCAACCAACCCAAAATGTACTAAAATTACATAAATTTTTTACATTTAGTGTTTTCACCTCCAAAGGAGTGTAGCTCATGAACGATGCAATGCATCAAGCCTGTGATTTTGTTCTGTTCGGTGCCAAGGGCGATCTTGCAATGCGCAAGCTGTTCCCTGCGCTTTTTCAACTCGACAAAGCGTTGCTACTTAACCCTGAATCCAAAATCATCGGTATTGCCCGAGCTGATTGGGATCAAGCGGCCTTTATAGAGGCGGTAGAGGCAACGCTTGTTCGATTTTTAGAGCCAGGCGAGATGAGCACCGAGGAGTGGCAGCGCTTCTCAGCGCGACTTGATTACGTTCAGGTCGACATGACATCGGCGGATGATTTCAAGAAGATAAAAGCCAAGCTTGATAACAGTCGCATCATGGTCAACTATCTAGCGACACCGCCTGCGGTCTTTGGGGATATCTGTAAAAACCTAAACATTGCCGAATTAATCAATGACACCACACGTATCGTACTGGAAAAGCCAATCGGTCACGATTTGGAAAGCTCTAAGGTGATCAATGATACGGTCGCACAATACTTCCCAGAGAACCGAATCTACCGCATTGACCACTACCTTGGTAAAGATACCGTACAGAATTTGATTGCACTTCGTTTTGCCAACAACCTGTTTGGTTCACAGTGGAACAACTCTGCAATTGATCATGTACAGATTACGGTCTCTGAAACGGTGGGTCTTGAAGGCCGATGGAGCTACTACGATAAAGTGGGTCAGATGCGTGACATGGTGCAGAACCACCTGTTGCAACTGCTCTGTATGGTCGCAATGAACCCGCCGAGTAAACTGGATGCCGATTCAATTCGTGATGAGAAGGTGCGAGTTCTTAAAGCGCTGCACCCGATCAACGCCTCTAACGTGACCAAGCGAGCTGTTCGTGGTCAGTACACGGCCGGTTCCATCGGTGGTCAAGCGGTTGTCGGTTACGGTGAAGAAGAGGGCAGTGCAGCTACTAAATCAAATACTGAAACCTTCGTATCGCTGCGAGTCAATGTCGATAACTGGCGTTGGGCAGGTGTGCCATTCTATCTTCGCACCGGTAAGCGCATGCCGCAAAAGATGACTGAAATTGTAGTGGTTTATAAGAACAATCCCCACTTTATTTTTGATCCTAAGCAGCGTGACATCGTCAACAACCGTTTGGTGATTCGTCTTCAGCCTGATGAAGGCATTCGTCTGCACGTTGTGACTAAACAGCTTGGTATGCACCAAGGCATGGATCTACAAAACCGAGCACTCAATCTAGATTTCAGTGAAAGTGATTCCAATCAGCGAACTCCAGATGCTTACGAGCGTCTATTACTTGAATCAATGGTCGGGGATCAGTCACTGTTCGTTCGTCGCGATGAGATTGAAGCATCCTGGGCTTGGTGTGATGAGTTGATTCAATCTTGGAAAGAGGTTGGCGACGAAGTGAAACCCTATAACGCCGGTACATGGGGGCCGATTGGTTCAATTGCCCTGATCGAGCGTGATGGTCGTTCTTGGCACGAGTGAGGTTTGAAGATGTCCAATATGATTCAATTTGATACACGTGAATCACTTGAAAGTCGCTTAACCGATGAAATAGTGTCGCTTCTTAAAGCGGGAATTGAAGAGCGAGGCCGTGCGACGCTAGTGGTATCCGGTGGTCGCACACCGTCTGCTCTATTTCAGTCACTCTCTGTACAAGAGCTAGAATGGTCAAAAGTTTGGATTACCCTTGCTGATGAGCGCTGGGTGCCTGACACGCATGAAGACAGTAACGCCCGTTCTGTTAAAACTCACCTACTACAGAATCGAGCGGCAGATGCTCATTTTATCCCGCACTTTAATGATGCGGAGTACCCCTGTTCAGGCCAAACCAAACTGGAAGAGGTTCTTAACGAGCTACCGAAAGAGTTCGATGCAGTGATTCTTGGTATGGGTGAAGATGGTCATACCGCCTCATTCTTCCCCAATGCGCCAGAGCTTTCGGCTGCATTGAACCCCTATGGCTTTAAAGCCTGTATGGGTGTAACACCACCAGTGGCACCTCACCTTCGTATGACTTTGACTTTGCAAAGGTTACTGCACGCTAAGCGTATATTCATACATCTATGTGGTGATTCGAAACTGCCTGTGCTTGAACAAGCAATGTCGGAAGGCGATACAGAAGAGATGCCAGTTCGAGCGGTTTTGCGTCAGAGTAAAACGCCTGTCGATATTTACTGGGCACCCTAATTTTCCAGTGTGTAAAGCGGCCTTTTAAAGGCCGCGCAGCACCCGATCTAATCGCCTCATCTACGATAAGGCTTTAACACTCATAGTGTTTCGCGCCCATGCGGGGCCATCAAATCAAACTCTGGCCCGTATGAGATAATGCCATGTGGGTTGATGGTCGGATGGCTTCGGTAGTAGTGGTGTCTGATATGATC
>JAAZVX010000143.1 GCA_018623095.1 Marinobacterium sp. | reverse complement strand
GCTCTAAAACAACGATTTAATTGGGTTCTCTCAGCAAAACAGGCTCAATTAAACAGCCTGCGACAGCGACTAAGACACCCTGGGGAGCGTATCCGTGAACAGGTGCAACGCTGCGATGAGTTAGAGCTACGCCTGCACAGTGCAATGAATCGGTTAATGCACGATAAACACAACCAGCTAAATCAAAGCAGCCACCAGCTCAGTCGCCTCAATCCAAGTAGAACCCTCACTGCTCACCGAGAGCAAATGAGACAACTGATGAGTCGATTAGAGCGCCTCACCCAGACCAAACTGGATCGACGAAAGCTTGAGCTCGCCGAAAAAGTGGGTCGCCTCCGGGCCATTAGCCCCTTAGCGACACTGGAGCGAGGTTATGCACTCGCAACAACTGAACAGCACGAGGTGATACGCGATTCACGCCAAATTAAGGCCGGACAGAGTATCAATATCAGACTGCAAAAAGGTTCGATAAAAACCACAGTGACTGAGGTTCAAACCGAAACCGACGCTTGATGACCAAACCGATGACTTACGGAGAGAGTATGCGACTACCCCTGTTTCTAATGACATTGACACTGGCTCTATTCAGCCTGACAGCCAAAGCACTGCCAACAGAGTCTCGCGTACCCGGTGGCGTTGCCATTGTCGACCTTGGTTTACCAAGTAGCGCGCCCGCACCAGAGGTCACCTATGACGGGTATCCTGTCATGGTTATCGACCATAACGGTAGCTGGACAGCCGTTGCGGGCATTAGCCTAAAGGCGACGGTTGGTAGAGATCAGGAGCTAAAATTCAATGGCAAGACACTGACTTTCCAACTCGACGATAAAGCCTATCCAGAACAGCGTTTGAAGATTAAACAGCGCAAATACGTTGAACCCGACCCCAAACAGGTTGCCCGCTGGAAACGCGAGTCGGCTGAGCAAAAGAGCGCCTACAAACTTTTTACGAAAACCGAAGAGCCAATACTGACTCTGGCGATGCCTGCTGAGGGTCCCTACTCCAGTGCATTTGGCTTGAAACGTTTTTTCAATGACCAACCTCGTGCTCCTCACTCAGGTTTAGACATTGCCGCACCCGACAAATCACCAATTAAAACCGCGGCTAAAGGGACAGTAACCGCCGTGGGAAATTACTTCTTTAATGGCAACACCGTCATCATCGATCATGGCCACGGACTCTCTACCATGTACTGCCATATGAGCCAAATTGACGTAAAAGTCGGTGATCAAGTCGCGCTAGGACAACAGATCGGACTGGTGGGTGCAACAGGCCGCGTTACAGGACCACACCTACACTGGGGCGTGAGTCTAAATAACCAACGCGTAGACCCACTGCTATTCGTTCAAGAGTGATGAATGTGTTACCCTGCGCGCCGTTCTTAAACGAAACATTTGGAAAATCATGAGCGACATTAAATTAGAAACAATTGAACAGCGCGCCAGCTACGGCATTGGTCGCCAGATGGGTGATCAACTGGCACAAAACGGTTTTGACGGCGTAGACATCAACGCTGTTGCCTTTGGCCTAAAATCCTCTTTTGCCGGTGAAGCGATGCACGTTGAACCAGAAGATCTACAAGCAGCATTCAATGAGCTGACCGAACGTCTTCGCGCTAAGCAAGAAGCGGAAGCAAAAGAGAAAGCAGCCGCTGGCCAACAGTTCCTTGATGACAACGCAAAACGTGACGAAGTCACAGTGACTGAATCGGGTCTTCAATACGAAATTCTATCAGCTGGTGATGCGGATGCTGACAAGCCAACAACGGCTAACAAAGTACGCGTTCACTACCACGGCACATTTACGGATGGCTCTGTTTTTGACAGCTCAGTCGAACGTGGTCAACCGATCGAATTCCCTGTAACGGGCGTTATTGCAGGCTGGACTGAAGCACTGCAATTGATGACCAAAGGCTCTAAATGGCGCCTATTCATCCCCTACAACTTAGCCTACGGTGCGCAGGGCTCTCCTGGCGGCATCCCTCCGTACTCAACGCTTCTATTTGACGTTGAGTTACTGGACGTTCTGTAAGCGATGAGCTTGCACTTTCATCGAAGCGGTTCTGGTGAGCCGCTTTTGATGTTACACGGCCTGTTCGGTAGCTGGGAAAATCTTGGCGGCCCTATCAAAGCACTGCAAGAGCAATTTGATGTCATCGCTCCCGACATGCTGAACCATGGTCGTTCCCCCCATGTAGATCAGTTCAACTACAGAACCTTGGCAGACTCCGTACTGGCACTGGCTGACCAGCTTGGGTTGCAGCAGTTTAATCTGCTGGGTCACTCGATGGGCGGAAAGATCGCCATGGAGTTAGCTCTGAATCATCCAGAGCGCGTCTCACGACTCATCGTGGTTGATATTGCTCCCGTGCAATACCCTCACCACCATACCGATGTCTTCAAAGGGCTAAAACAGGTCCCGCTGAACGAGATCAAAAGCCGAACGGAAGCTGATCGTCACCTCAGCCAACACATCGATAATGCAAGTATTCGAGCGTTTCTCCTGAAGAATCTCTATCGCACCGAGACGGGGTTTAATTGGCGGATGAACCTAGAGACACTTGAATGCGAGTACGACCAGATCGCTAGCCCCATGAGTGCAGGCGAATACCTTGGTCCAACTCTATTCATTAAGGGCAGCGAATCAGACTACATCAAGCCCGAATACCAAAAAGAGGTCGTTAAACGCTTCCCCAATACACAGCTACGGATTATCGAAGGGACTGGGCACTGGCCGCATGCTGAGAAGCCAGCGCTGTTTACAAAAATCGTCGAGCGCTTTTTTCACTCCTGAGGCTGCAAGCCTAACGGCGCCAGATCCAACTCATCTGACCCACCTATCTCTGAAGAGAGAGAACCCAATAAAG
>JAAZVX010000007.1 GCA_018623095.1 Marinobacterium sp. | reverse complement strand
TTTTGATTTGAAAGTGTTTACCTCGCCTAGCTTTGAAGAGCTTGAGCGCCGTCTGATCCAGCGTTGGTTGGACTATGGCTACACACAACAGCAGGCTGAGCAAAAGGCTTGGAACAATGACCTGCTTAACGCCAAAACAGTGGTCGAACAGAGCCGTCAGGCAGATCTGGTGTTTGATCAGGATTGAAGTATAAAAAAGCCGCTGTCTCAAGCGGCTTTTTTGACGACGACAGGAGCTTAGCTCATGCGGCGATATTTGATGCGCTCTGGCTGATGATCTTTGCCGAAGCGTTTCTTGTAGTCTTCCGCATATTCAGTGTAGTTACCCTCAAAGAAGGTCACTTGCGAGTCACCTTCGTAAGCGATCATGTGCGTACAGATACGGTCTAGGAACCAACGGTCGTGGGAAATGACTACCGCAGAGCCTGGGAAGGCAAGGATTGCCTCCTCAAGCGCACGCAGTGTTTCAATGTCCAGGTCATTGGTCGGCTCATCGAGAAGCAGCACGTTACCACCCTCTTTAAGCAGTTTCGCCATATGCAGACGGTTGCGCTCACCACCAGAGAGGTCTTTAACAAACTTCTGTTGATCCGATCCGCGGAAGTTGAAACGACCACAGTAGGCACGTGAAGGCGTCGTGTAGTTGCCGACCGTGATCATGTCTGAGCCGTCAGAGATCTCTTCGAATACCGTTTTGTTACCATCCAGCTCGCGCGACTGGTTGACGTAGGCAAGCTGTACCGTTGAGCCCAGTTCCACAGAGCCTGAATCGGGTTGCTCTTCACCAGCAATCATGCGGAACAGAGTCGATTTACCGGCGCCGTTCGGACCAATGATGCCGACAATCGCACCGGGTGGAATCGAGAAGTTGAGGTTCTCGAATAACAGCTTGTCGCCGTAGCTCTTAGTGACGTTGTTCAGCTCGATGACTTTGTCACCTAGGCGTGGGCCAGGTGGAATGTAGATCTCTTGTGTTTCATTACGTGTTTGAAACTCTTTAGAGTTCATCTCTTCGAACTGTTTTAAACGCGCTTTTGATTTCGATTGACGGCCCTTAGCACCTTGGCGGACCCAATCCAATTCCGCTTTGATCGCTTTCTGATGAGCCGCTTCTTGTTTCGCTTCTTGCTCTAGACGCGCATCTTTCTGCTCTAACCAAGAGCTGTAGTTACCTTCCCATGGAATACCGTGGCCACGGTCCAGTTCCAGAATCCAGCCGGCAGCGTTATCAAGGAAGTAACGGTCGTGGGTAATTGCAACGACGGTACCAGGGTACTCTTGAAGGAAACGCTCGATCCATGCAATTGATTCAGCATCCAAGTGGTTAGTAGGCTCGTCGAGCAGCAACATGTCTGGGTGATCAAGCAGCAAGCGACACAGAGCAACACGGCGGCGCTCACCACCGGATAGGTGTTTAACCTCAGCATCCCAAGGTGGCAGACGCATCGCATCGGCAGCGCGCTCAAGTGCCGTATCAAGGTTGTGGCCATCTTTGGCAGTGATCAGGTTCTCAAGTTCGCCTTGGCGTTTTGCTAGGGCATCAAAATCGGCATCTGGGTCTGCATACGCTGCATAAACCTCATCCAGCTCAGCCATAGCGCCTTTAACATCAGCGACGGCCTCTTCGATCACTTCGCGAACGGTTTTTGTCTCATCCAGTTCTGGCTCCTGTGGTAGGTAACCCACGTTAATGCCTGGCATTGGACGCGCTTCACCGATGTAATCCTGATCAACGCCTGCCATGATTTTGAGGAGAGTAGATTTACCCGCGCCATTTAGACCGAGGACACCGATCTTCGCGCCAGGGAAGAAGGATAGAGAGATATCTTTAAGAATTTCGCGCTTAGGTGGGACCACCTTACCAACGCGGTTCATTGAGTAGACAAACTGTGCCATGTGTTAATTCCTAGCAAAAATATCTGGGCTACAACGCGGTTGTAGGACCCATTTAAAAAGATTATGCAGAGTATACCAGATAGGGGGCGATCAAATCACAGGAAGGAGAGCGTAAACTTGAGAACAATTACACATTGACCTGATCGCTTTTCAAGTGATTTTTCTACCCGTTTTGACTTATAATGCGCGCCATCAAAATCTTTCGAACTGATCACGCTGCGTGGTTGCAGCCAAAGTGTTCAGATCGTTGAACCAATACAGGGGATCTCCATGTTTAGTAAGGATATGAACATCGCTAGCTATGATGCGGAACTTTGGGCAGCTATGCAGTCTGAAGAGACGCGCCAGGAAGAGCATATTGAGCTTATTGCGTCTGAGAACTACACCAGCCCACGCGTTATGGAAGCTCAGGGCTCAGTTCTTACTAATAAATACGCGGAAGGTTACCCAGGTAAGCGTTACTACGGTGGATGTGAGTACGTTGATAAAGCAGAAACACTGGCGATCGATCGCGCTAAAGAGCTTTTCGGTGCAACGTTTGCCAACGTTCAACCACACTCAGGTTCACAAGCGAACGCAGCCGTTTTCATGGCGTTATGTAAGGCGGGCGATACTATTTTGGGTATGAGCCTTGCTCACGGTGGCCACTTAACTCACGGTGCTGCTGTGTCGTTCTCTGGTCGTATCTATAACGCGTTTCAGTACGGTTTGGATGAGAACGGTGATCTAGACTACGCTGAAGTTGAGCGTCTAGCCCTAGAGAACAAACCAAAAATGATCATCGCAGGTTTCTCGGCTTACTCGCGTGTTGTTGATTGGGCGAAGTTCCGAGAAATCGCTGATAAAGTGGGTGCTTATCTATTTGTCGATATGGCTCACATTGCTGGCTTAGTGGCTGCAGGTGTTTACCCAAGCCCACTGCCATACGCTGATGTTGTGACAACGACGACTCACAAAACACTAGGCGGTCCACGTGGTGGTCTGATCCTATCGGCTCGTGCTGACGAAGAGTTGCAGAAGAAACTGAACTTTGCGGTATTCCCAGAGTCTCAAGGCGGCCCATTGATGCACGTGATCGCAGCCAAGGCTGTCTGCTTCAAAGAGGCAATGGAGCCAGAGTGGAAAGCATACCAAGGCCAGGTCGTTAAGAATGCACAGGCGATGGCTGAAGTCTTCCAGCAGCGTGGCTTTGATGTCGTATCTGGCGGTACTGATGACCACCTATTCCTACTGAGCCTAATTGGCAAAGAGTACAGTGGTAAAGATGCGGATGCTGCACTAGGCCGTGCCAACATCACAGTGAACAAGAACTCGGTTCCTAACGATCCACGTTCGCCGTTTGTCACTTCAGGTTTGCGTATCGGTACTCCAGCTGTGACTCGTCGTGGCTTTAAAGAGGCTGAGGTCGCTGAGCTAACTAATTGGATCTGTGACGTCCTTGAGAACATCGACAATGATGATGTGATCAACCGTGTTAAAGAGCAGGTTAAAGCGATCTGTGCGAAATACCCAGTCTACGCTTAACAGTGGGTTTGAGAGTTCGCTCTCAACCACTTAGAATATCTAGGGCAGCATTGAGCTGCCCTTTTTCGCTCTTTTAACAGCACTGAGAGGCCAATATGCATTGTCCCTACTGTGGCGCATCGGACACCAAAGTGAACGACTCACGACTGATCTCAGAAGGTCAGCAGGTTCGTCGTCGTCGCGAATGCGTTAGCTGTCATGAGCGATTCACTACCTTTGAAGCGGCTGAACTATTGATGCCGCGTCTGATCAAAAATGATGGCAGTCGCCAGCCATTCGACGAAGAGAAACTTCGTTCGGGTATTACTCGATCCCTTGAGAAACGTCCGATTAGTATTGAGCAGATCGAAGCTTGTCTAAACCGTGTAAAGCAACGCTTGCGTGCACCGGGAGAGCGTGAGATCGAATCGAAACTGGTCGGCGAAGCGGTCATGGCTGAACTGCGTAAGTTAGATCAGGTCGCTTACGTGCGCTTTGCATCGGTCTACCGTGATTTCCAAGACATCCATGAGTTTAAACTCGAGATTGAGCGTCTAGCTGAACCTGAAGTGGTCGAGCCAAAGAGCGCTTCTCGTTCGGCACAGACCGCTGATCCGCAACCAGAACCTAAATCGAAACCGAGTCGTAAACCTCGTCAGAAAAAGCAGGAACCCCAGGTGCCTGAGAGTCCAGATCTGTTTGGAGACGATCTAGTTTGAGTTTTACGATTGAAGATCGCCATTACATGGCAAGAGCCATTCAGTTGGCGGCTAAAGGGACCTACACCACAGACCCCAACCCTAGAGTGGGCTGTGTGCTGGTTCGCAATGGAGCGATCATTGGCGAGGGGTATCACCAGCGAGCGGGTGAAGGCCATGCTGAAGTGAACGCATTAAAAGCGGCAGGCGATGCAACCGGAGCGACAGCCTACGTTACGCTGGAGCCCTGCAGCCACTTTGGTCGGACTCCACCCTGCTCTCAAGGCTTAATCGATGCGGGTGTCTCTCGTGTGGTCGCTGCAATGGTTGATCCTAATCCTGAGGTCGCTGGCAAAGGCATTGCGATGTTGCAAGCCGCAGGTGTCGATGCTGCTGCCGGTATTCTAGAGAGTGAAGCGCGAGCACTGAACCCTGGATTCCTGTCTAGAATGGAGCGCGGTCGTCCTTTTGTCAGATTGAAGCTTGCGACCAGCATTGATGGACGTACGGCCATGGCGTCGGGTGAGTCACAGTGGATTACCGGCTCTGAAGCGCGCGCCGATGTACAAAGACTTCGTGCCCGTAGTAGTGCGGTCATAACCGGTGTTGGCTCAGTCCTACAAGACGATTCTGCATTGACCGTGCGCGAAGCACAGTTGCCTGCATCCGTGTTGCCGTTGACTGAAGGACGACAGCCTTTGCGTGTGGTTCTCGACTCGCATGGGCGACTACCAGCATCGGCAAAAATGTTGTCACTACCTGGAAGAACTTTACAAGTAGTCGCTTCAAACGACTGCGTTCCGCCTAAAGGTGCTGAACAGGTGCATATCGCTAACGAAGCAGGGCGTATCGATCTGCCTCAGTTACTCAGTTACCTAGCTGAATCAGAATCCTGCAATGAGGTGTTGGTTGAGTGTGGCGCTCAGTTAGCCGGTTCAATGCTAGAAGCGGGGCTGGTGGACGAGCTAGTACACTACATGGCCCCTAAGTTAATGGGGTCTGATGCTCGACCTTTAGCACATCTACCATTGACCGAGATGTCTCAAACAATCGAAATGAAATTAAAGGATGTCCGCCAGTTTGGTCAGGATCTTCGTATGGTCTGGACAGTGTAGGAGCATTAGGTGTTTACCGGAATTATTGAAGCGATCGGCTCAGTGGCTGCCAAACAAGAGATTGGTGGTGATCTTCGGTTGACCCTTGAGACGGGTCACATGGAGATGTCCGACGTAGCTTTAGGCGATAGCATAGCCACCAACGGAGTCTGCCTTACCGTCATTGATCATGATCAGCATCATTTCACGGCTGATGTTTCGCAGGAGAGCCTGGCACACACCAGGTTGATGGATCTGCAACAGGGTGAAGCGGTCAATCTTGAAAAAGCACTCTTGCCCACAACGCGTTTGGGTGGGCATCTAGTCTCTGGCCATGTTGACGCGGTTGGTAGCATCGCGTCGATAGAGCGAGATGCTCGTTCGGTACGCATAGCCGTTGATATGCCTAGCGCCATCGCTCGCTATATCGCGCCGAAGGGATCGGTTACAATAGATGGCGTTAGTTTGACGGTGAACAGCCTAGATTCAACCTGCTTTCACCTCAACATTGTGCCCCATACCGCTGACACGACGATCATTAGTCAGTATGAAGTGGGGCAGGCTGTCCATATTGAAGTGGATATGATCGCTCGTTATTTGGAGCGATTGCTTCAATCGAAGCACGAATCTGAATCGTCCGGTGAAGGGATTTCACTGGAGATGTTAGCCTCTGCAGGCTTTATGCACAGGCGTTAATTTAGGAGTGGATATGCAATTAAACAGCGTCGAAGAGCTACTCGACGACATTCGCCAAGGTAAGATGGTTATCTTGATGGATGATGAAGATCGCGAGAATGAAGGTGATCTGGTGATCGCGGCAGAAATGGTGCGTCCAGATGACATTAACTTCATGGCGAAGAATGCGCGCGGTTTGATCTGTCTTACCCTGACGCGTGAACATTGTGAGCGTCTTAATCTGCCACTGATGGTCCAAAGCAATGGTGCAGCCTACTCCACCAATTTTACTGTCTCCATTGAAGCTGCTGAGGGTGTAACCACCGGCATCTCTGCCGCTGATCGTGCTCACACAGTTCGTACTGCTGTACGTGGCGACGCTAAGCCTGAAGATATTGTTCAGCCTGGCCACATCTTCCCATTGATGGCACAGCCTGGTGGCGTTCTTAGCCGTGCTGGCCATACCGAGGCGGGTTGTGACCTCGCACGTATGGCAGGCATGAGCGCGGCCTCAGTGATTGTTGAAGTGATGAACGAAGACGGCACAATGGCGCGCCGTCCCGATCTTGAGCTGTTTGCTAAAGAGCACGGTTTGAAAATCGGTACCATTGCTGATCTGATCCACTACCGTACCACAAACGAGCAGACCGTGACTGTGGCTGATCAAGGTGCACTTGAGACCGATTACGGGCAGTTTAATTTCACGACCTATCATGATGAGATTCTTGGCTGTACTCATCTGGCGCTTCATCTTGGTGACATTAGTGCTGAAGAGCCGACGATGGTGCGTGTACATAACCGCTCAGAAGTTCTGCGTGACGTGGTTGGTGTAGCGGTGGAGAGCGAAGCTAAGTGGACCCTGCGTCGCGCTCTAGAGCGTATCGCCGCGGAAGGTAAGGGTGTTGCCCTACTTCTAGACAGCGGTAACCGAATTGATCTGGGCGATTCGATTAGCCAGATCACAAGCGGCTCTAAACCGTCCAAAGTGAATGTCAGCTCTTCAGGTGCCTACCTCACCGTCGGAACTGGTTCACAGATTTTGCGTGATCTTGGTGTAGGCAAAATGCGCCTGTTAAGTTCACCAATGAAATTTAATGCAATTTCAGGCTTTGATCTTGAGATTGATGAATACATCCCTTTTGCAGAGTAAAAGATCATGAGTGTAAAAGTAGTTGAAGGCGATTTCGTCGCTGCAAATGGTCGCTACACAATCGTTGTTGGCCGTTTTAATTCATTTGTTGTTGAGAGCCTTCTTGAAGGGGCAATCGACGTCTTAAAACGTCATGGCGTATCAGAAGATAACATCCGTGTCGTTCGTGTACCGGGTGCTTTCGAGATTCCATTGGCCGTTAAGCGTGTAGCTCAACAGAAACAGGATGATGCAATCATCGCATTAGGCGCGGTTATTCGCGGCGGAACACCACACTTTGAGTACGTCTCTAATGAAGCGTCTAAAGGTGTTGCTCAGGTATCACTCGACTTTGACATCCCAGTTGCAAACGGCGTGTTAACAGTCAACTCTATCGAACAAGCGATTGAGCGTTCGGGTACTAAAGCCGGTAACAAAGGTGCTGAAGCAGCGCTTTCTGCTGTTGAGATGGTGAGTCTGATTCGCCAACTTGAGGTTTAAGATGAGCGAAGAACAGGCTCCTAAGCGCAAAAAAGTCTCGAATACAGAGAAGCGCCGCAATGCCCGCAGCTTCGTGCTTCAGGCGCTCTACTCTCAAGAGCTGACGAAAAACGCAACCAATGAGGTAGAGGCTCATTTTCGTGTCGACAACGACATGAGTGAGACTGATGTACTGCTCTTCTCAGAGCTTTTGCAGGGTGTTAATGCACAAAAAGCAGAGCTTGATCAGTCGTTTAATCTCTATCTTGATCGCAACGTGGAAGAGTTAGATCCGGTTGAAGTGAGCGTGTTGCGTATTGGCGCATACGAGCTGATTAACCGTATCGAAGTTCCCTATAAAGTAGCCATCAACGAGAGCGTTGAGTTGGCGAAAATCTTTGGTGCAACCGAAAGTCACAAATACGTGAACGGTGTCCTCGATAAGCTGGCGCAAAAGGTCCGTGCTGTCGAGATCAAAGCCAACCGCGGTAAGTAATGCCAGGCGAATTTGATCTAATTCGCCGCTATTTCGACTCCATAAGTGGCGATCATCCCAGTGTCCAACTTGGCATCGGGGATGATTGCGCACTGTTATCGACCAGCCCCAATACGGAACTCGCGATATCCGTTGATACACTGGTTGAAGGTGTCCACTTTCTGCCCGATATTCACCCAGAACATCTCGCGTGGCGACTGATTGCCAGTAGCGTCAGTGATCTGGCTGCAATGGGGGCCTCGCCGAGGTGGCTAACACTCGCCTGTACACTGAATGAACCCTCTGAAGCTTGGTTAGCTATGTTTTCAAAAGGCTTAGCAGAGGCGTGCCAGTTCTATTCGTTGGTATTGATCGGCGGTGATACCACCTCAGGGCGATGCCAAGTGTTTACCGCCCAGGTTCATGGTGAGGTGCCCAGTGGCATGGCGCTGAAACGTAGCGGAGCCAAAGTGGGCGATGCCATTGTGGTCAGTGGTACCTTAGGGGATTCCTGCGCTGGCTTGGCCATGTTGACGGATGAACTGGAGGGGGAGTCCGAGTATCTACTTGGGCGTTATTACCGCCCAACAGCTCGCCTTGAGCTGGGTAAGTCTCTGCGTGGAATTGCCAATGCAGCAGTGGATGTCTCTGATGGGCTACTGGCTGATCTAAACCATCTGTTAACGGCTTCAGGTGTTGGAGCAGAGCTATGCGTTGAGGCCCTGCCACTTTCATCAGCCCTCTGTGAGTTTGCCCCCGAATCAGCTGAAAAATGGGCGCTCTCCGGCGGGGAAGACTTTGAACTCTGCTTTACGTTGCCACAGGATAGAGTGCCTGAGTTGGAGCCGATGAGTGAACGCCTGGATTTACCGTTGACCGTTGTCGGAACGATCACAGACGATCGAGAGATCGCACTATTGAAATTGGGCGAGCCGATGGCGCGGCCTGCCATACTCGGTTTTAACCATTTTGGAAATGAAAATGAATAGAGCGCCTGCCAGTATCTGGCGAAACCCCGTACACTTTTTAGCCTTCGGTTTAGGGAGCGGAGCAGCACCTAATGCACCGGGAACCTTCGGCACGTTAGCGGCCATTCCAATCTGGTACCTATTCAATGATTGGTCGCTGTTACCCTATCTTCTGTTAATAGCTGCTACTTTTATACTGGGCTGCTGGTTGTGTGGTAAAACGTCGGACGATCTGGGTGTCCATGATCATGGTGGCATCGTCTGGGATGAGTTTGTAGGTCTGTGGATTACCTTTATTGCACTACCGGATGGATGGCAGTGGGTACTGTTTGGGTTTGTTATGTTTCGTCTGTTCGATATATGGAAACCTTGGCCGATAGGCTGGGCTGACCGACGCGTCTCGGGTGGGCTGGGTATTATGTTGGACGATCTATTGGCTGGCTTGATGGCGCTTGGGGTCGTACAGGCGGTAAACTATCTTTTGTAGCAATCTGCTTTAGTGGTCTGTTCGTAACACTCTACACTGAAACAGAATTAAAGATGCAAGGACGCATCGAGTTGAGGATGATATTTTGGATATTAAACTGATAGCGGAATGTAAATTGCCAATGCCTATGGGTGTATTCCGTATGGTTGGTTTTGAAGAGGTAGAGAGCGGTAAAGAGCACATCGCACTGGTATATGGTGATGTCGCAGGTGAGGAGCCTGTGTTAGCTCGTATGCACTCGGAATGTCTAACCGGTGATGCTCTGTTCAGCTTACGCTGTGACTGTGGTTTTCAGCTGCAAGAGGCCCTAAAACGCATTACCGAAGAGGGGAAAGGTGTTCTGCTCTATTTGCGGCAAGAGGGCCGTGGTATCGGTCTTTTGAATAAGGTAAAAGCCTACAACCTTCAAGATTCTGGCTGTGATACGGTGGAAGCTAATGAGCGTTTGGGTTTTGCGGCTGATATGCGTAACTACTCAATGTGTCAGCCGATGCTGGACGCTATAGGCGTTAAGAGCGTTAACCTAATGACCAATAACCCTCGTAAAGTGGCTGCTTTGGAGGAGTACGGTGTTAATGTGTCTTCACGTGTGCCTTTGCAAGTTGGTAAGAACCGTTACAACGAGCAGTACCTTGAAACCAAAATGGGCAAGCTTGGCCATATGATGAGCGAAGTGCACTTCAAGCCAGATGCTTAATGCGTTGAGAAACCTAGAAAACCTCAGTACGCCTACTGAGGTTTTTTTATGCTTTTAAAAAGTGCTCTATCTGTTTTTGAATAGAGTGAGCATCTAAACCGGCATCCAGTAGCTGCTCATCGCGAGTAGCATGCTCAATCCACCGATCGGGAATGCCTAGGTTAAGACAGGCGATCGTGTGTCCCTTCTTAAGCAACCACTCATTTACTGCACTACCAGCGCCACCAGCAAGGGTGCCATCTTCTAATGTGATAAATGATGAGTAAGTGTTTACTAACTCTATAAGGGCCTTCTCATCCAGAGGTTTGACGAAGCGCATGTCGATCAGGCCAAGATCTAATTGGTCAGAAACCTGCTTAGCGGCAGGTAAAAGTGGGCCAAAGTTGAGCATAACAGCACGCTTGCCGATTCTGATTAAACGGCTCTGTCCAATGGCGAAGGGCGCCAATGGCGTTTCGTTTTTAACACCTTCTCCCCTCGGGTAGCGAACCGCTGCACAGCCACTATATTGGTAGCCAAGGGAGAGCATCTGCTGCTGCTCATCCAGTGTAGAGGGCGTCATAATGATCACCTCGGGAAGGGTGCGCAGCATCGGAATGTCAAAGATGCCGGAGTGAGTGGGACCATCCTCGCCAACCAATCCAGCACGATCAATGGCAATCAAACAGTCCAGATTTTGCAGTGCGATATCGTGGATGACCTGATCTAAAGCACGCTGCAAAAAAGTGGAGTAGATCGCCAGCACCGGTTTCATCCCGCCTGTAGCTAAACCAGCCGCAAAGGTCGCGGCATGTTGCTCAGCGATCGCTACATCAAAGAAACGGTCGGGAAACTCATTAGCGAAAGGTACTAGGCCAGAACCCTCTTTCATGGCGGGAGTGACGGCAACCAGTCGACTATCCAGAGCGGCAGTGTCACAGACCCACTGCCCAAATTGATCACTGTATTTGATGTTTGGACGTGAATTTACGACAGGCTTTTCGAGCTTAGTGATGGCGTGATAACCAACGGGATCCTCTTCTGCCGGTTTGAAACCGAACCCTTTTCGAGTTCTGACATGTAAGAACTGTGGGCCCTCTTTGCTCAGTGATGTTTCAAGAGCAGGTATCAGTAGATCCAGATCATTGCCATCAATCGGTCCCGAGTAATCGAAGTTTAGAGCCTCAAATAATGGCATTACTGGGTTTGTGAGTGCTTGCTCACGTAAGTTTTTTTCCAGGTAGGTTGCTAATCCCCCTTGGTTGGGCGAGATCGACATGTCGTTATCATTAAGAATCACTAATAGATTCGCATCGGTATGCGCTGCATGGTTAAGTGCTTCGAACGCCTGTCCTGCAGTGAGAGCGCCATCACCGATGACAGCCACTGCTTTGCGGTTGATACCCTGCAATTGATCCGCAATGGCCATACCCAAAATTGCGCTGATTGACGTGCTGGAGTGTCCCGTACCAAAGCTGTCATAGACGCTTTCAGCTTGATCAGGAAAAGGGGTAAGTCCCTCTCGTTGTCGGATGTTGAGCATCTCATCGCGACGGCCTGTAAGAATCTTGTGTGGGTAAGCTTGATGACCGACATCCCAAACTAAATGATCCTCTGGCGTCTCTAATAGGTAGTGGAGCGCTAGTGTCAGCTCGACTACCCCGAGTCCGCCACCAAGATGTCCCCCAGTCTGACCGACACAGAAGAGCAGATAGAGACGTAACTCACCCGCTAGCTGCTGTAATTGACCCAGATTCAACCCTTTTAAATCTGAAGGGGAGTCGATCTGGTCCAACAGTGGAGTCGCAGGACGTTGTGTGGGGATATCAGTAATCATTAATGGTTACGCGCAATGACAAAATCGGCTAGCTCTATTAACGAACTGTTACGCGAACCGAAGGGCTCTAGAGCTTTGACTGCCTCTTGATGCAGTTCATTTAACCAGCTTTTACTCTGCGCAAGGCCAATCAGTGCCGGGTAGGTGGCTTTGCCTCTCTCGGCGTCAGAACCCTGAGGCTTGCCAAGTTGCTCAGTCGTGCTCTCTATATCAAGGATATCGTCTTGAATCTGAAAGGCGAGTCCAATGCTTTGTGCGTAATGATCCAGAGCTTCCAGATCCGAGTCGGTTGCACAACCACTGACCAGAGCCCCTAAGCGAAGCGAGGCACGAATCAGTTCACCGGTCTTGGCAGCATGCATACTTTTCAGTTGTTCTAAACTCAGCGTTTTTCCCTCTGAACCTAAATCAAACGCTTGGCCATCGATCATGCCCAGATCGCCACTGCATCTCGATAGGGTATGTATCGTTTGCAATTGGATGGTGGCCGATAGAGATTCAACGGGCTCGCTAAGTAGCTCAAACGCCCAGGTTAGAAGGGCATCACCAGCTAAGATTGCAGTCGCTTCATCGAATTGGATGTGGCATGTCGGCTGACCACGACGAAGCTCGTCATTATCCATCGCCGGCAAATCGTCATGGACCAGAGAATAGCTGTGCACGCACTCTAACGCGCAAGCGGCACTATCGGCCTGCTCTAACTTACCACCCAATAATTCACAGGCTAGATAGACTAGGGTAGGGCGCAGACGTTTACCACCATTCATCAGACTGTAGTGCATCGCCTGATGCAGGCTAGGGTCAATACCGCTGCGCTCTGCTAGACGTCGACTGAGTTCTAACTCAACTCTCTGTCGGTACTTGGCTAACATCGGTTGTGGCATTAGGCTTCGTCAGACTCTTTAAACGGTTGTTCAACCAGCTCACCGGATTGCTCTGTCAGCATCACGACTTTTTGTTCAGCCTCTTGCAAAATCTTTTGGCATTCACGGGTTAGGCTGATCCCCTCCTCAAAGGATTTTAAGGCCTCTTCAATCGGAAGGTCACCCTTCTCCATCTCTGAAACCAGTGCCTCTAATCGTTTTAGGGAGCCTTCGAAGTCAGTTGTTTGTTTGCTATCTGCCATGATGTCTCAATCCTTAAATCTAACTGCCGCACAGTATACCCTGTCCTTAAGCAAAGGTCCGGGCAATACCGAGTGTGCTGGTAATGATCAGTACAGTGCCAATGATTTTGAAAAACCGTGCTGAGTCGGTCTTGACCAGATAACGGTGTAATTTTTGTCCTAAAAGATGGCCGATAAAAGCACAAGGTAGTAACCAAAGGTGATGGATCAGTTGCAGATCGACGCCAACAACAAAGAAAGAAGCCATCTTGATGACCACAAGGATAAACCAGAGGACAAACAGGGTATCTCGCAACTGCTCTTTGGCAACATGGCTTGCGTAGACGGCCATTACGAGTGGCGCTGCGATTAGTGAGGTGCCACTGACATAGCCACCTAGCATCAAGAAAATATTATCGATCCACGCTGAGTTACTCTTGAAGGGTTTATTAAGGATGTAGCCAATTGAGTAGACAATAACGATGACAAAGATCAGCCCAGACATGATCTCGTTTGGAAGCGTTAAAAGGCCAAACACCCCGATCAGCTTGGGAATGATCATCACTTTTAGGGTCTTTTTCAGGTAGGCCCAATCAACATTCTCTTTCAGCCCACTGCTTCCTGAACGCTTTGCTTTTAAATGATTCCCCAGTGTAATAGCCCCCGAAAAGATGAGCAGGTGCACGGCAATAATGGGCAGAAAGATGAGTGGATCATCAACGATTAATAGCAGAAACGGCAGCGCCAGTACGGCACCACCAAAGCCAAGGCCTGTTCTTACAAAGCCGCTCCATACAAAGATGAGAGCAATCAGAAGGTATTGCCACCAGAGCAGGTCAGACAAGTTGATCTCCCTTAATATTCAGTGCGCCTATTGTATGCCAGAAAACAAAAAACCGGCACTAGGCCGGTTTTTGCAAAGTCGTCTAAATATTATTTAGAAGCGTCAAGCATGTGCTGGATAGCGCCCTGAAGTTCAGCGTCAGAACAATCCATGCAAGTTCCCATTGGAGGCATTGCATTGATGCCAGATTTAGCGGTCGCTAGAAGTGCGTCAATACCTTTAGCGGCACGAGGAGCCCATGCTGCTGCGTCGCCCGTTTTTGGAGCACCCGCTACGCCAACCATGTGACAAGCTAGACAATAAGTGTTGTATACCGTTGCGCCATCACGCTCAGCCATTGCAGTTGCAGGAACCATAAGAGCAGCGGCAGTTAGGCCTAGTAGTGTCTTTTTCATTTTATCCACCTCAATTCATGAACTTTCGTTTGCTCTTATGGAGCTTAAAACAGCTTAGAGCGCCCGATCGAATAAGTTTATAACCAAAGGTTTATCTAAGTCCAATTTATCTACGTAGAAAAAAGTAGGATGGACCTACATTGAGATCGATTAGAGTCTCATCGCAAAGCTGGCTTGAGAGTGTTGAGCGAGGCTTCTTTTAGCGGCCTCATGCTCGCGCTCGATCTTTTTTAACGCCGCATCAAGATCGGTGTGGTCAATATTAGGTTGGTTTTTAAGTTCAGAAAGTTTAAAGCCACGATGGTGCATTCTTACTAGCGCATCACTATGATTCATTACGCAGTTACCTTTTATCATTTATTAATTCAGTAGCAAGATTAAACGCTCTAAAGATGACAGTTTGGTGACGTTTGGATTAATAAATAAAAAATGCCTCTTATCGGGTCGATGAACAATTGATGGATCACTCATGCATGAATTGAATTTTATACCGTTGCCTAACGTTCATATTAAAAACCGAGGGGCGCAGCTCGATATCCTGACGGGCGACATTGAGACTGAGTTTGGATTGGCTCGATCTGCATGGTGTGATGACTGCCTGCTTTTTCTTGGATTTTATGACGGGGATGAGGTCAGTGGTTGGTTCGATTTGAAAAAGCGATTTACCCACGCAAATTGGTCCATTTCTAATGATAGGGTAGTTGAGTTGTATAGGCAGTTTTGTCACCAGCCGAAACCTTCCGCATGGATAATCGGTACAGAATTTCAAATGGAGGTTTGGCAGGCGATTTGTCAGATTCCAGAGGGTAATACGGTGAGTTACTCTCAGCTTGCTGTGAACATTAAAAAGCCCAAAGCTGTTCGAGCAATTGGATCAGCACTGGGTGCCAATAACATTGCTTACTGGGTGCCATGCCATCGCGCTGTGAGAAGCGATGGCTCATTAGGCGGTTACCGCTGGGGATTGTCTCTAAAGGCTAAAATGCTATCTGTAGAGGCTACTGGTCTTTGATTTTTTCAAAGGTGATGTAGCGCAAAGCATAAAGTGCAAAAGGTGGGATTGATATCAGCAGGGCGGCGATTTCAACGGCACTGAATGCCTCTCTTTCGGTAAATACCGTCGTGATAATTAACCAGAGAACCACTAAAAAAAACGGCAAGATAAGAATTTGATTCTTGCCGCTGAGTGACAGTTTCGTTTTGCACGTAGTGCAAATGTAGTCAGTGCCCATCCCCTCTTCACGTTGTATGGGACGTCGTGTCTCACAAACAGGGCACCAACCTATCATCTAATTAGGCTCCCTTTAACGCATCTGCCGCTGCAGTAATTCCCAACTTGTAGCTGGTCAAACCAAAACCTGATATCTGACCAATGACGACGTGCGAGAAGACCGACTTGTGACGGAACTCTTCACGCGCATGAACGTTCGACATGTGGACCTCAACGATAGGCCCTTTGTCTTTAAAGATCGCCAACGCATCGGTCAGACCATAGCTGTAGTGAGTCCAAGCACCCGCGTTGATAACGATTGCATCAATATCTTCTAAAAAGGCCTGATGAATTTTACGCGCCAATTCACCTTCGATGTCTGTCTGGTAACACTCAAGCTCACACCCCTGTTCAGCAGCCCACTTTGCGGCAGCCGATTCGATATCTTGCAGCGTAAAAGTGCCGTAATGTTTCGGATCACGCTTGCCGAACATTGCGTGGTTGATGCCGTGAAGCAGAAGTATTTTTGCCATGATTTTTTCCTTAACTGTTTGCCAGAAAAACTGGTCACTTATGTCTAGTCTAAGATCCTGCGGCATGAGTGCAACATCTTTTGTACATAGATTGAAAAAGCGCCGTATACTTTAATGCTCACTCTATTCTAAATGGGTTTCCGTAATTGATTGAATTTGGAAGTACAGCCTTTGTCTTTGCGCTGATTGCAGCTTGGTTTGTTGGCCTCTCAAAAGGTGGATTGCCCATCATTGCTATGTTGTCAGTGCCGATCCTCTCCTTAGTGATGTCACCCATGACTGGTGCCATCCTGTTACTACCGATCTATATCATCAGTGACATGGTAGCGGTGTGGCTCTATCGAAAACACTTCTCAATGATCAATCTTAAAAATCTCATTCCTGCTGGTCTGTTCGGGGTATTTATCGGTTGGGCTACGGCCTCGATCGTCTCCGATCAGTTTGTGGCACTGCTGATCGGTATCATGGGGCTCTCGTTTGTCGCCTACACCTGGTTTGGTAAACGCCAAGCCAAAGAGGCCAAGCAACCGACAAAAATTGGTGGCTGGATTTGGGGTACGATTGCTGGATTTACCTCATTCATCTCCCATACCGGTGGACCACCGTTTCAGGTCTACGTGCTGCCACAAAAGTTAGAAAAGCTTGTGTTTGCAGGTACAGCAACTCTTTTTTTTGCGGTGATTAACCTGTCTAAGCTACCGCCTTACTTGGCGCTTCGCGGCTACTCTGCTGAAGATTTAACGCTGGCGCTTTGGATGGTACCCAGTGCATTGTTGGGCACGTTCATGGGGGCTAAGCTCACTAGGATTCTGAAGGATCGATGGTTCTTTGGGTTAGTCGAAGTGGGTTTGATGCTGGTCTCTATCAAACTTATCCACGGTGTCATCATCACTGTTATATAGCCGGAGCACCTTATGGACCATCGACTGCCAATAGATTCTCGTGCCATGCTATTAATGACGCTGCTCTGCTCGATTTGGGCATTGCAACAAGTTGCCTTAAAAGCCACGGTCGACGATTTTTCGCCCATGCTACAAACATCACTGCGCTGTGGTTTAGGTGCGGTGCTGGTCGCATTGTTTGTATGGCTCAGAGGCAAGGGAGGATTTAGCCATAGTGAGTCGACATGGTGGCCTGGTCTGATCTCTGGGGTTCTGTTTGGCTCAGAATTTTTATTGGCAGCCATTGCCATAGAGATGACAAACGTGTCCCATTTGATCGTATTGCTTTATACCGCTCCCATCTTTGCGGCCATAGGGTTGTCCATTTTTATCCCGAATGAACGCTTGTCCAGACTTCAATGGATAGGCGTCTTATTGGCTTTTGCAGGTATTGTCATCGCGTTTTGGCAGCCCGTTGAAGAGGGCGATGCACTGTCGGATATTTTCCTTGGGGATCTACTGGCGCTAGCGGCAGGTGCCATTTGGGGTGCTACGACCGTTGTTGTTAGAACGACGAATTTAACAAGAGCTCCTGCGCCTCTCACCCTGATCTATCAATTGGTGGTCTGCTTTATCATGCTACTGGTCGTTGCTTGGTTGATGGATGATCTGCACTTCAATCCAACGCCCCTTGTCATCAGTAGTTTTGCCTTTCAGATAGTTGCGGTCTCTTTTTTTAGCTACCTGACCTGGTTTTGGCTCTTAAAAACTTACTTAGCATCTAGGTTGGGGGTGTTCTCATTTTTAACCCCATTCATTGGAGTCTTGCTAAGCACCACTCTGCTGGATGAAGAGATTGGTCCGCGTTTTATTCTAGGTTCTCTGCTGGTAGTGGCGGGCATCACCCTGGTCAGCAGTCACCATCTGATCGCCTCTAAATTAAAATCTAGCGCATCGCGATAAGCATACTTTGAGTATCAAACCCTTACTTACGTGATTTAAGAGAGTATTCACATGCATCCTAGCCGCCTTCTATTGATCCTTTGCTTTATCGCCTTCATCTCGTTGGGCTTGCCAGATGCTTTGCTTGGTGTGGCGTGGCCGACCATGGCCGATGAGTTCTCTACTACACTCGATCGTCTCGGAATCATTATGACGGGCGGAACCGTTGGTTATGCGCTAAGTAGCTTCATGATTGGTGCGATTATCAATCGCATAGGACTGGCCGGTCTCTTGATTCAAAGTGCTTCGCTCACCGTGATCGCGTTGGTGTTATTTGTCGTGGTGCCGAGCTGGTATTGGATGCCCTTTGTGGCATTGATAGCCGGTCTGGGTGGTGGAGGCATCGATGCGGGCCTGAATGCCTATGTAGAGAAACACTACTCAAGCCGTATCATGCAGTGGCTGCACGCCAGTTTTGGTGTTGGTGTGACCATCGGTCCTGCCATCATGACGCTGTCACTCGCGATGAGTGGTCTGTGGCGACCGGGCTATCTTTTAGTCGCCTTTTTATTGCTGCTAATGCTCTCTGCATTTATCTACTACCGTGGTTTGTGGGGTAGAGAGCCTGAAACGATGCAAACGGAACAGTTGGTGCAGGTCAGCTTGTTGGCTACGCTAAAGCTACCAGCAGCTTGGCTGAGTATGCTGGCGTTTTTTCTCTACACCTCTGCAGAAATTGGATTAGGGTTTTGGGCATTTACCCTGTTGACTGAATCGCGCGGCGTCATGCTTGCCACAGCCGGGCTATGGGTCACTATCTACTGGGGATCTTTTACCCTTGGTCGAATTGTTGCTGGCGTGCTTGCGCCCAAGTTTGGTGAGATGAGACTGACGCTTTTTGGTTTATTGATCTCCCTGATTGGATTGGTTCTGTTCACCCTTCAAATAGGAGGTCCCGGCGGAGTGTATGGCTTGGCGCTCATTGGTCTAGGGTTCGCACCAACCTTCCCCGCACTACTTTCCACCACCTCAGAGCGAGTAGCAAAAGCGCATGTGACCAACCTAATTGGCATGCAGATCTCAGCTGCCGGTGTTGGCCTAGTGGTTATGCCGCTCTCGTTGAGTCTCTTAGTGTCAACGATCGGTCTGGAAGTGCTTGCGCCAGTCTTCTTAGCTATGACCCTGATGGTGTTTCTGCTGTTAAAGGTGTTTAAAAGGCCCTCTAACTAAATCGAAACTCTGTGACCTGCTGGTATTGTTGTGATGGCAATAGCGATACAGAGGGGAAATTGCTCTGGTTCGGCGCGTCTGGCCAGGATTGCGGTTCCATGGCCAGACCAGCACCGGCCGATAGCTCTATCTCACCAAGCACTCGCTTAGCCTGTTAATTCTGACGCTGTCCCTAGTGGGCGGCATTCTTTTATAAATCTGTATTTAACTTTGACATTACACCGGTACAGGATCTACCTGATATTTATGGCCTCGTGACCAGTCGCGTGGCCTCTAGTCAGAATGGTCTGGTCAATATTCCAATCAACATGACGGAATCGCGTCAGGCTTCTCAAGACAGTCCCAACAGGGTGGCTAAGACTGAGCGGATTTCAGGAAAGCTTGGTTATCCAGACCGAAGTTTGAATAGATCGGCAGCAGTGCACCGCCTAATGCACGTGCTTCAAACCCAAGGTTGCCGGCAATCACGGGTGGCTTGTTTAGACCCTCCCAATTCACATCACTCGATGCTCGGTTGATTGCCAGTACTAGGTATTGCGTAGCCACTGCTGGTAGGCGCCCATCGATGATCACCCCGTCTGGATCGACAAAGGCTGAGCCGGCTGCAATGGTCTGGGCAATATAGGGAGCTGCGTTGTCGGCCCACTCGGTAAACAGTGTCCAAGCATCTTGCTCTAATGTTTCTGATAGATTGGCGAAATCCGCCACGATCGACTCTGACTTCAAGCGTTTATCGAGCTGGTGCAGTGATGCGAAGTGAATCAGCTGTTTGCCATTGGAACTTGGGACTGAGCCGAGTGCGCCGGCATTGGCATGGCTGCCTGGAAGAATCTGTCCGTTAAGAACGACGCCACCACCGATAAAAGTACCTACGTAGAAGTAGAGAAGGTTCTCCCAGCTCTGCGGATTACCGAAGGTTAATTCCGCCAAGCAAGCCGCTGTGGCATCGTTCAGCATGGCGGCATCAAGGTCGGTGACTTTCTCTAGCTCTTCGAGTAGATCGATTTTAGCCCATTCGGCGAGCGCCTCTTTGGCTTCAACCAGTTCATCTCCCCAGCCTTCAAGTGCAAAGGGCGTCGCTAGCCCGACACCGGTGACGCGCTCACGCTGAACCTCGTCGAGGGGGTCTAGCAAAGCGGCGATGCCCTCCTCTATTTTGGCGTAAACCTCTTTAGGCGTTGGGAAGGGGTATTCGTGTGATAGGCGGGTTCGAATATTCCCCGTCATATCCATGAATAGCACCTCTAATGATGCGCGGCCAATTTTAATTCCGATACTGTACGCCCCGTCAGGATTAAGAGCGTAAGGCGTAGAGGGCTGTCCCAAACCGCCACGGCGTTTCTTGCCAGCAATTAACAGATCTTGCTCCATCAACCGATTAATAATCGTTGAGGCGGTCTGCGGGGTCAGGTTGGTTGCTTTGGCTATCTCCGCTTTCGTCAACGCACCATGCTCTCGTATCAACGAGAGGATGAGTCGCTCATTGTATTGACGAACGCCTACCTGGTTAGAACCAGAGGCGCGTTGAGAAGCTGAAGCACTGCGCATAATTAAATGTAGCTCGCGTTCTCGTGCACACCCTGATCGGCGGCACCGGTGATTAACGAGACAATTTCGTTACCCGTTGTTTCAGCGGCCACCACATTGCCGACAATGCGACCTTGGCGGAAGACAATGATGCGATCCACCAGATTAAAGACCTGGCGTAGGTTGTGACTGATTAGAATCAGTGGAATACCCTGGTCTTTAAGGCCACGAATAATGTTTTCAACACGAGTAGTTTCTTGGATACCTAAGGCAGCGGTTGGCTCATCCATAATGATCAGTTTTTCACCCCAACCTGCAGCACGGCTGATCGCCACACACTGGCGTTGTCCACCTGACATGCCGCGCAAAGATTGACTTAGATCTGGAATTTTTACGCCGGTCTTTTCAAGCAGCTCTTCAGACTCCTTGCGCATCGCTTTCTTGTCCATCCAGCTGAATGGACCAAGATTGAATTTCGTCTTCTCGCGTCCTAAAAAGATATTGGCTGGTACGTCTAACTCATCGGCTAGCGCGAGGTTCTGATAAACCGTCTCAATACCGGCATCGCGCGCTTCCAGAGGGGAGTCAAAGCTGACCTCTTCACCATAAAATTTGATGGACCCGCGAGTGCGCTGCTCTACGCCCGTTAGGTTTCGAACAAAGGTTGATTTGCCGGCACCGTTGTCGCCAACAATTGCTACGTGCTCACCCGGAGCAAGATCAAAGTCGGCATCATTCAGTGCGTGTACACCGCCGTAGTGCTTGGTTAACCCTCTGATCTCTAAGACTTTTTGAGACACTTTAAGACTCCTGAAAGAACGTTCTCTTTATTGGTGTGCGACTAAATATGACTAACAATCAAGGGCGAGTCAATAATTAAATCAATTCAATTTAATTATTGACAGTCTGCTATAAAGTATTAGAAGATCGCAACTAGGCATCAACTTTAGACAGCCGAAAACAACAAAAAACAGATGTGGAGATCTACACATGAAATTGAAAAAAATGCTAAGCGTAATGGCAGCTGGTGCACTAATGTCTGGCTCTGTATACGCGGGTTCAATCGGTTACATCACTAAATCAGCAACCAACTCAGGTTGGATGATGATCAACCAGGGCGCGGCAGACGCAGCTGAAGAAGCAGGCGTTGACCTAGTCACTGTTGGCCCAGCTTTCCAAGGCGACCTTTCAAGCCAACTAGAAGTATTCGAAAACCTAGTAGCACAAGGTGTTGACGCCATCGGTATCGCGCCAGTGGACTCTTCAGGTGTTGCACCGGCTGTTAACGATGCAATGAACGCAGGTATTCCTGTTGTTGCCATCGATACTGGCGTATCAGGCGCTGACGTTACCTCTTTCGTAGCGACGGACAACTACGCAGTTGCTAAAGTACAGGGTGCTGTTGCAGCAACTCTAATCAACGATGGCGATGCGATCATCTACGTAACGGGTAACCAAGCTCAGTCTACTGGCCAAGAGCGTCGTAACGGCTTCATTGAAGCGTTCAAAACGGCTCGTCCAAACTCTGAAATTCTAGAAGTACCTACTGAGTGGGATTCGAACCAAGCTCAGGAAGGTGTTGAAGCGATCCTAAACTCACGCAGCGACATCGCAATGGTTGCTAACGCATGGGATGGCGGCACTATGGGTGCGAAAGCCGCAATGGAAAACCTTGGCCTAGGCGCTGGTGACATCAAGCTGGTTGGTTTCGACGGCGCAACTGACGCAATCGAAGCGATGGACAAAGGTTGGGTACACGCTGACACTGCTCAGATGCTTTACCAGATGGGTTACCAAGGCATCAAAGCTGCGGTTGCTGCATCACAGGGTAAAGATGTATCACCACGCATCGATACGGGTTTCTTCCTAGTAACTCCTTCTACTTCGGGTGCTTACAAAGACCTAGTCGGTATCAAATAAGTTTACTGATGCTTCGTCGAGATCGGGCTGCGGCCCGATCTCTCATTTCACTGTTTAAAAACGGTCCTGAATAATGACTTCTAAAAGCCTTCAAGATAAAGCGATCGGCGTTACGGTTTCCTTCTTCCGTAAAGAGTGGTCTGGCGCACTGCTCGCGATTCTGATTCTTGCGTTAGCCATCGAGCTAGTGACCGATGGAAAGCCATTCTTCCATCCCACTAACCTGATGACCATTCTTAACAACTCTGCAGCGATCGGTATTGTTGCGGGTGGTATGACTCTGGTGATCCTAGCGGCGGGTATCGATCTATCGGTCGGTTCTGTAATGGGCTTAATCGCTGCTGTCACGGGCTACATTGTGAGTTACTGGGGCTTCCCGCCTTGGCTAGCGATCATGTCTGGCCTAGCGATGGGTGCATTAGTGGGTATTATTCATGGCACGTTGGTCGCCTATCTCGGGATGCCGGCCTTTATCGTCACCCTGGCGGGCTTGTCGATTTGGCGTGGTACGGCTCACCTTTCAACGGATGCGCGTGCAACACCTAAACTGCCTGAAACTTTTGACCTATTCGGTCGTTACAACCCCTTTGCTGAGCTGCGTGCAGACTACAAAGCGGGTGAGTTAAGTGGTTTCATGGAGTCGATAGGTGCTTTTGTTAACGAGCACTGGATGGACTTCTTCCGTACCTTCCAGATGTCTATGATCATCTTTATCGTCTTCTTCATTCTGTTGGCGATCGTAGTATCCAACATGCGTCTGGGTCGTTACATCTATGCCATTGGTAGTAACGAGCAGGGCTCGCGCCAAGCGGGCATTAATACACGCCTTTACACGCTATACACCTACGTGATCTGTTCGATGGGTGCTGCACTAGGGGCGATGTTGTTCCTAGGTCGTGCACCTTATGCTAAGTCTGATTACGGTCAGATGTGGGAGCTAGACGCTATTGCAGCCGTGGTCATTGGTGGTACCTCGCTGTTCGGTGGGCGTGGTACAATCATCGGTACCTTCATGGGTGTCATTCTTCTTAAACTGATCAATAACGGTCTGACTCTGGCTCAACTTGAGACCTTCTGGCAGATGGTGGTGCTTGGTTTGATCATCCTTGTGGCGGTTGGGTTGGACATTGTTCGTCAGTCTAAGTCAGCGGTTAAGGTTCAGCGTATGCTCGGTGTGGTTGCGTTAGTGCTTGCGCTATTTGCCTGCTTAACACCAGGTTCTGCCTTAATCAGTTCGGCGATCTCACTGCATGAACACAACAGCATGGTAGCGATGCAAGCGGCGGGTCTTGATCTTGCGGCTAACCAGACAGCTCGTCTACTTGACGCTCCAGCCGTTGCTGAACTGCAATCGATCGTCTCTGGGAACTGGCAATCCTTCGCCTCGCTTCTAGTGCTTGTGTTGGGTGCGGTTGCCGTGGCGGTGACGTTGAAGCGTTCACTGGCGCTTATTCTTGCCGGTGTCTACGTTGCAACGGCGGTTCTGCTAGTGACGATTGGCATGGCTGCGGTGGCGCCTCTGTTGATTCTAGGGGCGGTGGTATTGGCCGGTATGACCATCGTGCCATATATGTTTGAAAGGGCGCGTACCTTAGAGGGCTAACCCCCTTATGACAAAAAACCCCATCGTCTAGGCCATGGGGTTTTTTGTTGGTGAACCTACCTAGGGTAGCTCTCGTAAGGGTTTATGGTTAGAGTAAAAAGATAACAATTAGGAATTCACCCTTCATGCCAGTCATTGCCCTCGTTGATGATGATCACGAGATTCGCTCGCTATTATCTGATTACCTAGAGAAAAACAGTTTCAAAGTGCTCGCGTTTGAATCGGCTGAAGCCCTGCTTGAGAGCGATTATTCTGAGGCCGAGCTGCTGATTCTCGATGTTGGTTTGCCAGGTATGGATGGGCTAGCACTTTGCCGAACCATACGTCAGGACTCCAATCTGCCCATCATTATGTTGACTGCGGCCAGTGATGACGTCGATCGCATACTGGGCTTGGAGTTGGGTGCCGACGACTACATGGGTAAGCCCTTTAACCCACGCGAATTGCTGGCGCGCATCAAAGCGTTGTTGCGTCGCTCCGCACCGGTAGAAGCTGCGTTAACCGACTCTTACTTGACGCTGGATAAAGCAAAGCGAACGGCCTATGTGAAGGGCGAGCTTCTCAGTCTAACCGGGGCCGAGTTTGATCTTTTAGCGGTATTGCATGGTCATGACGGTGTGATCAGTCGAGATCAACTCAGTCTGGAGATAAAAGGGCATGCGGCACTGCCACAGGATCGCTCGATTGATACTCTGGTCAGTCGCCTGCGAACGAAATTGAGTCCCTTCAGCGAGGATGAAACAATCAAATCCATTCGCGGTAAAGGTTATCACTTGGTTCTGAAATGATCGGCTTTTGGTCCCGCCTGCGAGATCGTCTGATGCCTAAGTCGATCATCGCTCGAATGTCTCTGGTTCTCATCATCGGAGTGCTGGTGGCACAAGCCGTCAGCTCCTACGTTTGGACACGTCAGATTCAGCAGGCAGAGCGTGAGCGTCTCGTCGAGATCTCTGAAGTGATGGGGGCGCGAATTGGTCAGACGATTCAGTTCTTCTCAAAGTTGCCGCGCGAGTATCGGCACATTGTCTTGGATCAGCTGCGCGATATGGGCGGTACCCGCTATTTTGTCTCCATCAACAGCCAGAAAATTCATTTAGAGACCCTGCCCAGTAGCGAGTTGCAGCAGCTTGTTGGAGAGCGTGTTAAGCAGAACGCAGCCCGTCAGTTGGCCTATCAATCTGAAGACTTCGCTGTAGAGTTTGTCGCCTTCTCCAAGTTACGTATTCTTTCCGAAAACAACCTGATGGTGCAGCTACCGCCTAAATGGCAGCGTTTTGCACTGCTGGACCCGGGTGACGATAGCCCTGTGGTGGTGGTGCAGCTGAAACTGAACCCCGATGAGTGGGTCTACCTCGCGACCGTTTTCCCGGGCGGCGATCTTATGGGCAGCGCCCTGTTTGAAACCGAACGGTTGATCTCTCTTTTTGCGGTCACTTTGACAGTGATTCTGCTCGTGACCCTGTTAGTAGCGGGTATTGTGCGACCGTTACGCCGCTTAGCACGTGAAGCCGATGCCTTGGGTCGAGGTAAGACGCCCTCTTTGATTCCTGCCGAAGGTACGCGAGAGATGCAGACCACCATCCGTGCTTTTAACCAGATGGCGCAAAGGTTAGAGAAGTTTATCTCTGATCGCGAAAAGCTTTTTGCCTCGATCTCTCATGATCTGAAAACACCCCTAACACGAGCACGACTGCGTGTAGAGATGATTGATGACGATAAACTACGCGACAATCTTATTGGTGATATTGATAATGTCGATCTTCTGGTCAAAGCCTCCCTGCAGATGATTAAAGATGGTGCCATTCACGAGAACAGTGAGCAGGTCGATCTGAAGCAAGTGATCGAAACCGCGCTTGCTAGCGCAGAGATCGAAGGACTTCCCAGTTCTGCCGTACTGCCCGATGAGTTTATCCTAGAGGGTCGTCGCCTCTCCCTTGAACGTCTCTTCACCAATCTGATCGACAACGCCCTGCACTACGGCAGAGGGGTGGAGATCTTTGGTCACAATGAACCGGAAACCAATGAGCTGGTTGTTCAAGTCTGTGACCGAGGCCCGGGTCTCAGCGATGAATTGAAGCAACGAGTATTTGAACCTTTCTATCGAATTGATAAAGCACCCTCATCCATTCATGTGGGCCTAGGTATGGGCATAGTGAAATCCATTGCTCAGCTTCACGGCGCAAGTATTGAGCTGCTCGATCGCAACGGGGGTGGTTTGATTGTTGAACTTCGTTTTCCACTGTCACACTTTGTAACAGAACGAAACTCTGCGTAAGACTCAAGTTGTTATATTGCTACCAGGTAGTTTTACCTATCAACAACAATAAAGAGGTTTACTCATGATCAAACGTACATTAGCTGCATGCGTAGCTGCAGCAACACTTTCAACTGCAGCACAGGCTGCTGACGTAGAAGTTCTTCACTACTGGACCAGTGGCGGTGAAGCGAAATCAGTTGCATACCTAAAAGAGAAACTGACTGAAGCTGGCGTAGGCTGGAAAGACTTCGCAGTTGCTGGTGGTGGCGGTGAGAACGCAATGACCGTTCTTAAGTCACGCGCAGTATCAGGTAACCCACCAACTGCAGCACAGATCAAAGGCCCATCGATCCAAGAGTGGGGTGAGCTAGGTTTCCTTTCTGACATCGACAGCGTTGCTCAAGCAAACAACTGGGATGCACTGCTACCAGGCGTTGTTTCAGAAGTAATGAAGCACGATGGTAAATACGTAGCTGCACCCGTTAACGTACACCGTGTAAATTGGTTGTGGGCTAACCCAGAGATCTTTCAAAAGTCTGGCGCAACCATCCCAACGACTTGGGATGACTTCCTAGTTCAAGCGAAAAAGATCCAAGACGCAGGCTACATTGCTCTAGCGCACGGTGGTCAGGCATGGCAGGACGCAACAGTATTTGAAGCGGTTGTTCTTGGCGTAGGTGGTCCTGAGTACTACCAGAAAGCGTTCGTAGAACTGGATGCTGACGCCCTAAACAGCTCAACAACTGAAGAGGTATTCCGCGTATTTGGTGAGATCCGTGGTCTAGTAGACGAAAACTCTCCAGGTCGTGACTGGAACGTGGCAACGTCAATGGTTATCAACGGCGAAGCGGCTATGCAGATCATGGGTGACTGGGCTAAAGGTGAGTTCACTGTAGCGGGCAAAACACCAGGCGTTGATTACGCTTGTGTTGCTGCACCAGGTACTTCAGGTTCATTCACGTTCAACGTCGACTCTTTTGCCTTCTTTGCACAGTCTGATGCTGATGCACAGCAAGCGCAGCAAGAGATGGCTAAGCAGATCCTAGGTCAAGACTTCCAGAAAGTCTTCAACCTCAACAAAGGCTCTATCCCTGCGCGTCTAGGTATGGCTCGTGACGAGTTCGACAGCTGTGCACACGCGTCAATGGATGCCTTCGTATCCTCTGCACAAACTGGCGGTCTGGTACCAAGCTTCGCGCACGGTATGGCTGTCCCAGAAGCGGTTTCTGGTGCTATCTACGATACTGCTACAAACTTCTTCAACTCAGATCAGACTGCAGCTGAAGGTAAGTCTCAGCTAATCGCTTCTATTCAGTCAGCGATGTAATCCGATCAAGAGCCCTCAACCCTGAGGGCTCTTCTTTACGTTTTTAGGAGATTCACGATGAGTGTGTCAAAGGCTAAAAAGCCAATGACGCTGGAGTCCATATTGCCAAAGATCGTGCTAGCACCCACCACTGCGGTGATGTTGGTCTGCATGTATGGCTTTATGATTTGGACCGGAGCGCTATCTTTTACTAAGAGTCGAATGTTGCCACAATGGGACTTTGTCGGCTTTGACCAATACGCCAAGTTATTCTCCAACCCGCGTTGGGATGTGGCTCTGAATAATCTTGTGGTGTTTGGCGTTCTGTTTATCGCGGTCTCACTACTGCTAGGGCTATTCCTAGCGATCCTTCTGGATCAAAAGATTCGTTTAGAGGGTACATTGCGTACCATCTATCTCTACCCTATGGCCGTCTCTTTCGTTGTGACAGGTACGGCGTGGAAATGGATTCTTAACCCAGGTCTCGGCCTTGAAAAGCTGGTGCGTGACCTTGGCTTTGAGAATTTTGAGTTCCGCTGGCTGGTTGAGCAAGATATGGCGATTTATACCATCGTGATTGCGGCTGTTTGGCAGTCCAGTGGCTTTGTCATGGCGATGTTCCTAGCGGGCCTTCGTGGCGTTGATGATAGCTTGATTAAAGCGGCTGAAATCGACGGTGCTAGTAAAATGAAAGCCTACTGGTATGTGATTTTGCCGATTCTACGACCTGTCTTCTTCAGCGCGATCGTGATTTTGTCGCACATCGCGATTAAGAGCTTCGATCTTGTGCAAGCACTGACCGGGGGTGGTCCGGGTTACGCATCGGATCTACCGGCTAACTTTATGTACACCTACGCATTCAACCGAGCGCAGATGGGTGTCGGTGCGTCCAGTGCGATGATTATGTTAATGGGTGTGCTGGCGATTATCGTGCCGTACCTCTACTCAGAATTAAGAGGTGGAAAAAATGGTCGCTAATCGTTCATTTAATATCGGGCGTCTGTTTATCTACGCCTGTCTGGCAGCCTTTGCTCTCTTTTATCTAGCTCCGCTCTACGTCATGCTGACGACCTCGTTTAAAGACATTGAAGAGATTCGCAGCGGTAACTTACTTGCGCTGCCACAGGATCCAACACTCTATGCGTGGATAAAAGCCTGGAGCAGTGCGTGTACGGGTTCCGAGTGTCAGGGGTTAGCCCCATTCTTTATGAACAGCGTAAAGATAGTCGTGCCAGCCGTCATCATTTCAACGGTGATTGGTGCGCTCAACGGCTACGTGCTCTCTAAATGGCGTTTCCGTGGTAGCGATTTAATGTTTGGCATGTTGCTATTTGGTTGTTTCATCCCGTTTCAGGTGATTCTTCTGCCGATGGCGCGCCTACTGGCCGAACTGGGTCTGGCGAATACGGTAACCGGCTTGGTACTGGTGCATGTTATCTACGGTGTTGCCTTTACCACACTCTTCTTCCGTAATTTCTATGTCTCTGTACCGACGGAGTTGGTCAAAGCGGCACAGTTGGATGGTGCAAGTTTCTTTCAGATTTTCCGACACATCTTCCTACCGGTGTCGTTGCCGATCTTTACAGTAACGATCATCTGGCAGTTCACACAGATTTGGAACGACTTCCTATTCGGTGTGGTCTACTCCGGTCCGGGTACGCAACCGATCACGGTCGCGCTGAACAACCTAGTGAACACCTCTATGGGTGGTAAAGAGTACAACGTGGATATGGCAGCGGCAGTGATCGCGGCACTACCCACTCTGTTGGTGTACATCTTTGCAGGTAAATATTTTGTACGCGGCCTCACAGCTGGCGCGGTAAAAGGATAAGCATTATGGGCTCTCTATTAATTGATAACGTCACTAAATCCTTTGGTGAAACCAACATCCTTAAAGGTATTAATATCGACATTCAGGATGGTGAATTCCTGATTCTTGTCGGTCCCTCTGGCTGTGGTAAGTCGACGCTGATGAACATCATTGCGGGTCTTGAAGACGCGACCAGCGGAACACTGGAGTTGGCTGGCAAAGATGTCACGTTGGCGTCACCCAAAGATCGTGATATCGCGATGGTGTTCCAAAGTTACGCGCTCTACCCAACTATGAACGTCGCGCGCAACATCTCATTCGGTTTGGAGATGCGTAAGGTCCCTAAAGAGGAGCGTGATCGCATTGTTGATGAGGTCGCTAAACTGTTGCAGATCGACCACCTACTGGATCGTAAACCGAGCCAGCTTTCCGGTGGCCAACGTCAACGTGTAGCCATGGGCCGCGCCTTGGCTCGCTCGCCACGCGTTTTCTTGTTCGATGAACCGCTATCGAATTTGGATGCAAAATTGCGTGTAGAGATGCGTACCGAGATCAAAAAACTGCACAAACGCCTGGGCACCACCATTGTGTATGTAACCCATGATCAGATTGAGGCGATGACACTGGCCGATCGCATTGCCGTGATGAAAGATGGAATTGTTCAGCAGTTGGGGACACCGGACGAGATCTACAACAACCCAGCGAATATGTTTGTCGCCGGCTTCATGGGTTCACCGCCAATGAACTTTATTGAGGTGGAGGTTGAAGATGGCCAAGCGATCGTTGAATCGGCTGGTGAAACGCATCCCCTGAAATTGCCATGTGCAGAGGCGATAGCAGCCAAAGGCTTAAATCGTGTAGTGTTGGGCATACGTCCAGAGATGATTACCGAACCTAAGCCGGCGCCAGAAGATCAGGATTGGTTGCACAGCATGTCACTGGACTTTGACGTGGTTGAGCCTATGGGGGCGGATACCATGGCGATTGGGCAGTGGAACGGGGTGGATATTCACTCACGTCTTTCACCCAAAGCGGGTATGACGGCTGGCAAGGGCACTGAGATACAGGTGAACACGGCGAAAGCGGTGGCGTTTGATATCCAAACGGGTGAACGTATCTGCTAAGGAACGTCACTTTTAGGTTGGAGCTTTCTGGTAGTGAAACGATGAAAATGAATCATTATCGCGACCTTTTCAAGATCGCTCCAACCGTTCACGAACGCTTTAAAGCTCTTTGTTGGAGCCTTATCGAAGATGAGGCGATTGATTTAGGGTAACTCGCGACCTTTTCAAGATCGCTCCAACTGCCTCTAACTAGCGTTGATCTCTTGCAACGCAGTTTCTAGGTTCGCGATACTCAACGGTTTAGGTAGCACTCTATTAGCGCCTTTTGCTAATAGATTATCGGCCTCATTTCCAACCGTGGCCCCAGTAACACCAATGATCGGTAGGGTCGCGCCCCAAGATCTAAGTGTTTCAGCCAATTCATAGCCATCCATAACGGGCATCATGATGTCGGTGATGACAAGATCAAAACTGTGCTCAGAGAACGCTTTTAAGGCTAACTCCCCGTTCTCAACATCAATAACCTCGGCACCTTCGCGCGTGAGTAGGGTTTTACCCAGCATTCTAAGTGTGGCGGTATCTTCAACCAGTAGTATCTTTTTGCCTTTAATGGAAGGCTCTTTTGCTGCTGCTGCTGCTGCTGCTGCTGCTGCGTCTTTCTGAGCCTGTTTAAGTGTGAAGCTCAATGTAAAGATGGCACCCCCGTCTGGGTTGGCACGGTAGGTGAGAGCTCCATCAGGAAGGCTGCGGGCAAGTTCGCGACTGATGTGCAGCCCAAGACCGGTACCAGAAGATTGGGTGTCACCGCGTTCAAAGGCCTGAAAGACCCGTTCGATATCTTTGTCTTTAATGCCTTTACCGTTATCGATGATCTGCAGTTGATACTCAGTGTGATCGGCTGATGAGGTATGGCTCAGATCTAAAATAACCTGCGTGCCCTGACTGTGAACAATGGCATTTTTCGTCATATTAATAATGATTTGTCGAATCTGCTTTTTAAAGCCAATGTGAAGATCGTCAGCATCACCACGCACTTGGATATCGAAGCCATATTGGTTGGCCGTGTAGAAGAGTGTGTGGCTGGCCTCTTTGACGATGCGATAGACCGAAAGCGACGTCTCGACTTGACTCTCGTTAACCAGTGATTTATCGGTGCTCACTCGCATATCATCCAGCACGTCGAGCAGGTGCTGGGACGTGGCATGGGCCTCTTCAATTCGTTTGTTGTTTTCAGATTCCAGTTGAATCTCTTGCAGTTGCATGTTCAATGCGGCGGCTGGCGTGCGCAGTTCATGCCCAATAATGGCGAACATCTTATCCTGTTGTTGCAGTGTTTTTTTCAGTGACGCCGATGCGGTGACTGCTTTGTCAGAGGTCTCTTCAATTTTGTGGATCGCCTGCAACATAAACCGGAACATCATTAGTAGAAGTATTTGTACGATGAGCCCAAAGAGAAGGGATAACCAGATTTGCTGCATGGTTTCGTCATGCGCTTGAGACAGCAAGCGGGCATAGGTTTCTTCAAACACGTCGTATAAATTGAGCACCTCTTGAATGACTGCGGTTGCCTCAGAAAATAGCTTTAGATCATAATCTACCGATGGGTCTAGCCACTCCGTGAAGCGGTACTGTTCAATCCGATCAAATTGATCTAAGACGCTCTGCTCTAAGAGTTCAAAATCCAAAAACAGTTCAGGTGGCGCACTCTGCATCGCACTCTCTTCATACGCTTCAACGGTATTTCGTGTGTTGCTGACTACCTCTAACACCCGTCCCTCTGCACGATATAGATCGTTTCTTGAGACTAATCCCTTGTTAGTTAAACCGGTAACACCGCGAACAAATCCTATTTTCTCGATAAGATCCGGTAGGTGCACAAAAATTAATCGACCTGCAGTATAAGAGGGGATCTCCTCTTCTAACTGTACCCGTGAGTCACTGTATATTTTAAACAGCTCTTTCAATAGTTGTTCAGAGTTGGCGGTCTTTCTTAAGAAAACTTCGTAGTAGGCGCCATCAGTGGATAGCACTTGATCGATGTCGCTGGAGGAGTACCCAATTGACTCTAACGCCGTCATTAGATTCAAACTGGACTCATTACAGAGTTGGTTTATTTCAGCCGATGGTGAGGTTGCGATCCTTTTCAGTGTACAGCTACCACGATACTCACCCAGTCTGGTAATCGCTGCGCGATAGAGTTTTTGCTGCGCAGTCGCTTCTTCGTATGCGATATGGCGCTGATGATCCGAGTAAAAGCCATACAGCGTGATCCAAATTGCAAACAGAAACAGGCCTTGGGTCGAGAGAATGACGACTTTTAACCATGTGGGTGTGTTTTTAAATTTCTGCAGCAAATTCACAAACGATGACCTCAAGGATAAGGGTGATTTTTTAAAGCGTGCTTGTTACCAAAAGAAATCTACACAAAGACTAGTCCTTTAAGTAGTAAAATCAAATTTATTTCACAACTACCCAGCGAAAAACGTTTGTAAAAAAAGCAGCGCTGATTACTGCAGCTGTTGTACCAGATCGTTACAGGTCTGAAGCTCCTGCACAAAGGGTGAGTACTCTGTTGAGTTAACCACCGCTTTGATCGGTTTATCATCATCGAAGGTGATGACGAGCTCACACTT
>JAAZVX010000142.1 GCA_018623095.1 Marinobacterium sp. | reverse complement strand
CGCTAAGAGAAGAGTGTTCACGTTTGAATGAGGTTGATCTGGTTGTGTTGAACGGGGAGGGGCCTTTCCGTTACCCCGGTGCTCTCACCTATCGTCTACGCCCCATCGCTTTTAGGCATCTGGCCTCTGGTGTTAAAAAGGCGCTTACTATTGATGAGATAGGGAGTAAAACCGTCTATGCACTGGCTGGTATCGGTAACCCAGCGCGCTTCTTTGATACTCTAACGGCCCTTGGTTTAGAGCTTAAAACGATCCCTTTGAGGGATCACGCAGAGATTTCTAAAGAGTTACTCGATCAATACCGTTCGTTGCCATTGGTGATGACGGATAAAGATGCAGTAAAATGTCAGGCTATAGCCCCAGATAACTGTTGGGCGCTTTCAGTAGAAGCGGAATTTGCACCCGAAGTGACGGAGCATTTAGCCCGATTGTTGAAACGAATTGTGAACCGTAACGGAGAAAAAAATGGATCCTAAATTACTCGATATCCTTGTTTGTCCTGTCAGCAAAGCTCCTTTGGAGTGGGACAAGGAGAGTAATGAGTTAGTCTGTCGCACCAGCGGTTTAGCTTACCCTATTCGTGATGGTATACCGGTAATGCTTGAAAGCGAAGCTCGCACGTTAACCAGTGAAGAGCGTCTACCGGAGTAGCATTGATGAGTTTCACTGTTGTCATTCCCGCACGCTATGCATCGACCCGTTTCCCTGGCAAGCCGTTGGTTGAGCTGGCGGGTAAAACTATGGTGCAACACGTCTATGAACGGTCATTAGAGAGCGGGGCAAGTCGAGTCATAGTTGCAACCGATGATCCTAGGATTGAGTCGGTCGCCAAACGTTTTGGTGCAGAGGTCTGTATGACCTCGGCGGATCACCCATCTGGTACGGATAGGCTTCAAGAGGTGGTTAACCAGATTGGGTTGGCCGATCATGAAATTGTTGTCAATGTTCAGGGCGATGAACCGTTGATTCCGGCCAAATTGATTGATCAAGTTGCCGATAACCTGGCGGCTCACCAAGATGCCGGTATTTCGACGCTTGCCGAGCCGATTGAGACGAAAACCGATCTATTAAATCCCAATGTGGTTAAGGTTGTGACAAATATTCAAGGTATGGCGCTCTACTTTTCGCGCGCTCCGATCGCTTGGCCCCGAGATATGATGGCCAATGATGGGCTACCTGAGAATCTGCCTGACATGTTTGCTTGGCGTCGTCACATCGGAATTTACGCTTATCGGGTGGGATTTCTGAATGCTTATGTTCAGTGGTCGCCTGCACCTATCGAAAAAACAGAATCCCTTGAGCAGCTGCGTGCACTGTTCAACGGTGTTTCAATTCATGTAGCCAATGCCGTTGAGGCTCCACCGGCTGGTGTGGATACACCTGAGGACCTTGAGCGACTTAAGCGAATCATGGAAGGTTAATAGGTCGTTTGTAATGATTAGAGTGTTGTTTGTCTGTCTAGGTAATATTTGCCGATCACCATCAGCTGACGCCATTTTTCGCAAAAAACTGGATGACCATCCTTGGTTATCCAAACGTGTTGAAGTTGATTCCGCTGGAACCGCCGCATGGCATGTTGGCAAACCTCCAGACCCGCGATCGGTTCGAGTCGGTGCTGAGCGTGGATATGATTTAACGCCTTTGCGTGCAAGACAGGCGGTTACTGCTGATTTTGAGGCCTTCGATTACATCTTGGCAATGGATCAGAGCAATTTGGATAACTTGAAAGATATCGCACCAACTCATTATTCAGGCCATCTTAGCCTCTTTTTAGATTTTGCTGGGCAGTGCGGGGCAGAAGTGCCTGACCCCTATTATGGTGAAGGTGATTCGGGTTTCCACGAGGTGGTTGATATGATTGAGGCGGCTTCAGATGGTTTGATTAAGCAACTAGAGGTGAGACTCTCTTAATGCTCACCATCTATAATGAGTTTGATTTAACGGCATTCAACACTTTGGCGATGCCTGCAAAAGCTCAATTCTTTGCCGAACTGACTGATTTAAGTGACCTGCCTGAACTACTCGATTTCATTGCTCAGAACGGTATGCCTACTCTTTGGCTAGGGGGCGGAAGTAATCTTGTTTTGGCAGACAAGGTTCCAGGTTGTGTTGTTCATATCGCCACCAAAGGCATTGAACTTCTATCAGAGTCACAAGAGTCTGTTCTTATTAAGGTGGCTGCTGGAGAGAGTTGGCACGGTCTGGTTAGACAGTGTCTCGACAACAAGTGGTTTGGCTTGGAAAATCTAGCGCTGATTCCAGGTTCTGTTGGTGCGTCACCTGTTCAGAATATTGGCGCTTATGGGGTAGAAGTAGCGGATCGAATCGATCGGGTTGAGGTGTTTGATACACTCTCTAGCACTTTCCGTGTTATGCAGAAATCGGAGTGTCAGTTCGCTTACCGTGATTCGCTATTCAAGCGAAACCCTGGCCGTTTCATTATTACGTCCGTGCTGTTTGAATTATCCAAACACTTTGAAGCCAAATGCTCATACGCTGCGCTTCAGGATTGGTTAGATGTTCAAGGAGTTAAAGAGCCAACAGCTCAGGCAATATTTGATGCAGTCGTCGCGGTGCGTCAGTCAAAGCTACCCAATCCTGATCTACTTCCCAATGCGGGTAGTTTCTTTAAGAATCCTGTTGTCTCAATCGATTGCTTCGAACGTTTGCGTCAAACCTATCCTGGGATTCCACATTATCAAGACGTTTCAGGAGTTAAACTTGCCGCAGGTTGGTTGATCGATCAGTCTGGTTGGAAAGGGGTCTATCGTGATCGAGTGGGTGTTCATAAAGATCAAGCGCTGGTGTTAGTGAATCACTCTGGAGGCACACGAATCGATATCGAGAGGCTAGCCGGTGAGATTAAGCAGAGTGT
>JAAZVX010000044.1 GCA_018623095.1 Marinobacterium sp. | reverse complement strand
TTGAGAGTGTAGAAGCAGACTGTATCGTGATTGCAATCGCAGCAGATGGTGAACTTTCGGACTCGGCTAAAGCGCTTGATAAAGCCAGTTCAGGTGCCATTTCTGAAGTCATAGAGTCGGGTGATTTTTCCGGAAAACAGGGTTCTTTACTGCTATTGCGAACTCTTTCCGGTATCAAAGCTAAACGTGTCTTATTAGCCGGTGTGGGTTCACAGAGCGAGCGAACCATTATTAAACAACAGCAGCTCATCAAAAGCGCTGTCGACACCGTGAAATCCTTAGGTGTTAAAACCCTCTGTTTTGCTCTGGATCGCACCAGTGGCAACAGCGATGATATCTACCGCGATACGCGAAGCCTTGTTGAGGCGTCTTCAGCGGCTCTTTACCAATACGACACTACCAAATCGAAATCCGCTCCTGAATTGACGCTTGAGCATATTCATATTCACCTACCAGAGTCAGACACTGAATTCGGAGAGGGTGCCCTACTCGATGGAGTTGCGATTGCCAACGGGGTATCCACCGCTCGCGAGTTAGGGAATTTACCGGGCAACATCTGTACACCTCTATACTTGGCAGATCACGCTAAAAATCTCGCTGAAGAGTTCGACAGTGTCAGCTGTGACATCCTCGATGAAAAGCAGATTGAAGAGCTGGGTATGGGCGCGCTTCTGAGCGTCGGCAAAGGCAGCGTCATCCCCCCTCGTCTAATCGTATTGAAGTACCAAGGTGCAGAAGATGCTAATGAAGCTCCGTATGCTCTGGTTGGTAAAGGCATTACGTTTGATACCGGCGGTATCTCATTAAAGCCGGGTCCTGAAATGGACGAGATGAAGTTTGACATGTGTGGTGCTGCCAGCGTATTAGGCGCATTTGAATCAGTAGCCGAGATGAACCTACCCTTGAACCTTGTGACCATCGTCGCTGCAGCTGAGAACATGCCTTCAGGTGAAGCCTCCAAACCGGGTGATGTGGTCACCACCATGTCCGGTCAAACGGTAGAGATCTTAAACACCGACGCAGAGGGGCGACTGGTACTGTGTGATGCACTGACCTATGTGCAACAGTTCAAACCTCAAGCGGTCATTGATGTCGCGACCCTAACGGGCGCTTGCATCATTGCGCTGGGTCATCAAGCGACCGGGCTCCTTGCAAACGATAATGAACTTGCTGCCAAACTACTCGATGCAGGCGAATTTGCGGGCGATCGAGGCTGGCAGCTTCCGTTATGGGATGAGTACCAGCCTCAACTTGATAGCAACTTTGCTGACATGGCTAATATTGGTGGTCGTGCGGCAGGCACTATTACTGCAGCTTGCTTCCTATCACGCTTCACTAAGGAGGTTAGCTGGGCTCACCTAGACATCGCCGGTGTAGCTTGGAACAGCGGCAAAGCCAAAGGTGCTACTGGTCGTTGTGTTCCAATGCTGACTCAATATCTTCTCGATATTGCTGAACAGATAGAGGCCTAAACGTGCCTCGCGCAGACTATTACATACTCGCCAGCAGTGATCACGACAGTCGTGAACTGCTGGCGTGTAAACTCTGTGAAAAAGCTCTGTCTCTAGGACAACGCATTCATATTCACACTGAAAATGAAGCCGATCTAAATCAACTGGACCACAGTTTGTGGAACTTTAGGCCGGACAGCTTTGTACCGCATGCGATAATGGGAACAGACATTAGATCACCAGTCACGATAGCCTGTGGTGAACTGCCTTCAGAATCCGTTGATCTATTCATCAATCTTGGTTTAAACGCACCGCAGGGGAGTGAGTCAGCTTCACGCTGCATAGAGATTGTGACCCAATCAGAATCAGTTCTTGCGGCCACCCGGCAGTCCTGGGCTATGCGCAAAGCAGCTGGCTGGACACTTCAAAGACAAGACCTCAGAAAAAACAGTTAATTCACCTGAAGACGGGCTTATGACAGAGAAAACCTCATTGAGAGACTCTGTTTAATGACGGCTTCTAAAGGTATACTTTCAGCCTTTAAATTTTTGTTGAGACACTCTCAACTGGCAATCATTAAAGCAGAGACTACAGCACCTCATGGATAAGACGTATCAACCGCAGGCAATCGAGCAAAAGTGGTACCAAGACTGGGAAGAGAAGGGCTTTTTCGCACCTTCTGGTGAAGGCGATGCCTACTCAATCATGATCCCACCGCCCAACGTCACGGGCAGCTTGCACATGGGGCACGCATTCCAGCACACCCTAATGGATACGTTAATTCGATACCGTCGTATGCAGGGCCGCAACACGCTCTGGCAGGTCGGTACAGACCATGCGGGCATTGCCACTCAGATGGTTGTTGAGCGCAAATTAGCTGCCGAGACTGGCGAGAGTCGTTACGATCTTGGTCGCGATGCGTTCATTGAAAAGGTCTGGGAGTGGAAAGGCGAATCGGGTGGCACCATTACCCGTCAAATGCGTCGTCTGGGCAACTCAGTCGATTGGCCAACTGAACGTTTCACTATGGACTCTGGCTTCTACCATGCGGTACAAGAGGTCTTTGTACGCCTTTATGACGAGGGTTTAATCTATCGTGGCAAGCGCCTGGTCAACTGGGATCCAAAACTTCACACAGCGATCTCAGACCTTGAGGTAGAGAACCGCGAAGTGACCGGCAAAATGTGGTACATCCGTTACCCACTTGCTGATGGCGTGACCACCAAAGAGGGTAAAGATTACATTGTTGTGGGTACCACGCGCCCTGAGACACTGCTCGGTGACACCGGTGTCGCTGTGAACCCTGAAGATGAGCGTTACGATAACTTAGTCGGCAAAGAGATTTTACTGCCACTCGTCGGCCGTCGCATACCCATCGTTGCCGATGAACACGCCAGCATGGAAAAAGGGACTGGCTGTGTAAAAATCACACCGGCACACGACTTCAATGACTACGAAGTGGGTAAGCGTAACAAGCTGCCGATGATCAACGTACTGACCCTTAACGCAGACATCCGCGATGAGGCACAAACCTTTAACTTCGATGGCAGTGTCAACAAAGAGATCGACCCAACGCTCCCTGAAAAATATCGTGGCATGGAACGATTCGCAGCTCGCCGCGCCATCGTTGCTGAACTGGAAGAGCTCGACCTTCTTGTTAAGATCGAAGAGAACGCGATGACCATTCCTTATGGTGATCGTGGCGGCGTGGTAATCGAACCTATGCTAACCGATCAGTGGTTCTGTGATGCCAAAACTCTGGCTAAGCCGGCCATAAAAGCAGTTGAAGATGGCGACATTAAGTTTGTACCTAAGCAGTACGAGAACATGTACTTTGCTTGGATGCGTGACATTCAAGACTGGTGTATTTCACGTCAGTTGTGGTGGGGTCACCGAATTCCTGCTTTCTATGATGCACAGGGCAATGTCTACGTTGCGAACTCCGCTGAAGCGGCACGCGAAAAATACAACTTGGCGGCCGATGTAGAGCTTCACCAAGATGATGACGTCCTAGACACCTGGTTTAGTTCTGCGCTTTGGACCTTTGGCACGCTAGGCTGGCCTGAAAATACTGAACGTTTGAAAACCTTCCACCCTACCGACACGCTTGTGACCGGTTTTGACATCATCTTCTTCTGGGTAGCTCGCATGATCATGATGACCATGCACTTCATGAAAGATGAAAATGGTAAACCTCAGGTACCTTTTAAAAATGTCTACGTAACGGGTCTTATTCGTGACGAAAGTGGCGATAAGATGTCTAAGTCGAAAGGTAACGTACTAGACCCTCTCGATATGATTGATGGCATCTCGCTTGAAGATCTGCTGGAAAAACGCACCGGTAACATGATGCAACCGCAGTTAGCCGAGAAGATCGGCAAGCGCACTGAAAAGCAGTTCCCAGAAGGCATCACCGCGCACGGCACCGACGCTCTTCGCTTTACCTTAGCAGCCCTAGCTTCAACAGGCCGTGATATTAACTGGGACATGAAGCGCTTAGAGGGTTACCGTAACTTCTGTAACAAGCTTTGGAACGCGGCCCGCTACGTCAAAATGAACACCGAAGGCGAAGATTGCGGCAACAATCAAGAGGCGATTGAGCTTTCTCTTGCTGACCGCTGGATCATTAGTCAGCTACAACGTACTGAAGCAACCGTCACTAAGCAGCTGGATGAGTACCGTTTCGACCTTGCTGCACAGACACTCTACGACTTCATCTGGAACCAGTACTGTGACTGGTACCTAGAGCTTTCAAAACCGGTTCTTTGGGATGAACAAGCCTCTGAAGCGGCTAAGCGTGGTACGCGTCGCACTCTGGTTCGTGTTCTTGAGACCATTCTTCGCTTGAGCCACCCAATCATGCCATTCATCACTGAAGAGATCTGGCAGACGATTAAAGGGTTGGCCGGCGTTGACGGTGAGACACTGATGCTCAAAGAGTTCCCTGTCGCATCAGAGGAGAAGATTGACGAGCAAGCAGAAGCCGATATCGAGTGGGTTAAAGGTGTGATCACAGCGGTTCGAAACATTCGTGGTGAGATGAAAATCGCGCCATCACAAGACCTTGAACTCATGCTATCTAACTGCAACAGTGAAGATACTCGCCGCTTAGCTGAGAACCAAACATTCTTGATGAAGCTGGCGAAATTGAACAGCATCACTAGCCTCAATGAGGGTGATGAAAAACCGCTTGCCGCGACCCAGTTAGTTGGTGCCATGGAGCTACTCGTTCCTATGGCAGACCTGATCGACAAAGAGGCGGAAATTGCTCGTCTGCAAAAAGAGATTGAGCGCCTTCAAGGTGAGATTGATCGTGTTGAAAAGAAACTATCAAACGAGAAGTTTGTCGCTAATGCACCCGAAGCGGTTGTCACCAAAGAGCGCGCTAAGGCCGACGAAGCCGCACGCTCAAAAGTTCAACTGGAGAAACAGTTAGAGTCGATCAAACATCTTTAATCAGCATCGATAACACAAGCGAGGGCTGAATTTTTCAGCCCTTTTTTATGCGTCAACGCGCAGCATAACGCCTCGATACGCCAATGCTTTAATCGCCGTTTTAAACGTATCAAATTGAGCCAACTCCACGAGAAGCTTTTTTTCAACCCAATCTGTGTAGCTTGCAGATACCTCATCAGCGATGGTTGCTACAACAATCTGTTGAATATCAGCCTCTAGCTCATAAGGGTAACGAATCAAGCACTCAACCTTTGGCGTACACTCAATAGTCGGTAAGTGTTCTGATAGTTCACTCACAGAAGCCCCGTAGGCTCTGATTAAGCCCCCTGCCCCCAATTTCGTGCCGCCGAAGTAACGTGTCACGACGACACCTATGTCCCCCAAATTCTTATGCATGAGAATATTAAGCATAGGCTTGCCTGCTGTACCACTGGGTTCGCCATCATCACTGGACCCAGCGGCCTTAGGAGACTGAGGTGCGCCTAGAATATAGGCTAAACAGTGGTGGCTGGCTTTAGGGTGCAGACGCTGCATCTCTGATTGCAGTTGATAGAGTTCATCAGTGGAACTAAGAGGGATTGCGGTCGCTATGAAACGACTTTTTTTAACTTCGATCTCATATTCGAATCGACCGACTGGGGAGAAGTAAGCAGCCATAAGCCTCCTTAAAGAAGAGGCTTAGACTACTGACATGAAGAGGAATGTAAAGTGATTACTTCTTCAGATCTTCGTTCATCAGGTTTTTGACTTTGAAGAAGCCCCAAGTCATCACACCTGCCATTGCAGCCACACCGAGAAGGCTTGGCCAAACTGTTTCAAAAGTGTATGCATCAATACCGAACATTTCGTTACTCCTACTTATCAAGTTTTAATAACTGTAACTCGTAGGCCGCAACAATATATTGATATAACTCAAGCCTGTGCTTTAGGCTCAAGAACATTCGGATTTAAAAGGATTCACTTTATAGCCATTAGCAATATTACTCGGCTAATTCGGCTAGCTCCTCTTTGGTCGCCATACGGACATCCATCACCTCAACATCAAAGTTCAAATCCTGTCCTGCAAATGGGTGGTTAAGATCAACCTTCACTTCACGGATATCAATCTCAGCAACACGACCCAAGCGCGGCTCGCCATCTTCATCCTCTAGCTGAACCAACATCCCTTTTTGCAAACCTGGCATGTCAGCAAAGGCCTCACGAGGAAGAACATCAAACATCTCTTCATCGCGCTCACCATAGCCGCGACCCGCTTCCACTAGGACCTGAAAATGATCGCCAGCCGATCGTCCCTCAAGCGCCTGTTCAAGACCCGGTACGAGCATGCTGTAACCGTGGACGTACGTGAGCGGTTCATCATTTCTAGAACCATCTTTCACTTCGCTCTCATCACTTACAATGGCGTAGTGAAAAGTGACGAAGGCATCTTTACAAATATTCATTATCTAAATTCCTTAAGGTTGCAGGCGGGTAATGACCCAACCCGTCTCTGATGGTTCGAAGCGAAAACGGTCGTGCAGACGACTTTCACGTCCCTGCCAAAACTCAAAACGAGTCGGTACCAGTCGATACCCACCCCAGTTTTCAGGGCACGGTACCTCAGTCATATCTGAAAGCTGACTAACGGCTTGTTCAAGCACCGCTCGCGATTCAACCGGCTGACTTTGATGAGACACTGAGGCACTTCTCTGGCTACCCACTGGGCGAGAGTGGAAGTAGGCTTCACTCTCAATGCGATCAATCTTTTCAACTTGTCCACGTACTCGAACCTGACGCTCTAACATAGGCCAGTAGAAAAGAAGTTCTGCTTGCGGATTAGCTGCTAACTGCTCCCCTTTCTCACTCGAATAGTTGGTAAACCAGGTAAAACCCTCTGAGCTAAACTCTTTTAACAGTACAATACGCGCACTGGGCATACCCGATGGATCAGAGGTCGCCAGAGTCATAGACGTAGCATCCTTAGGATCAACCGCTAGAGCATCTTGCATCCATGCATCAAACTGTTGAACCGGATCTCTGACTAAATTATCTTCATGAAGACCTGCCGCGAGGTATTCACGACGCACATCACTTAATTGGGTTGTCGACATCGAAACTCCTATCATTCAGATTTTCGAACGTTATACTCTAATCATATTATTACCGGTATCTGATCAGGATCCCAGCTCAAATGGCTAGAACTGCACAAATAGTGACGCTTATCATGGCAATAACCCTTAGCGGTTGTGTGGGTGTTCAAAACAAAGAGCTTCGTCTGCAGAATCTGGCTAAGTCTGAAGTCGACATGATCGTCGATCAACACATCAAGACCATCAACGCGATGAGTCGCGAACTCACCATCAAGCTCTACAAACGCAACCCTCGCGAACTCAAAAAAGCGGCAGCTGGCACTACCATTGAAACGCGAATTAAACAGCTTTTGAGTTACCCAAGACCGATCAGTCACCCAGAACTCAACAACCTCTATGGAGTGGATGCACTCAAACTAGCCTTTGATGAGGAGTATCAAGGAGATCGCGTATTCGCTTTAATGGTCGCGATCACCGGCATGATTCACGCGTCCTACAACTACCGTGAAGAGTTCTTTATGCTAAACGAGATCAATTCACAAAAACTGTACAACTCAGCCCGCAATTTAGAGAAGATCGCTTGGCAGCTGCATAACTTCAAAACATCTAATGGCCAACTATTCATCCTGACGGACAGTATGAATGAGGGGGTCATCAACCTGAGCTATGAAAGACTCTTTGGCAAGATGATCGCGACTCAGGACATGCTCGCGGAAATTGTTGCACAAACGACGGATCGAACCATCAATCGAATTGTTCTCAGCGTTGCTACCGCACCGTTTTTACCTATCTAAGGCAGAATAATTTTGTCAATTTTATGATTAGCGTTCAGCGCTAATGTGATATCAGCACGTGAGGGAATCTCTTCAAGCATCCATCGCGTCAATCGCTCATAGTGCGCAATAAATCGGGTAATCTCAGTGCCATCCATGATCCGCAGAGGGTCCGCTGATGCTTTTGTTTCATAACGCAGCAACGCTCGATCCTTTAACTTCTCTTCCTGATCCGTACGCCAATCATATACTGCTTGCATATTTGGCACCTTCAGCATCACCAGCATATCTAGATAACCGAATAATTCCTGGTAAGTTGTACCTAACTGCTGATTCACATACTGTCGCCAGATGCCATGTGGATCCTCGAGCGACTCTAACTCATTGATAGGAGTTGACAGCGACTCTTCAGACTCAGCGGTTCCACCGACACACCAACCATCAAAAATGATGACGTCCGCCGAACCTCGCCACTCATGCCACATCTTTTCAGGTACACGCTCATCGGTCGATTTATCAAAGATGGGAATCCGAGTTAGATCATCAGGTCCGGCGTGTTTAAGTCTATCTAAAAGCTGCAAACCCAACCCAACATCATGGGTGCCCGGAACGCCACGAGTTTTCAGAAGAGGATGTATGGTTTGAGCCAAATGCTCACGCTCAGCACGTGTCAGGTAGAGATCATCTATTGAAAAACCAGTCACCTTTAACCCAAAACCCTCCGTGAGGATCACATCCACTAGATTGTAGAGCGTTGCCTTTCCAGCACCTTGCGCACCATTAATACCAACAATCAGTGGAGTGCCCGGCGACAACCTCTCTAAAATGGAACAAGCGACTGGCACATAGATCTGCTCGAACAGCTCATTCAGACCGAGATCAACATCTAGAGACTCTACGGTAGATGCAAAGGCTTGAGTGACAGCCTCTAATGCTTTGGCCCTCATCTTGGGCGTACCCGGCAGCCTATCTCTAGGCCAGGTCACAATACTGCCCATTAGGCATCACTCCTTTTTAGAAACGCGGTAATAGCTTGCAGCTCATCAGGTGTCATCAGAGGGGGAGCATGCCCGAGCCCCTCTAACTGTAACAGTTCCAGATCGGGATTAAGATCACGCATTGAATCCACCACCTCTTGCGTTAGAAGATCAGAGGCGGTGCCATGAATGAGCATCTGCGGGCAATCAAGCGCCTGCCATAATGACGTAAGATCTATGTCTTCACTAGAGGCCAAACCAACATTGATAGCAATCGCTGGGTCATAGTGAAGATGCAGACCATCTTCAGCCTGTCGCGAGCCATATTTTGCCACCCGTTGCCATTGGGTTTGCGTCAAATGGCGAAAACTTGGGTAGGTACATTTCAAATGATCGATCAGCGCCTGTTGATCGTTGAAAACAGGATCACTTACATAAGCTGCAATGCGTTGCAATGAGGATTTGGGTATAAAACTACCCACATCATTCAGTACAAGCTTTTCAATAGTGACTAATTTTAGGCTAGCGGCAGCCATGGCCAAAATTCCACCGAGTGACGTTCCGATCCAATGGACCGGTCGGTTATTAAATGAGTCCAATACAGCTTTGATTGCTGGCAGGTAATTCTCAGGACCGTACTGCTCTGCATTTTTCAGCCAATCACTTTGGCCGCGCCCTGGCAGATCAATGGCAATACAGAGAAAGTCATCCTCAAGCGCTGCGATCAACTCATCGAAGTCGCGACTTCTACCTAACAATCCGTGAACGCAAAACAGAACTTTATCTGCAAAGATGGAGCCACTCTGCCAATAAGCGACCCGATAGTAATCCCCGTCCAGTTGATAGGTTGTCGATTTTAATTCCATGAGAGCTCAAGCATTAGGTAAAGTTTTGTAAAATCTTGCCTGAACTCAGTGTAACGGTCCAGTTTCGCTGTGCGAACGTAGATCTCAGCAGGTATACTAAAGATCACTTTAAATCAATTTCGTAGGGAGAAAAGCCTCCGTGAAACGGTTACTTAAATGGCTTCTACCAATCCTCATTCTTGGCATCGCAGTTGCAGTATTTGTCTCATTAAAATCAAGTAAGCCAACAATGCCGCCCAAACCGATCACTGAGCGATCTTGGAGCGTTAATGCGATGGTTGCATCACCTCAAGCGATCGCGCCAGAGATAGAGCTCTACGCTGAAGTTGAAAACCCACGCCAAGTAGTTTTGCGTGCTTCCATTGCAGCCGATGTACAGTCGGTTGACGTCCGTGAAGGTGCCTCAATCAAAAAAGGCGACCTACTGATTCAGCTGGATACGCGTGACATTGACCTGCAAATCGCTCAGCAACGCGCTCAAATCGATGCTCTAAAAGCACAACTTTCGGCTGAGCTGCTCCGTTATGAAACCGATAAAAAGGCGCTAGCAATTGAAGAAGAAATGCTGCTAATTGCTCAGCGCTCGCAACAGCGCCAGCTCGACCTCTCAGACAAAAAGTTAGCCAGTCAGGAGCAACTCGATACAGCCGAAATGAATACTCAGCAGCGTCAGTTGAGCCTTGTTTCTCGTCAACAGTCATTGGCCGATCACCCTAACCGCGTGGCGCAACTGAAGGCTTCTATTGCTCAGTCACAGGCGCAATTAGATAAATCACTACTTGATCGTCAGCGCGCTTCCGTTAAAGCTCCGTTTGATGGCCGTGCAACCAACGTTTCTGTGGCCGAAGGAGATCGCCTACGAGCCAATGATGCTCTTGCTTCTGTCTACCCCAATTCAGATCTTGAAGTTCGTGCACAGCTACCTAGCCGAGCACTCGCTCTCATTAAAAATCAATCTGCACTCTCTGACCT
>JAAZVX010000043.1 GCA_018623095.1 Marinobacterium sp. | reverse complement strand
TCTCTGTTACCGCTCGACTTGCATGTGTTAGGCCTGCCGCCAGCGTTCAATCTGAGCCATGATCAAACTCTTCAGTTAAAAAGTTCGACAGTCATAAAGACCATCTAAATCTTGCTCAAGAAAAACATTACACTAAATGAATTCACATATAGGTTGCTTGTCTTGTTAAGCTTTTGTGCTCAACCTCAACAAGCGCCCACACGCATTACCTGATTAATTGTTAAAGAGCGTGCCACCGGTCTCTTGGTGGCTGCTTGAATACTCGTCTCAAGCGAGGTGCGTATCTTACCGATATTAGACTTAGGGTCAACGCCTATTTAGGTTTTTTTTCACTTTTTTTAAAAAAAGATTAAATCTGATCATTAACTGTACAAAACTCCGTTTTTTTTGCTCATTTTTTACTCAAATTATCGCTAATATTGAAGGCAAAGCACTTTTGGACTCTCTATGTATCAATTACCTCAGTACTCACATGTGAGCTCGTTTTCTAAAATTGCCATATTAACCAGTGGCGGTGATTCACCCGGCATGAATCCTGCCATTCGTGCATTAGTCAGAACGGCAACCTCTTTTAGTATTGATGTCATTGGTATTCATCGAGGATATGCTGGTTTATTAAATGAGGAGTTCGAAACACTGGATTCCAAAAGTGTTAGTGGCCTTTGTCATAGAGGGGGGACCTATTTAAAGAGTGCTCGCTGTCTTGAGTTCCATGAATCAACTACCCGCCAACGTGCAGCCAATATTCTAGCCAAGCATCAAATAGAGGCTTTAATTGTCATCGGTGGAGATGGCTCACTTTCAGGTGCTCATGCTCTCTATCAAGAGTTCTCTATCCCCGTTATTGGACTGCCGGGCACCATCGACAATGACATCTTTGGAACGGATGACAGTATTGGTTTTGATACCGCTATTACAACGGCGGTTGAAGGGATTGATAAAATCAGTGACACCGCCTATTCACACGATCGACACTTCTTAGTTGAGGTCATGGGTCGTAACTACGGCCTGCTTGCCTGCCATGTTGCTATAGCTGCCGGCGCTGAAATGGTTATTGTTCCAGAACATCAATCAAACATTGCTGATATTGGCCAGCAGTTAGCTCAGCGTCGCAAAGAGGGCATTGGCTCCAGCGGCATCATAGTTGTTGCTGAAGCTGGAAAGGGTGGCTGGTCGTATCAACTCTCCAAAGAGATGAGACAACTCGGTGAAGACCCTAGAGTCTGTGTATTAGGTCATCTACAGCGCGGTGGAAAGCCGACAGCGCATGACCGATTACTTGCGGCCACTTTAGGTAATTGTGCGGTACATGCTCTACTTGGGGGCCAGACGGATGTAATGGTGGGCGTGACAAATGGGGCAGTCAACACTACACCATTAGACGCAGTCATATCTCAGGAGAAGGGGCTCTCTGTAGAACTGATGGAGCTCATTAACGAGTTACAGCACTAGCCCCATCGATCAGCCACAAAAGGGTTGGTGAGTCGTTCATCGCCAAAGGTCGACTCTGGACCGTGCCCTGGTATAAAACGAATATCATCGCCCAATGGAAACAGCTTCTCTTTGATCGAGCTGATCAACGTTGCGTGATCGCCTTGCGGGAAGTCGGTCCGACCAATAGACCCTTTGAACAGTACATCACCTACTTGAGCGATTTTTGCTTGTTGGTCCACAAAGACCACATGGCCTGGCGTATGGCCCGGGCAGTGAATGACATCCAGAGTAAAATTACCCACCTTGACGGTATCGCCATCATTGAGCCATTGATCCGGTACAAAACTCTGCACCTGCTGGAAACCAAACATCTGACTTTGCTGCTCTAGACCCTCGATCCAGAAAAGGTCAGCTAGCTGAGGACCAATAATTTTTACATCCATCGCGTTAGCTAGGGTTGCGGATGCCCCGGCATGATCGATATGACCGTGTGTCAGCAGAATTTTTGTCAGCGTCACACCCTCTTCCTCGATTGCCGTCGTTATCTTTTGCAGATCGCCACCAGGATCAACCACAGCCGCCTCTTTAGTTTCAGGGCACCAGAATAGGGTGCAGTTCTGTTCGAAAGGTGTGACGGGAATGACACGATAAGCCATAGCTACCTCTGGGATCAGCGTGAAGCTGCCATCAATGATTTTAATTTTTGATCTCGGTAATTAGCGGCGCCCCTAGGGACCTTGCCGCTACTGCCATTTTCAAGCCAACGTTTAATCCGTTGCGCATCGGCTAGATGGGTGCGTTTACCGAAGGAGTCCAGTAGAACAATCCCAAGATTACGACCTTTGATGCGAGTTTTAAGCACCAAACATCGGCCGGCATCATCGGTGTAACCGGTTTTACTGATCTGAATCGACCAACTCTTTTTATTGACCAACGTGTTGGTATTAAAAAAGGCCATAGGTGTACGAGGCCGTTTAAAGATCACATCACGCTTGGAGGAGGTCGTCACCTTAGAAAGAGTCGGGTAAAGGCTCACTGCCTCAAGCAAACGCATTAGGTCGCTCGCAGTGGAGACATTCTTTTCAGAGAGTCCGGTTGGCTCTTGGAAGTGTGTATTGGTCATACTCAAACCTTGCGCTGTCCAGTTCATGTTATCGATGAACTGTTTCGCTCCACCAGGGTAAGCGTGCGCAAGGGTAGCAGCTGCTCGGTTTTCAGATGACATCAGAGCAATATGCAATACATCCGCACGTGGAAGATTACTGCCGATACGAATACGCGAGTGGACATTACGCATCTCAGGTATCTGGTTCACTTCAATTGTGATGCGCTCTTTCATAGGAAGACGACCATCTAAAGTCACAAGCCCCGTCATCAACTTAGTCAACGACGCAATGGGCTGAACGCGATCGGCATTGCGCTCATAGAGCACCTCATGCGTGTCCAAGTCTTTAATCATGACACTGACAGAGGCTAAGTCTAATTTAGCGGGATCAGGAGCTGCCGTGGCAACGGCGCTAAACAGAACAACAAAAAGGGTAAAAATAGATCGCATGAACCAACCAGTACTAGTAACTAATCTTAGGATACCGAAGCTACTACAAGATTTGTATGCCCTGATGTACTATCTCGCAATACTCTTTAGAAATGGATCCTGGCGTGAACTCAGCTAACCTTCTTAAACAGATCAGTGATGCCAAAGCTAAGTTGCGTAAATCAGAACAAAAAGTGGCTGATTACGTGCTTGCTCAGCCGAATGACATCATTCACATGCGTATTGTCGATCTGGCATCAGAAGCAATGGTCTCTGAGCCGACAGTGGTGCGTTTCTGCCGTGCACTCCAATACGATGGTTTCCAAGATTTTAAGCTGACGTTAGCTCAGGCCCTAGCCAGTAACTCAACCTTCGAACAGTTCTCTATGAACCATGACGATACGGTTTTGGAGTTTAAGCACAAGATCTTTGACTCCATGATGGGCAACTTGGCTGCAGCACGAGAACAGTTGGACGATCGAGCTTTGGAGGAGGCCATTCAAGCGATTGCTTCAGCGCGTCGCGTTGAGTTTTACGGCCTAGGAGCGTCGGCACCTGTCTGTGCCGATGCCCAACATAAACTCTACCGTCTGAAGATCTCTGCTGCTGCCTACTCTGATCCTCATATGCAAACCATCTCCGCAGTCACACTCGGTGAAGGTGATGTGGTAGTTGCCATCTCACAAACCGGCACCACGAAAGATCTGTTGCACAGCGTCAAACTTGTTAGAGACACCGGTGCAACCGTTATCACACTATGTCCAGCCAACACTCCTCTGGCTGAACTGGCAACCATACCAATCTTTGTCGACGTAGAAGAGGACAAAGACCTCAGTACGTTGATGTCATCTCGCGTGGTCCACCTCGTAATTATCGACGTAATAGCTGTTGGAGTTGCGATGCGGTTGGGACCCAATGCCGTCGAGCATCTTAAGACGATCAAGCGCAGTCTGAGAAGCCTTCGCCAGGTCGATCGACGACTCATGATGCGCCGACCTGACTAACGCATTTACGTTTCACTGTTTCGTAACATTTCTTTACGACAATCGTCGCAGTTGCATTATTGCGACGCATTCAGTAAAAAAGAGATTAGAACAGTGTAGCCATGAGCGATCCGTTCATGGACGTTTGCTTAGGAGGTTGACCTATGCTGATTCGTGAAGAAGAACTAGATCCGGTAAAAACTCAAATTTTTGATCTACTTGTGGGCTTTGAAGAAGAGAAGACACAAGAAGAGCAGAAACATCAGTCAAAACGACTACTCAATGCTCGCAGAGCCATTGAACAGCGTCGCGAAGAGCAAGAGCTCTCTACTTACTTCAATGAAGAGAGTTGGTTCGAAGAAAAATAGTCTCGGCAGCTATTAAAAGAGAGATCGAGAGCACATCAAGCGACATAAAGATCTCTCTTAAACCTTTTCGCCCAGTTCGATCATGCGGTGCACGCCCGTTCTTGCCTCTCTTGGCGTCAAACCAAACTGTTTCTTGTAACAACGCGAAAAGTAGCTAGTCGACGTAAACCCTGCTTTTTTCGCCACCGTTTGAATTGGCAGACGGGTCGACTTCAGTTGTTGCCTTGCAAACTCAAGACGCAAACTCATGTAGTAATTTGTTGGCGATGAATTCAGATGCTGTCTGAACAGCCGCTCTAACTGTCTGGTCGATAGTCCGACTCGATCAGAGATCTGCTCACAACTTAAAACAGGTTGAATGTGCTCGCGCATTAATTCCAACGCTTGCGTTAAACGAGGGTGACTGCCGTGTTGGCGAAGTTGAAGCTTCATACGCTGCTTATCGTGAGCAGGACGAATGTTCGGATGTATACAGTGCTCTGCAACTTGGTGAGCTAAAGATTCACCATGGCGAATGGTTATCAGCTGAAGGATCATATCCAAACCTGACAAACCACCTGAACAGGTCATCAGGTTACCATCGATTTCATAAAGCTCTTCACTGACATTAAGGTCTGGATAGAGCTCCGTCAGCTGATCACGCTCTTCCCAGTGGACTGTACAGGTTTTACCTTCTAGAACACCGGCTTCAGCCAACAACAGAGAACCGGTAGAGGTTGCTCCTAAACTGATACCATTGCGCACCAAATTTTGTAGCCAGTCATTCAAGTAGGTTTCAGACTCTTGTTGCGCACCGATGCCACCGACCACCAACATACGATCAATTGATTCAGTATCGTTCATGCGACGTGTGGGTTGGAAACGCATACCTGTGGAGCAAGTGACAGTCTGATCAGCCGGGCCGTAAAAGTGCCACTCATAAAGAGTTTGGCCGCTTAATTGATTGGCAAGACGCAGTGGATCAATCGTCGCCGCAAAGGAGATGATTGAGAAACCGGGCATTAAAAAGAAGCCGAAGTGTTCTGGTTTCTGCTGCACAATTGACCTACAAGTAATAGATGTTATTACCTTAGTCTACGCTAGTTGGAAAAAGATAGGTCACAAAAATGAAACAGGGTCAGAAAAAACGTCCAACCCTGTTCATATTTGCATTTGGAATCAGTGCTTACGAGCCGTTCGCTCAGGGATTAACCCCTCTGGGGCATAACGCAATGCAATCAGAAGTACGATACCGACCGTCATCAGACGCATGTGAGCAGCACTGTCCATCAAATGCAGACGCAACCAGTGAGTTGGCTCCATGAATGAGGTCAGAGTATCCACCAACCAAAGACCAATTGGCTCCGCTTCAATCCAGAAGAACCAGATGAAGAAACCACCCAATACAGCACCCCAGTTATTACCAGAACCACCAATGATTACCATCACCCAAATGAGGAAGGTAAAACGTAGAGGCTGGTAGCCAACCGGTGTGAACTGACCATCTAACGTCGTTAGCATCGCACCAGCAAGGCCAATAACCGCTGAGCCAATCACAAAGATCGTCAGGTGACGTTTAACGACATCCTTACCCATTGCTGCTGCAGCTACTTCGTTATCACGAATCGCACGCATCATACGACCCCAAGGGGACTTAAGGGCGGTCTCAGAGAGGTACATCAAGATCGCAATAACCGCGATGAACAGGCCTGCATAACAGACTTTAACGAATAGAGATGAGGCTTCCGCCAGCTCCATACCCCAGTCTGCAGCCAATTGCTGGAACCAAGCCGCCTGCTGAAGATCGACCTCATAAGGCACTGGGCGAGGCAATCCATTAACGTTCTTAACGCCACGCGTCAGCCACTCTTCATTCTTAATGAAGTAGAGAACGATCTCCGAAATACCCAGCGTAGCAATGGCTAAGTAGTCAGAACGTAAACCTAATGCGACTTTACCAATGACATAAGCTGCACCCGCTGCAAACAGCATACCCACTGGCCAAGATAGAATAATGGGTAGACCCAATCCGCCAAGATAGCCTGTTACTGAAGGGTTAACCCCTTCTATAGCTTCAACGGATGGGAGGAAGAATAGACGCATCAGAGCGTAACCCGCGGCTATGATGATAAACAGCATCCAGTAGCCGGTCTTCTTACTCTTGGCACCAAACTGTTTCCAAGCGACGATCGAAACAAAGATGGTTGCGATCAGAATCAACAAGCCGACCAAAACGCCCTGACCACCCGCAGCACGTGCCTCTTCAACCGGCGGCATAGAGACAAGAACGGCGGCTAAACCACCCAGTGCTGCAAAGCCCATCACACCGACGTTAAACAGGCCGGCATAGCCCCACTGCATGTTAACGCCCAGTGACATAATGGCACTGATCAAACAGAGGTTAAGAATGGTAAACGCAACAGACCACCCCTGACCAACACCGACGATGACCAATAGAAGTGCCATCACCGAGTAGAGAATTGGAGTGCGATATTGATTAAAAAATGTCTGATTCATTACAAGGTCTTCCCACTAAAGATACCGGTAGGTCGTACGATCAGTACGATAACCAAGATGATGAACGAAACCGCAATCTTGTAATCGGTTCCCAATAGCTGAACCAGCGAATCGGGTTGGAAGCTATCAGGCCCCAAGTAGGTCACGACTTTCTTGTAGGCGAAGGTAACAGCAATTTCCGAGAAGGCGATCACGTAACCACCTGCAATGGCACCGAGCGGGTTACCCACACCACCAACAATCGCTGCGGCAAAGATAGGCAGCAACAGCTGCATAAAGCTGAATGGCTTAAAGCTCTTGTCCAATCCGTAAAGAGTACCAGCAATGGTTGCTAGCGCACCGACTAGGATCCAGGTAATCATCACGACACGATCTGGGTTGATGCCCGATAGCAGTGCTAGGTTCTCATTATCTGAAAAAGCACGCATCGATTTACCAGTGCGTGTTTTGTTCAAGAACCAGAACATAGCTGCCACGACAATAATTGCAGTAATGATTGTCACCGCCTGTGTCATCTTCAGTGCCAAGCCTTCATCTAAGCCTGTTGAACGTTTGAAATCACGCGCCGAGAAGATGAAACGAGTACCATCAAAGAATATTTGATCGCCGGGGCCAATGATGAATCGCACCAGACCGCCGATAAAGAACATCAATCCGATCGAGACAATCAGAAAGATAACCGGGCTCGCTTTGCGCTGGCGGTGGTATTTGTAGACCGTTTTATCCAAGAACAGCGAGAGTGCCACTGCACCCACAATACCCAAAGGTAGCGCCAATAGCGCTGTTGGCAACGGCGCAATAGAGACACCCAGTGCCTGTAAGCCCCAGGTACCAAAGATAGTAATCATGGTACCAAAGGCCATCATCTCACCGTGTGCGAAGTTCGAGAAACGCAACACACCGTAAACAAGAGTGACACCGAGTGCGCCTAGCGCCAGCTGACTGCCGTACGTCAGGGCAGGTACAAGGATAAAGTTCGATAGAACAACTAGGGCATTAATAAAGTCAGTCATCGATTAACCCCCTAAGAACGAACGACGAACGTCAGGGTTAGCCAACAACGCTTCGCCTGTATCAGTGAATCGGTTAGAGCCTTGCACCAGCACGTAGCCTTTATCGGCAATTTCTAACGCTTGCTTCGCATTCTGCTCGACCATCAAAATCGCAACACCCGTGCGGGCAATCTCTATGATTCGGTCAAAGAGCTCATCCATAACGATGGGCGAAACACCGGCTGTTGGCTCATCCAGAAGCAGGACTTTCGGTTGCGTCATCATGGCACGACCCACGGCGACTTGCTGGCGCTGACCGCCTGAAAGCTCACCCGCCGGTTGGCGACGTTTCTCTTTCAAAATAGGAAAGAGTTCAAAGACCTGCTCAATCGAATCGGAGATATCATCCTCACGAATAAAGGCCCCCATCTCAAGATTCTCCTCAACCGTCATCGAGGTGAAGACATTGTGGGTTTGAGGCACAAACCCCATGCCTCTGACAACACGCTCTTCAGGCTTAAGGTGGGAAATGTCCTCACCATCAAACATGACGTGACCTTCACGCAGCGGCAACATGCCAAAGGTAGCCTTCATTGCCGTCGATTTGCCGGCACCATTAGGGCCAACAATGACAGCGATCTCGCCTCGATCAACACCAATGGTGCACTCTTTAAGGATATCCGCAGCACCGTAGCCACCGGTCATACTTTGACCTATTAAAAAACTCATGTACGTTTACCGCTTATGTTTCAAACCGGTGCCGAGATATGCCTCGATCACCTGCTCATTATTCTTAACTTCATCGACTGTACCCTCGGCTAAAACAGTACCTTCCGCCATACAGATAACAGGGTCACAAAGTCGGGCTATGAAGTCCATATCGTGTTCAATCAGGCAGAATGTGTAACCGCGCTCCTGATTGAGCTTTTTAATCGCATCACCAATCTTGTAGAGCAGTGTTCGGTTTACACCGGCACCGACCTCATCAAGAAAGACAATTTTAGGATCCACCATCATGGTGCGACCCAGTTCCAGAAGCTTCTTCTGACCACCCGAAAGGTTACCAGCCAGTTCATCTGCAACGTGGCCAATCTCTAAGAAATCGATCACTTCGTCCGCTTTCTCACGCACACGCTGTTCATCAGCACGGACTAGGTCTTTGCGGAACCAAGTATTCATCAAACTCTCGCCGGCTTGATTAGGTGGCACCATCATCAAGTTTTCGCGAACCGTTAACGAAGAGAATTCGTGGGCCAACTGAAAGGTTCGCAACAGTCCCTTACCAAACAGCTCGTGCGGCTTTAGTCCGGTAATGTCCTCACCATCAAGGGTAATGCGACCAGAAGTGGGCGAGTGATGGCCTGCGATCACATTAAACAGTGTGGTTTTACCTGCACCGTTTGGACCGATCAGACCGGTAATTGAGCCCTTCTTAATGTGAAGGGAAGCGTCATTTACGGCGTGAACACCGCCAAAGCGCTTATGGAGATTTTCTACAACAATCATAATGCTCAAATGTAAAAACGGCTCGAGATTCAGTGAACCCCGAGCCTGTCTTATGCGCTATCGCTTAGCGGTAACGAACAGTTGTGTTCTTCTGATCTTTGACCAGAATCTCACGGTAGCTACCCGCTGACTCTCCGGCACCGATTAGCTCGACCGCCGTTGCACCAACGTAATCGATATCGCCACCGTTCGCTAGGATCTCAAGACCTTTCGCTAGCTCACCTGGGTAGATTTTCTCACCAGGAGCGTTAGCAATATCAAAGACGTGGTCTTTAACAACTTTAGAATCAGTTGTACCAGCTGCTTGCATGGCCAGAAGCGTCATTGCCGCTGCATCGTAAGAGTAGTCAGAGTATGGTCCAGGCGCTGCACCAGTAGCCGCCGTAAACATCTCTTTGTACGATTCTGATCCTGGGCTGTCTGTACCTGGTACGGTACCAATTGAACCATTAAGATCAGCACCGATTGCCGCTGTTAGGCTGTCACCGATCATCGCATCCGGTAGGAAGAAATGGTCAAATGCACCCGCATCAAGAGATGACTGGATAATTCCTTTACCGCCTTGGTCAAGGTAGCCAGCAACCACTAGGATGTCACCGCCGGCTTGTGCCAATGCACCGACTTCTGCACCGTAATCACCTTTGCCATCTTCGTGTGGCGTATTGATAGTGACTTTGCCGCCAGCCGCTTCAAAGTTTGACTGGATGCTGTCAGCAAGACCTTTACCGTAGTCGTTGTTGGTGTAGGTCAGTGCGATCGACTTGTAGCCTTTCTCCTGAAGCATTTCAGCGATTACCTGACCCTGACGAGCATCAGATGGTGATGCACGGAAGAAGTAACCGTTGTCTTCAAGAGTTGAAAGCGCTGGTGAAGTCGCAGAAGGAGAGAACAATAGAACACCGTTTGGCATTGCGACGTTCTGTAGAATTGAAATCGTGGCACCCGAACAGAGCGCACCTACGATCGCATCTACTTTCTCAGCAGAGATGAGACGCTCAGCTGCAGCCGCAGCTGCTGATGCATCAGTACAGGTTGAATCCGCGCGAAACGGAGTCACTTTAGCTCCACCAAAAAGCTTGCCACTATCAGCAACCTCTTTCATAGCCATCTCTGCACCTGCAGCCATATCAGCTGCCAGGGATTCAGCAGGACCTGTAAAGCCAAGAGCAACACCAAGACGAACTTCGCTTGGCATGTGGCTGCCAGCTTGGGCCGCGCCTGCGATCATTGAAGCTGCAGCTACAGCCAATGCTAATTTTTTCATTCTCTTCTCCTTATAATAAACATCTAACCACTGTATCGATTAAGTGGCTAAAATCAGTGTCCGCGGCAATATACCGGCAACTCAATAACAGTATCGGATGTTGACCAATCAGACAACAGATTTACGATACGTATTGGTCAGACCATCTGATCAATTGATGAGGGATAATTATAGAACAGAGCTTATTAGTAATTTTGTCTATATATTGAACAAAAACCTAAAAACAGACTTTTTATTTGCCTTATCAAACTTAATTTACCTAAAAATCATCTAAATTTAGGCGATTAGCTAACCATCAAACACTTGGCCATGCTCTTTAACGGCCTCCATGCAGACAAATGTAGAGGTGCTAGCAACATAAGGCAGCTCTGAAATAGTCTCACCCAGCACCTCTCGATAGCTTGCGATATCGCGTGTGCGGACCTTGAGAACGTAATCAAAGTCGGCTGCCATCATGTGGCACTCCTCTATCTCAGACACAGCACCAACTGCATTATTGAATGCCGCAAGAGCAACGGCCCTAGTGTCACT
>JAAZVX010000006.1 GCA_018623095.1 Marinobacterium sp. | reverse complement strand
CCGCCAGGGTTTATGTACCCTGATTAACTGAAACGATTGGAGCATACAATGAGCTTTGAACTTCCAGCACTGCCATACGCAAAAGATGCACTAGAACCACACATCTCTGCTGAAACACTAGATTTCCACCACGGCAAACACCACAACACTTACGTGGTTAAGCTGAACGGCCTAGTACCTGGTACTGAGTTTGAAGGTAAATCTCTAGAAGAGATCATCAAAACTGCACCAGCTGGTGGCGTATTCAACAACGCAGCGCAGGTTTGGAACCACACTTTCTACTGGAACTGCCTATCTCCGAACGGTGGTGGTGAGCCAACTGGCGCGATTGCTGACGCGATCAACGCTCAGTGGGGTTCTTTCGAGAAGTTCAAAGAAGAGCTTAACGACAAAGCGGTTAACAACTTCGGTTCTTCATGGACTTGGTTGGTTAAAAATGCTGATGGTTCACTAGAGATCGTAAACACTAGCAACGCTGGTACGCCAATGACTAATGGTCAGACTGCGATCCTAACAGTTGACCTTTGGGAACACGCTTACTACATCGATTACCGCAACGTTCGTCCAGACTACCTTAACGGTTACTGGTCACTCGTGAACTGGGACTTTGCAAACGCAAACCTAGCGGCGTAATCGAAAGCCAAACTTTAAAAAGAGAGCTTCGGCTCTCTTTTTTATTGTCTACTGCACGCCTATCTCGGGCCCCACCACTTTCATCACCGTCTCAAGAATGATCGGCTGAGCCACCGCCTTGGGGTGTAAGCCATCTGACTGCATTAGATCCCAATCCGTCGCCACTCCTTCTAAAAGGAAAGGCACAAGTGGTGCATCAAAGGTCTCAGCAAGTTCGGGGAACAGATTAAAAAAAGCGCGAGTGTATCTTGGTCCATAGTTAGGCGGTAACTGAATACCAATGACAACCAACTTTGCACCTGACTCGTTAATCTTACCGGCCAAGGCTTCAAGATTGGTTTGAATAATATTCAAAGGGGTACCGCGTAAGCCATCATTGGCGCCTAACTCAAGCAAGACCCACTTTGGCTTGTGCAGCTCTAACAGATCTGGGAGACGCGCAAGTCCCCCCGCTGTTGTTTCTCCACTGACACTGGCATTGAGTAGCGTTAGGTCGAATGCTTCGATTCGTTGTTCCATCAACTCCACCCACCCTTCACCCGGTGTCAGCCCATAACCGGCCGAGAGACTGTCACCGAGTACTAGTACATCAGCGGCTTTAACTGGCAGTGACAACGAAAACGCGATGAGTAACCGAAAGATAACATATTTAAACATAACGACTTCGAACCTTTAAAAACGACAAAACGAACCTAATATTCATAACAGTCGTAAGGATAACTGAAGACTATTGGATCATTAAGAGGACAACATGACTAGCGGCTCCGTTCTACTAGAAGCAAAGCAACTGGGTAAACAGTTTAAGACCGGAAGCGGAACACTGGATCTGTTCGTCAATCTCAACTTAACCATTCATGCCGGTGAAACCATCGCCATCATCGGTAAATCGGGTGCCGGCAAGTCGACTCTCCTCAGTCTTCTGGCCGGTTTGGATACGGCAACTTCAGGCACAGTCGAGTTTGAAGGAAAACCGTTAGAATCACTAACAGATGCAGAACGCGCCAAACTCAGAGCCGATAAAATCGCCTTTATTTTCCAATCCTTTCATCTGCTCCCAGAACTCACCGCCCAGGATAACGTTGCCCTACCCCTTGAGATTCGCCAGCAAGCTGGGGCTGAATCAAAGGCATCTGAGTGGCTAAGGAATGTAGGGTTAGGCGATCGAACGGATCACTACCCGTCACAACTCTCCGGCGGCGAGCAGCAGCGTGTTGCGATAGCCCGTGCCTTTGCCGGCAACCCAGCCCTGCTCTTTGCCGATGAACCTACCGGCAACCTAGACGAAGCGACCGGCCAGCAGATCGTCGAACAGCTCTTCTCCTTGAACGAACAACAGGGCACAACACTGATCCTAATTACACATGATCTTGAACTGGCTAAACGGTGTCAGCGTCGAATTCAATTAAGCAACGGGGCGATCGAGGAGTTGTCATGAGTTCTGCCATTCCTCGTATCGCAAGGCGCCAGCTATGGATGCAACTGCGAACCATTGAGTGGCGCGTCTTAATATTTGCTGCTCTGCTCGCCGTTACCCTCACCAGTTTCCTATCGATTGTCAGTGATCGTTTAGAGAGTGGATTACTAAGAGAGAGCGCGTCGGTGTTAGGAGCCGATCTAGTCGTTCGATCCAGTCGCCCTATTCACGAACAACGCACAGAATTGGCTAAAGAGCTCGGGTTAACCACCACTCAGGTTATTCAATTTCCAACCATGGTTGGTGCTGGCGACAATTTGATTCTAAGTTCAGCTAAAGTGATCACGGCACCTTACCCACTTAGGGGCGAGGTCATTACTGACCCACCTATGTCAGCCACCGTACCGGAGCCCGGAACGGCATGGGCAGAGGAGCGTATTATTGATCAGCTGGGGCTCTCGATAGGCGATACACTGCAATTTGGTTATGCCGATCTGGTGCTAACAGCCACACTGAAACAGTCGCCCGATAGAGGCAGCGGTTTCAATACATTGAACCCTCATCTACTGGTGAATAAGCAAGACCTAGAGAAGAGCGCGGTGCTTGGACCTGGTTCTAGAGCTGAGTTTCGTCTACTCATTAGCGGTGAAAATAGTGCGCTAAAATCCTTTGAAACGCAGTTAAAACCAACATTAGAGAGCCACGAGCGGATACTGTCACTGATCAACGATCAACCGGTCACCGGCAATGCACTGGCTAACGGTCTCTCTTATGTTCGCCTGAGTTCACTGACAACTCTATTGCTGGCATCACTGACCATTCTGTTGGCACTACGCCGCTTTGGTCATGCACAACAGAGTCGAAGCGCCCTCTTTCTAAGCATGGGTCTTACACCTAAGGCACTGGTTACCCTCTATTTTTGGCAGCTCGGTATAGCCGCTACCGTCATTGCTTTGCTTGGCGGAACGGCAGGCGCCCTTCTGGCTAGCTTAGCTGATCTGTGGTTATCGGGTCTGCTGCCGCAAGCACTGCCTAATGCCCAGTGGAGTAGCTACATCATCGGTCCTGCGTTGGGCTATGCGATGCTGCTGTTACTTGGCATGCCTCCCGCCCTGGAACAGGCTAAGGTGCCGGTTGCTCAACTGCTCAGAAGCGACCAGAGCAGCACCACCCAGAAAGCGAGCTGGGGACTTTATGCCGTGAGTTTAGTCCTTCTTAGCGCGGTATTGCTGCTATTTTTGGCGGCACCAGCTGCCGCGGCGGTGTTACTGGTCATGCTCGGTATCAGCGGTCTTCTGTTTGGCTGGTTGGCACAGCTGATTCTTCATAGCCTTGGGCATTTTTTAGCAAACCGCCTAGCACTTGGACGTTTGCTGATCATGCGTTTGCGCCAACAACGTAAATGGCATCGGCTTCAAGCGGGTGTCATGGTGCTATTGCTGATGTTACTGAGCGTGATCTGGGTAGCTCGTCAGGATCTAGTCAAAGAGTGGCAAGCGCAATTCCCAGAGGATGTCCCAAACTACTTTTTAATTAACATCCAGGAGTGGCAAAAGCCGGGAGTCGATCAGTTCTTGGCTGATCGAGAGATTGATACCGAACTCTACCCGATGATACGTGGACGATTAGTGGATCTAAACGATGCGCCGATCAGACCTCAGTTAAACGAAGAGCAGTTAAAGGATAACTCTCTGCGCCGTGAATTAAACCTGACCTGGCGTGAGCAACCACCCGTTCAAAATCAAATCATTCAAGGTGAGTGGTGGGATCCAGAATCGAACGATCACCAAATCTCAATCGAGCGGGACATGCTGGAGGATCTGGGATTGGAGTTGGGCGACAGATTAGGTTTTGACGTCGGAGGACAACCCGTCAGCGGTGTCATTACCAGTGTACGAGAGGTGAAGTGGGAATCTTTCCAGCCCAATTTCTACGTCATTTTCTCGCCTGCAGCACTGCAATCTTACCCAGGCACTTGGATTACCAGTTTCAAACTGGCTGAGGAGCGCAAAGCACAAGCAAACGAGTTGTTGCGTGAATTTCCATCATTAACTCTGATCGACATCGATCAACTGATGAAACAACTCGCCGGTTGGCTAGAACGGCTGGCGGAAAGCTCGGCCTTTGTTTTAATCATGACACTGGCGACCGGACTTATTTTGGTCACTATCACTCTGCTCCAAGCTTTAGAACAGCGTAAAACCGAGGTAGCTCTGCTGCAAACTCTAGGAGCAAGAGCGACTGAGACTAAACACCTTGATCTCTTAGAGTTTGGTCTGCTGGGACTGGTCTGTGGCTCACTCGCTGTGTTCAGTGCAGAGATCACTTTGGCGGCAATGAATGAGTTTTTGTTGAAGATACCGCTCTCTGCTCACTGGGAGCTGTGGTTCACTCTGCCAGCACTGGCCAGCTTCGCGTTTATTGCGATAGCCAGTCTGTTGCGTGCTCCACTTAAGATAGAGCAGTGCTATGCCATTCTTAAAAACAATGGGTAACCACAAGGTTTAATTCCACTATTAGAGTAGTGTTATTTTTGATTAAAGATGTGTAGAATTCGCTCAAATTTTGATCTACGTCAACAAATTTGAGGGTTTAAGACCATGGCACACGACGAAAACTTCCGTGACAAATCTGGCTGGGGCTGGATTGCAATCAACCTAGTTGCTCTTGCTTGGATCACAATGCCAGTTAGCATCGTACTTACTCAGGTTGTTCAGTGGTAAACCACTCAACCAATAAAAAAGGAGCCTAATGGCTCCTTTTTTGTGTCTGCACTTTTCCGATTTAAACCGTCAGTGTCTCGACACCGTCCGGCGTCGCCATAAGAACAATATCCGCAGGGCGCAACGCAAAAAGGCCATTGGTCACAACACCGACCAAATCGTTCAATTCACGCTCAAGACCTTTAGGGTTTAGGATCTCCATATCGTGGACATCCAAGATGATGTTGCCATTATCGGTCACAAAACCTTGGCGATATTCAGGCTGGACACCGAGTTTAGCCAGTTCGCGTGCCACGTAAGAGCGCGCCATCGGAATCACCTCTACTGGTAGCGGGAAGGCGCCCAACACATCGACCTGTTTGGTCTGGTCGACAATACAAACAAACTCTTTAGACGCAGCAGCCACAATCTTTTCACGAGTCAACGCACCACCACCGCCTTTCACAAGGTTGAGGTGTGGATCGAACTCATCAGCGCCATCGACGTAGACTTCGATGCCTGAGACCGAGTTTAAATCAACGACTTCAATGCCATGTGAGCGAAGACGCTCTGCCGATGCTTCTGAGCTGGCCACGGCCGACTCGAATGCACCTTTGTGTGCTGCCAATGCATCAATAAAGCAGTTCGCCGTAGAGCCGGTTCCGATACCAATCACCGAATCCGCTTTCAATTTTGGCAGTACATAATCCAGTGCCGCTTGTGCGACCGCCTGTTTCATTTCGTCTTGAGTCATCAATTCATCTCTAAACAGTCAATTTTCGGGTGTTTTAGCAGCCATTTGCCTGGCTATCTAGACGCAATAGCAGTGAGTCTATACCATTTGCATCCATATTTCTTAAGCAAAACAGCTCTTGATCACTATGCAGCGATACATACGAAAAATTCTCGAAGCGCGTGTTTATGACGTAGCCGTCGAAACCGCACTGGACGACGCCCCCGGTTTGTCCGAGCGCACAGGTAACAAAGTCCTTCTCAAGCGTGAGGATGAGCAACCTGTCTACTCGTTCAAAATTCGCGGTGCATACAACCGTATGGCTCAGTTGTCTGATGAAGAGAAGGCACGTGGTGTCATCACAGCATCGGCTGGCAACCATGCGCAAGGCGTGGCCAATGCAGCCAAGTACCTTGGCATTAAAGCGACCATTGTGATGCCGAAAACCACGCCTGAGGTCAAAGTCACCAACGTACGTCGTTTAGGCGGCAAAGCGGTTCTGCACGGTGATGCGTTTGACGATGCGCGCCAGCATGCTGCCAAACTTGAGGAAGAGAAAGGCTTAACCTACATTCCACCGTACGATGATCCTGATGTCATTGCGGGACAGGGCACGGTTGCTATGGAGATGTTACGCCAGCATACGGGACCCATTGAGGCGATCTTTGTACCGGTTGGCGGTGGCGGATTGATTGCCGGTGTTGCGGCTTACGTAAAATATCTTCGTCCCAGCACTAAGATCATTGGTGTTGAATCGAATGAATCTGCTTGCCTTGCTCTGGCACTGGAGAAAGGCCGTCGAGCGACGCTACCACAGGTCGGCATCTTTGCTGATGGTGTCGCCGTTGCTCAGATCGGCAAACACACCTGGGATATCTGTAAAGATCATGTCGATGAGGTGATCACCGTCAGCGTGGATGAAATATGTGCAGCCGTAAAAGATATCTTTGACGATACTCGAGCCGTTTCTGAACCGGCCGGCGCTCTGGCTGTGGCTGGCCTTAAGCGCTATGTAGAGCGTGAACAGTGCTCAGGTAAAACACTCATCGCGATTAACTCGGGGGCCAATGTTAATTTTGATCGTCTGCGTCACATTGCAGAGCGTTCAGAGATTGGCGAAAAACGTGAGTTATTAATTGCAGCTAAAATTCCAGAGCGACCAGGTGCATTTAAGCAGTTCTGTAAAACACTGGGTAATCGTAACATCACCGAATTCAACTACCGTTATAGTGACAGCGATGCTGCCGTCGTTTTTGCCGGTGTTCAAATTCGCAAAAACAACGATGGCCGTGAAGAGCTATTAACCGAGTTAAACGACGCTCTGGATGAGGTCACAGACCTAACCGATAACGAAATGGCGAAGAGCCACATTCGCTACATGGTTGGCGGTCACAAGCCTGACGCCTGTGGTGACGAGGCCATCTTCCGATTTGAGTTCCCAGAACGACCAGGCGCTTTAATGAAGTTCCTAAACACGCTTGGCGGGCGTTGGAACATCTCTATGTTCCATTACCGCAACCACGGTGCCGCTTATGGGCGAGTATTAGTTGGGATGGAAGTACCTAAAAAAGAGCGCGCTGATGTGCGCAAATATTTGAACGATCTAGGCTACATCTGGTTCGATGAAACCAACAACCCTGCCTACCAACTGTTCCTAGGCTAGGCGAACAATCAGCGGTGTTCTGGTGTCTCTGGTGAGACATCGAACACCTCTTTGGTTAGCGCTTTCATTCCGTAGATCAGCAACGAGACGGTTCCCCACGTCAGACCCAGTACAACACCTGCATCGACAATGCCTCGCCAGGGTTGCGGTATAGAGTGCACCACAATGATCAACACGATGATAAAGCTGGTCAGTGCATAGCTAACGATTTTGCGCTTCTTGGTCGTGTGGAAAAATCCCATGCAAAAAAGCGGTGCCAGTATCAAGCGAACAGGCGTCACATGATGACGCAAGTAACGAGCTCTTGCGGCGGCACGCGGTGAAAAGTTCTGCTGAAAGCCTCGATAACCCTCAGCAAACCCCATAAACACTAAAGAGAAAAGCAGTGCCACCCAGTGACCAAAGCCCAATTCAGCAAACGGAAGCTCCAAAGCCATTGGCGCAAGGCGATAGATCGCACTGCTCAACAGAGCAACAACACCCAAAATGCCCCAAACGGCAGCAATAGAACCTAACATAGAGAGTCGCCTTATAATCAAACGAGCGGGCAAGTATAACGAATAGAGAGGCTCTGACAAACAGACGGGTTATTTGTAGTCCGCTTTATCAAGACCGTATTTACGCATTTTATCGGACAGCGTTTTTCTAGGCAGTCCCAACGCAGCCAGTGTCTCTTTGATCGAGCCTGCATGTCGAGCTAACTCGGTTTGAATCAAGGTCTTCTCAAAATACTCAACTCGATCCGGTAGACTCATGGAGGTGTTCAGATTGCTCTTCTGACCCCCTGTGTCGCCACAATTCAGCTCACCAAGTAATACAAAACGTTCTGCCACATTGCGCAGTTCACGAACGTTACCCGGCCAGTCGTAAGCGACTAACTGTTGAATCTGCTCGGGGGTCAACGGTTCGACCTCACGACCGAATTGACCGGAGGCCACAAGAGCGAAGTGTTTAAACAGCAGTGGGATATCTTCGCGCCGCTCTCTGAGTGACGGTAGGTCAACCCGAACGACGTTCAGTCTATAGTAGAGATCCTCACGGAAATCACCTCGGTCGGCGGCCTCGCGCAGATCCACTTTAGAGGCTGCAATGACCCTTAAATCCAATGAGATCGGGTTGTTTGAACCTAGACGCTCAATGACACGCTCTTCTAAAACACGCAGCAATTTAACCTGCAAAGCGATCGACATACTTTCGATCTCATCTAAGAAAAGTGTTCCACCTTGTGCGTGTTCTAACTTACCTATTCGGCGTGTTTTGGCATCGGTAAATGCGCCAGCCTCATGACCAAACAGCTCACTCTCAATCAGGTTTTCTGGAACGGCACCGCAGTTAATCGCGACAAAATTGGCTCCGCGACGGTTGCTGTTTTCATGGATATAACGCGCTAAAAGATCCTTACCAGCACCTGTCTCTCCGTGGATGAGGATATCGGCCGGGGTATCGGCTACCGCACGAACAATGTTACGTAGCTGTTGAATACTCGGGCTGGAACCGATAAGACGCGGGCCTGCCGCATTGTGCGTGGCTAGCTCCTCTTTAAGGGCTCGGTTTTCAAGTGTCAAAGAGCGTTTTTCGATCGCACGGCGCACAACGTCGATCAGCAACTCAGAGGCAAAGGGTTTTTCAATAAAATCATAGGCACCATCACGGATAGCCGTCACCGCCATAGAGATATCGCCATGCCCAGTAATGATGATGACCGGGATATCAGAATCGATCGCTTTGATCTTAGCCTGCAGCTCTAGACCGGTCATACCCGGCATGTTGATATCGGTCACTACGATGCCCAACCAACCCGGGCTGATCATTTCTAAGGCTTTATCGGCACGGTCACAGGTCACCACAGTGTGACCTTCAAGCTCTAGTGTTTGCCCAGCCGAATCCAAGATGTAGGTATCATCATCAACCAGTAATACTTGAACCGTTTCACCTCTAGACTCTGTCACACGGACTCCTTAGCTGTATGCACACTGGGTGGTTGCGAGCTGTTGAGAAGAATTCGAAACTCAGCGCCACCCTCGGGTAAATTATGGGCGCTAAGCATACCACCAAGCGACTCGACAATCCGCTGCGATATCGATAGGCCAAGGCCTAATCCAAGACCCTGCTCTTTGGTCGTAAAAAACGGTGTGAATATCTGATCAAGCGCCTCAGTACTCAATCCAGGTCCCGTATCACAGACAGAGATAGCGACCTGTTCCCCTAACGACTCAGCACGAATTTGAATCTGTTTGTGGGTGCTATGCTCCATCGCTTGCGCCGCATTATTGATCAGGTTGACCATCACCTGCTCTATTCGCAGCAGATCCGCCTTCAACCAGATCTTATCGGCGTTTTCTGGCCAACTAATGGCAACCTGCTGCCGCTCTAACTGACCATACAGAATAGACATTGCACCATCACGCAAATCGCGCAACGACACGCTACTCTGCTGTGGATCTTGTTTGCGAGAGAACTCCTTGAGGGGGTGCAGGATACTGGCCATGCGTTGAGTAAGATTAGCGATCTGCTGCAGATTACTGGTGACGCGCTCAGCATTGTTCAACGTTTGAAACTTCAGTGCGTTGTCGGCGTAGTTGCGAATCGCCGTCAACGGTTGATTCAACTCATGGTTTATACCAGCTGACATCTGACCGATGGTCGCTAACTTAGCCGCCTGTACCAACTCATTCTGAGTTAACTGGTGATTTTCGATCTCGGACAATAGCTTATTGTTCGCGGCCTGAAGGTCCTGGGTTCGCTCTGCAACACGCTGCTCAAGTTCGTTTTGTGCCTGCTGCAAGGCCTGTAAATGCTCGCGACGCTCGGTAATATCAACCAGCGTTACGATTAAGTGGTAACGACCACTCTGCTCCATATTACTGAGTGTCAGTTCAACTGGAATTGTGCGGCCATTAGGATTGAGACACTCCACCTCCAGCTTCAAATGCTGCTCACGAGTTGCGACTTCTAACTCAATGTAGCGTTTCAGTAGCAACTGATCTTGGAACGACAGTAGTTCATGAAATGGCTTACCAATGATCTGATCCAAGCGATACCCCAGCAGCCTCTCAAGCACTGGGTTGAAATACTCAATCCTACCCTCTGTATCAATCAGAGAGAGACCAACCTGAGTATTGTTAATGACCCCTTCAATCCGCGCTTCCTGCTCTTTTCGAACGCGATTCTCACGCTCAGTATAGCGTTCACGCTCAATACGTATGCGGCGGCGTTGAAATGCCACAAGGCTAGCTAGAACGATCAACACACCCATTATGGTCGTGATCAGCTGCACAACCAGTACACGATCTTCAACAGTTTGAAGATTAGCCAGATGACGGACCGTCAGCCCCGTATCGGAGATTTGGTCGGCTAACAGTAGATACTGACGAGTCTCAAATTCGGCCGTCTGCAAAGCGCTGTCGTTCTCATTTTGCAGTACCGTAATCACCTCAAACTGTTCATCTTCGACACTACGCTTAGCAATATTAAGTGAATTGAGCGGTTGGTCTCCATATCGAAGACTCTCGGCTATTCGCTTCAACTGCTCGTCTGATAGTGGGCTAAGCGTCTTGAACATCCAGTCAGGCTCGGTACTGATCACGATAACGCCATCTTCATCCGATACCATGACTTCCGAGGCCGCGTTATTCCATCGCTCTTCGATCTGATCCAGGTCGATTTTGACCACCACAACGCCAATGATCTCACCGTTGCGGTGCATCGGGTGGCTGAAGTAGTAACCCCGTTTGTTCGTGGTGCTCCCCAAAGCGAAATAGCGCCCTGACTGACCTTTCATTGCATCAGTAAAATAGGGTCTAAAAGAGAAATTTCGACCAATAAAACTGGTCTCTTTAAACCAGTTACTGGATGCCCTGGTAAAACCCGCGCTGTCCATCACATAGATGTCCAACGCATTGACAAGATCGACCGCTCGCTGCAGATAAAGGTTGGCTTGCCCAACACGTTCCTCTTCAGCACCGGTAACAGCATCCACTAGTAATTCATGATCGGACAGTAGCTCGGGCAAGCTACGAAAGCGATCTAACCGCTGCTCCACAGACACTCGATAACGATCAAGCTCACTAGACGCTTGTTGATGCAACTCTTCAAGCGCTTGCTGACGAGTGAAAAGAGTCAGGTAGATCAAGGAGACAACAAACAGCGTAAGCACACCCAGAATCACTTCGGGACGGAAGGGGAAGAACTGTCTGGGCGAATAACGCTCTGGCATCGACTTTCCTGTTGGGCATGTAAATACAGGCATCGATTTTTCCACCTTGAGTGGCATCCCACAACCCCGACGTTAAATATGTAATTAAATGTCTTCAATCCTCGTGGTTTCTGAAGGCTCTCTGATATACTTCGCCAACCAAGAGTAAGGAAGCTTCAAGGTGTTACAAGCAGTCAAGGAAAATCTGGATCGCCTTATCGCAAGCGATAAACAACATCTGTTGCGCGAGCTGGGCCACGGCATCGAAAAAGAGGCGCTGCGCGTTGACCGTTTAGGTCAGATTGCCCAAACCGATCATCCAGCGGCTCTGGGTTCTACTCTAACTCACGGACAAATCACCACCGATTACTCTGAAGCGCTTGTGGAGTTTATTACCGGTGTCAGCACTGATGTGCGCGACTCACTTCAAGAGCTGACCGAGCTTCATCAGTTCACCTATTCGATGCTTGGTCATGAATCGCTCTGGTGTGCTAGCATGCCTTGCTCGATCAAATCAGTTGATGATATTCGCATTGCTGAGTACGGCAGCTCCAACATCGGGAAGTTGAAACACATCTATCGTGTTGGTCTAGAGCATCGTTACGGAAAAATGATGCAGACCATTGCCGGCATTCACTACAACTTCTCAATCTCTGAGGCCTTCTGGCCTGCTTGGAAGCTGGCGAATGGTTCAGAACTCAGTGACAAAGATTTTGCCTCTGATCGCTACTTTACACTGATTCGCAACTTCCGTCGGTACAGCTGGCTGCTACTCTATCTGTTTGGGGCATCACCAGCGGTTAGCAAAGACTTCTTACAATCGGTTGAGCACAGTTTAGAACCACTTGATGAGGATACTTACTACCTCCCTTACGCAACATCACTGCGAATGAGTGACCTAGGCTACTCCAACAGAGCTCAAGAGGGGCTGAACGTCTGCTTCAATCACCTTAATACCTACTCAGAGTCTCTACAGGCTGCAATTCACCAACCGCATCAGCCTTATGAGGCGATCGGCATAAAGGTCGATGGCCACTATCGTCAGCTCAACTCCAATGTTTTGCAGATTGAAAACGAATACTACAGTGACATCCGCCCTAAACGAGTCACTAATAGCGGTGAAAAGCCGGTCCATGCTTTGATGGAGCGTGGGGTTCAGTACATCGAAGTTCGCAACACCGATATCAACCCACTGCTGCCTATCGGAATCGATCTGCAGCAGAGCCTCTTTATGGACGCATTCCTGTTGACCTGCCTATTTGCAGGTGAGCAACTACTTACTAGCACTGAGTGCGCCATGGTGGCAGAGAATAAGGATAAAGTGGTTTCTGAAGGGCGTCGTCCAGGCCTGATGCTTAAAACGCTTGAGGGTGAAATCTCCCTTGAACAGTATGCAACAGACATTCTTGATCAGGTGACGCTAGTCGCTGAGCTGCTCGATAGCATTCATGGTGGATATGCTTATCAACAAGCTGTGAGTAAACAGTATGAGTTGGTAACCGATCCTCAACTAACACCCTCGGCCAAGATCCTCATGGAGTTGAAATCTAGCCAACTCACTTTCCAAGAGTGGACGCTAAAAATGGGGCAGGTACACCGAGATACCTTGTCTAAAGAGCCACTCGATCCAACCATCAAACAGCGCTTCGTTGAAGAGGCAGAGCAGTCACTAGCCAAGCAGCGTGATGCCGAATCGCAAGATGAAGCACCCTTTGATCAATTCCTTCAGCACTACCTAGCGTCTTAGTTAAAGCCTAGATATCACTTGCCAGCACTCTACCGATCGGCATAGACTGAAATCTCTCTTGGAGGTTTTATTATGTTAGAGAACTGCAAAGATGCTCGTGAACGCTGGGGTGGTGTCAGCACCATCATTGATCATTGGCTAGATGAACGAGCCGAACTCATTCGTATTCTAATCGAAATTCCACACACTCAAGTGGGTGAGGAGTTGGATGCACGATTGGGTGAGTTCTGCCAACTGCTAGTCGATTACCTTTCATCAGGGCACTTTGAAGTGTACCAACAGCTGGTTGAAGAGGGAGAAGCCTTCAGCGATTCGCAATTGGAAGAAGCCCAAGCACTCCTTCCTAAAATTCAGATTTCGACCGACCTCTCGCTCGATTTCAACGACCGGTTCTCTGATCTACCTGCAGCAACCGTAGAGGATATCCGTTATTTCAGCGAACAGGTCTCGAAACTGGGTGAGGCACTGGCTGATCGATTTGAGTTAGAAGATCAGATGATCGCCATGCTGCATGAGAACCATCGTGAAGCGGTGAGCTAACGCCCCTCTCTGTAATAAGCATCAGATACAAAAAAGGCTGCCAATTGGCAGCCTTTTCAATCTTTGTTGATTACTCAGCAGGATTGATCGCCAGTAGTTCTACTTCAAACACGAGAGTCGCGTTTGGTCCGATCATACCGCCAGCACCGCCTGGTCCGTAGGCAAGATCAGACGGGATAACTAGGCGCCCTTTACCGCCCTCATTGATCATCTGCAGACCTTCAGTCCAACCTTTGATGACACCAGACAGTGGGAAGGTAACTGGCTCACCGCGACCGTAAGAGCTATCGAACTCCTGGCCATTGATCAACATACCTTTGTAGTGAACTTTAACGCTATCTTCCGCCGTTGGTGTTGGGCCTGTGCCTTTTTCCAAAATTTCAACTTGAAGGCCTGTATCCGTGGTGACAACACCGTCACGTTTGGCATTTTCTGCCATGAAATCCTGACCATTTTTGAGGTTGGCATCAGCTAACGCTTGCTCTTTAGCCTGTTCAGCTTCTAGCTTTTTCGCTTGGAACGCCATCATCACATCAGAGAGCTCTTGCATTGTCATTAAAGGTTTATTGCCTTCGAACATGTCTTTAACGCCCTGACTCAGTAGGTCGTAATCAAGAGAATCGAAATCAGCCATTAGACGCTCACCAAGCACCAAACCCATTCCGTAACTCAACTTTTGATCATCGGTCGTTAACTCAGTTGCCTGAGAGGGTGCCGCTAGCATTGCAGAAGATAGAGCAAGCGCTAATACCGCTTTTTTCATTGGAAAATCCTTATTCGTGTTATCGATGAGACAAGTGTCTCTGATTGAGATGAAAGAAACATTAAAACCCATACATCAAGGGATTAAAACCCATTATGAGTGTCGCTCGAAGAGTTGAAGAATGACGCCCTTCTCCTGATCGATACTGTTGATACCGGTTAATACCCTAGCCAAATTGGATTGAGCTGCGATGGGGTTAATGGCCCTACTTTGGGGTGTTAACCACTGATAGAGCATCGCTATCTCGACGCGCTCCATATTCAACTCGACCCCTTTTAAGTGTTTATAAAGCGGTTCAAGTTCAGGGTAGTCATTCAGTTGTGTTTTCAAAGAGAGACGGTGCGAGCGAATGGGCAATATCTGCTGGTGCCACGCCTCAATAGAGTCGGGGATCGCACCAGGCCACTCGATCTGTTCTGAGGCAGACCAGAGCGCAGCCAACATCAAATTGACCCGCCCCCCTTTCGACTGAATCGACAGCATCGGTTCAGATACTGACGGATAGATTTCTAAAGCGAAAGCCCATAGGGGATTATCGAGTTTTAATCCTGCGGGAACCACATTATCTCCAAATTTAAGGCGTCTAGCTGAGAGGATTACACACCTTGCTGTGATAAACTTGCCGCCCATGATACGACTTGAACAACTCAGTTTACAACGTGGCGCGCAGCGCTTAATTGATCACGCCGACTTAAATATTCATTTTGGTTGGAAAGTTGCCCTTATTGGTGCCAATGGTGTGGGTAAATCGAGTCTGTTCAAACTGATACTGGGCGAGTTATCGCAAGATACCGGTGAGCTCCATAAGCCTGCATCCAATAAGATTGCCCATATGGCCCAAGAGGTCTCTAGCAGTGACCGATGTGCTTTGGATTATGTGCTCGATGGTGACAAAGAGCTTCGTCAGCTTCAAAGCAGACTGGCTATCGCTGAGCAGGAGCATAGCCCAGAACTTGGTGAGATCTATGCGCAATTAGAGGCCATCGACGGCTACCGTGCCGAATCGCGGGCGCACACCCTACTCAATGGTTTGGGCTTTGCGGCTGATGATGCCAGCAAGCCGGTACAGAGCTTTTCAGGAGGCTGGCGCATTCGTCTCAATCTTGCCCAGGCGTTGATGTGCCGCTCTGAGCTACTGCTGCTCGATGAGCCGACCAACCACTTAGATTTAGATGCAACCATCTGGCTAGAGCAGTGGTTAAATCAATATCTAGGCACCCTGATTCTGATTTCGCACGACCGAGCTTTTGTCGACGCGACCGCTAATCAGGTGGTACACCTGTATCAGCAACAGCTCACTCTGTACAAAGGTAACTACTCCGCGTTTGAACGCATGCGTGCTGAACGACTAGCGCAGCAACAGGCCGCATACGACAAGCAGCAAGCACAGATCGCGCACATCGAAAGCTTTGTGCGTCGTTTCAAAGCGAAAGCGAGTAAAGCTAAGCAGGCTCAAAGCCGAATTAAAGAGCTTGAGCGCATGGAGATGATCTCGGCGGCGCACATCGACTCCCCTTTTAGCTTTCGATTCGATTGCTCAGAGAAGCTCTCATCACCTTTGTTAACCCTCTACAACAGTGAATTGGGCTACAACGAGCAGAACAAAATACTGGACGGTGTGTCATTGGGTCTCGTGCCGGGGCAACGAATCGGTCTATTGGGTCGAAATGGTGCTGGTAAATCGACCCTTGTGAAAAGCTTAGTGGGTGATCTGCCATTGATTAGTGGTGAGCGCTCTTGCGGTGAGCATTTGAAGATCGGCTACTTTGCACAGCACCAGCTAGAAGCACTGGATATGAACGCCTCGGTTCTACTGCACCTTCAGCGTATCGCGCCTAAGGCGACAGAGGCCCAACTGCGTTCATTTGCCGGCTCTTTTGGTTTCAGTGGCGACGATGCACTGGATCCCATAGGGCGTTTCTCTGGCGGGGAAAAGGCCCGTCTGGCATTGGCGTTAATTGCATGGCACAAACCGAATTTACTACTACTGGATGAGCCGACTAACCACCTGGATCTGGAAGTGCGCCACGCACTGACGTTAGCCCTACAAGACTTTGAAGGCTCGATCATATTAGTATCCCACGATCGCCACCTACTGGCTAACACGGTCGATCAGTTCCTGCTGGTTGCTGACGGCAAAGTGACTGAGTTCGACGGTGATCTCGATGATTACCACCGATGGCTCGCGACACAACGACAGGAGGATTCATCCCCTGTTATTACATCCGAAGGTCGGTCACAACGCGCCGCTGATCGTAAAGAGCAGAAACGCATAGAGGCTGAAAGACGCTCCAAATTACGCCCAATGCGAAAGGCACTTGAGAAGCTTGATGCAAAAATGGAAGCGCTCAATCAATCGCTAGAAGCCCTAGAGTCACAACTTGCCGACACGGATCTTTACACTGATCAGCGTAAAGATGAGTTAAAAGCTCTACTCAGCCAGCAGGCCGAAGCTAAAAGTGAATTAGAGGGTGTTGAACTGGAGTGGTTTGAAACTCAGGAACAGCTCGAAGCGCTGGAACAAGCGCTGGCCTGATCGAGGTTAAGCTCGACTTACTCGGGTCACTTGCTTAATAGCACGCAATTTCTTCATAACACGGGCTAGGTGAACTCGGTTAGTGACGGTCAACTCAATGGTCACTGCATTCATCTGGCCATCTTTCTCGCCTGACAATAACTGATTGACGTTACCACCCACCGAAGAGACCGCCATGGCCAGCTGAGCAATGATACCTCGCTGAGATTCAACCTGAACCTCTAACACGGTAGTGTACTCATCTTCACCGGTATCACCCCACTCGATGTAGATGTTACGGTTAGTGTTCTCATCACGTTTGCCGTTAAGATTACGACAATCAGAGCGGTGCACCACTAGACCACGGCCAGCGGAAATATTGCCGACGATGTTATCGCCAGGTATCGGGTAACAACAGCGTGCGAAGTGCATCACCATGCCATCAGCACCGCGAATCGAAATCGGTTTACCATCCGTTCCAATGAGCGACTCCGCCTCGTCAGATTCACCGGCCATCGGTTGCAGACGCTGTGCGATAACATACGCCATACGATTGCCCAATCCGATATCTTCTAACAGATCATCGAAGCTCTCGAATTTCAATTCGCCTAACAGTTGGTTCACTCTCTTCTGATCAAGCTGTGTATCGCTGATCTCATATTGAGCCAGATATTGATTCAGAAGACGGCGACCCAACTCAATGGATTCATGCTGCTTTTGATTTTTCAGGAAGTGGCGAATGGACGTTCTCGCTTTACCCGTGACGACAAAGTTGAGCCACGCCATATTGGGTTGGGCACGAGGTGTCGTAATGATCTCAACCGTTTGACCTGTTTTGAGGGGTTCAGACAGAGGAGAGAGATGGCGATCAACTCGACAAGAGATACAGGAGTTACCGACATCCGTATGAACCGCATAGGCGAAATCGACCGGTGTGGCCCCTTTTGGCAGTTCGAGAATCCGTCCTTTCGGCGTAAAGACGTAGACCTCATCAGGGAACAGCTCTTTCTTGACGCTGTCGATAAACTCCATCGAGTCACCGGCAGCCTGTTGCATCTCAAGCAAGCCTTGAAGCCATTTACGGGCACGGTTGTATGAACCTTCGGCACTACTGCCATCGCCACTCTGTTTGTAGTGACTGTGCTCGGCGATGCCCTGTGCGGCGACAGCATCCATTTCATGGGTTCTTATCTGAACCTCAATGGTAATGTCACGAGCGCCAAACAGGTCGGTATGTAGGGATTGATAACCATTCGCTTTAGGGATCGCAATGTAATCTTTAAAGCGACCCGGTACCGGCTTAAAGAGGTTATGCACAGCACCCAAAATTCGGTAACAATTATCAACCGACGTCGTAACGATGCGAAAAGCGAACACATCCATGATGCTGGCAAAACTGCGGTTTTCACTCTTCATTTTACGGTAGATGGAGTAAAGGTGCTTTTCGCGACCGCTCACCTCGCCGTCCAGCCCCTCTTGCTTTAAGCGTCGATTAATCGCTTCCTGGATTTCAGAGATAATATCTTTGCGCTGACCACGTGCTTGCACCACTGCACGACGAATGTACTTGGCACGCATCGGGTGGAAAGATTTAAACGCCAGGTCTTCAAGCTCAACTTGTACATCACGCATACCCAAACGTGCTGCGATGGGTGCATAGATATCAAGTGTCTCTTTAGCGATACGACGCTGTTTGTCAGGACGCATCGCACCCAGGGTGCGCATGTTATGCAGACGGTCGGCGAGCTTAACGATGATGACGCGGATATCTTCCGCCATCGCCAAAACCATCTTCTGGAAGTTTTCTGCCTGCGCTTCCGCTTTACTCTCAAACTCAAGGTGCGTCAGTTTTGAGACACCATCCACAACGCGTGCGACCGTCTCACCAAACTGGCCCGAGATACCTTCAAAGTCGATTTCAGTGTCTTCGATAACATCATGCAACATCGCTGCAATCAGGCAATCGCGGTCCATGTGCATTTCGGCAAGCACACTGGCGACCGCTAGGGGGTGGGTAACGTAGGGCTCACCACTCTTACGGCGCTGGCCATCATGGGCCTGTTCCGCATAGAAATAAGCACGCCTTACCTTGCGGATCTCATCAGAGTCCAAATATTCGGTAAGGCGTCCAGATAGAGCGTCAATAGTGGGCATCAGTTATCGCTTAACAAACAATATGATAAGGATGATGCCCCACTTTGAAGAGAGTTGGAAGAGTTAGTCCAGAACTGGCTCATCAAGAACGGAACGAGTGGTGTGGCCATCCGCGATCTCGCGAAGCGCAACGACAGTTGGCTTGTCGTTTTCCCATTCAACTTTAGGATCTTGACCACCGGTAGCGATCTGACGCGCACGTTTAGACGCAACCATTACAAGTTCAAAACGGTTATCAAGATTGTCTAGGCAATCTTCCACAGTAACACGTGCCATGAGTAACCTCTTTAGAGAGTAGTAACAAATTCGAACAGGCGATTGTACAGAGTTTAGGCAGCTCTCTACAAGAGTTCAGCGAGTAAACTTTGTTGCGCCTGCTGCTGAACCGCCATTTCCAAACGATTTGCCGCAAATATAGCGGCTAATTGATCCAGTGCGGTCTCAAAATGATCGTTAATGACCAGATAATCAAAGTCACCGTAGTGACTCATTTCGGATTCCGCTTGAGCCATACGGCCGGCAATTACCTCATCACTGTCGGTACCACGACCGGTTAAACGGCGAAGCAGCTCCTCGCGACTCGGAGGTAAAATGAAGATAGAACGCGCATCAGGCATCTTTTCACGAACGATCTCAGCACCCTGCCAGTCAATCTCCAGAATCACATCAATGCCTTGAGCCAATTGCGCCTCAACCCAGCCTTTAGAGGTGCCGTATTTATTGGTAAAGACCTCAGCGTACTCCAGAAACTGCCCCTCCTCGATCAGGCGATCGAATTCAGACAGCTCGACAAAGTTATACGCAACACCATCCTCTTCTCCTGGACGTGCAGGGCGGGTGGTATGGGATACTGATACACGAATCTGCTGATCACGCTCTAAAAGCGCTTTAACTAGACTGGTTTTTCCGGCACCAGAGGGTGCAGAGATGATGTAAAGAAAGCCCTGAGCTGGTTGCATAACAAATACCCTGATTACTGAGCCGCGAATGATATAACAACTCAGCGTGTCTGTTTAGGGATAGATCAGTAACGTAGCTTACCGTTTTTGCGAAATTCACTCGGCGTCATGCCGCGCACTTCCATAAACCTACGGTTAAAGTTAGCGACGTTATTAAAACCAACGCTGTAACAGATCGTAGAGATGTACTGATCCGTATCGAGAAGCAGTTGACTGGCCTTGTTGATACGCATGCGAGTGACAAAGTCAGTAAAGGTGTTGCCGGTCGCTTTACGGAAGTAGCGAGAGAATCGACTCTCACTCATACCAAACTTTTCAGCGACTTCCGCCATATTGAAGTTGGTTGAGTAGTGCTCTGAGACGTAACCAACGATTTCACTAATCTCGTCAAGGTGGTGTTGGTCATCACGGCTCTGCAACTGCACAGAAGAGAGCAGGCGATAGTTTTCATGTTTGGCCAGGACAGCCATCAGCTCAACAAAATTGGCCAAACGATCCATACCGGAACTGACTTTGATACGGTCCATCATCGCTTCAACTTGAGCACTGATGCCATAGAATTCAACACCGTTAGCTGCACGATCCAAGAAATTCATTAAAGAACGCATCTCAGGAATCAATTCAGCGCTGCGCACAAGGGGTTCGCGACGGAACTGCAATACCTTGTCACGCACTTCAACATGATCTTGGCCGTCAGGGTATTCCGTAGTGATCCAGTTGTGAGGGAGGTGAGGGCCCGTCATGACGAGCTGACCAGGCTGAAAGTGCCCAATGTAATCGCCCACAAAGACTTTACCCTGTGTCTCGGTTATTAGATGCAGTTCATACTCTTCGTGGCAATGCCAACGAATCAGCTGGTGAGGTGCACCATGCTCCAAAAAACGAATAAACCCCTCATCGATCTGCTCTTCATAACCGAGCTCGGGATGACGATGGAAATCACTCTCTTTTTCTGGTGGTCTAATGACCTTTAATTCACTTGATTGCATATGCACCTCAATAGCTAACCTAGTTAGCCTGTTATCAACATCTCCTCACGGCGCTCGATAAACTCATTCACTTGTTGGTAAGCTCGTCGCATTGCAGCCAGTAGCGTCTCATTGCCAGCCAACTCGTTAAAGAGCAGTCGCTCCGCAACAAAGGCTTTGACCGGATCATCGGACTCAACGATGGCGTCTGCAACGACGATATCCATAAGCTGATCTTCGTACGGAAAAGGAATGTTTCCTTGGCGCTCACGTACTAGAAAAGCTAAGAAAAGCGCAGGTAGTACCGACACTGATTGTAAATCCAATCCACGTTCTAAGCCATCTCGAATCGTTGGTAGGATGAACCCCGGAACCTTCGAAAATCCATCCATTGCCACGCGTGCGTTCGTATCTTCAACATTAGGGTTTGAGAATCGATCCAACACTACATCACGGTATTTTGCTAAGTCCAATGGGCAATCTGGTAAGGCAGGAATGACATTATTAGTTACGTAGTCGTACCCTAACTGTCGAATCTCTTCATCCTGAGTTCCCTCATGAATAAACTCCATTCCCGCCAAAGTACCTGCCCATGCAATGCAACTGTGTGTCGCGTTCAAGCAACGAATTTTAGCTTCCTCATAGGGGCCTACGTCGTCAACCATCTCCACACCGACTTTTTCCCAAGCGGGGCGTCCTGCAATAAAGTGATCTTCAATAACCCATTGAATAAATGACTCACCCATGAGAGCGGCCTTGTCATCTATACCCGTCGCAGCTTTTACACGCTCTGCCACATCCGCAGTAGGACGTGGTGTAATTCGATCAACCATAGCATTCGGTGCTGAAGTATTTTCTAACACCCACGCCTTAAGGTCGTCTTCGCATCTAAGATGAAGGAACTGCAAAAAACCCTTCATAAAACGTTCGCCGTTAGAGCGCAGGTTGTCACAGTTCATAAGCGTCACAGGGCCAGCACCGGATTCAGCGCGCGCCTTGAGCATACGTGTCAGCGCACCGTACAGGGTTGAAACGGTTTCCCCTTTAAGATCGGATACAAGATCTGTGTAACTCTGATCCAACTGATCTTGTGAGTCTAAGTAATAGCCCGCTTCCGTAACAGTGAATGAGATGATCTTTGTCTTCTCATTAACGGCAACCGCTGTCAGATTATTTAACTCTGCATCAAACGGAATGATCTGCTTAATTGCTTCAATGCGCTTGTATTCACGCTTACCCTGAGTCGTTACTGTCTCAAGTGTGTAGGCACCCGACGAGGCTTGAAGAGCGGCTATCGTATCGGCCATGTCAGGACGAATATTACCGCCTGCAAGCACCCACGATTGATCACCTAAATCATGTAACCACTGCAAATAGAGAGCCTGGTGAGCTCGATGAAATGAGCCCAGACCTAGGTGCAGGTTTACGTAAGGTTGTGTATCACTCATAACGACTCCTCAGCGAATCGCCTCACCTTTCACATCGAATTGATGCAGGTGAGAAACGTCGTAATTGATAGAGACAGTGTCACGAACTTTAACAGTAGGTTGCTCGTACTGACGAACAATCAACTTCTCGCCAGCGCCTTCTAGACAGACGTGAATAAGTGTTTCGTTGCCTAGCGCTTCAACCAATTCGACCTGACCCGAAATAGCACCCTGGCCCGCTTCAACAATGGTAAAGTGCTCTGGACGAATCCCAACGTCGACTGCTTCTGGTGAGATACCACTAAAGTAACTAGCCGAGAGCAAGTTCATCTGGGGCTGACCGATAAACTGAGCGACAAACTTATTTGCAGGTGCTTCGTACAGTTCCATCGGCGTTCCAACTTGTTCAATCACACCACCCTGAAGAACGACTACGCGATCGGCCAGAGTCATTGCCTCTACCTGGTCGTGTGTTACATAAATGCTGGTTGCATTCAAATCACGGTGAAGTTCTGCAATCTCAACACGCGTTTGACCACGAAGAGCGGCATCCAAGTTTGAAAGCGGCTCGTCGAACAAGAACACTTTTGGTGAGCGAACAATCGCACGACCAATCGCAACACGCTGACGCTGGCCACCGGAAAGCTCCTTAGGCGTGCGCTTCAAGTAAGGCGTCAGGTTCAGTGTCTCTGCAGCCTTAGCAACTTTTTGATCAATCACAGACTGATCTTCGCCTTTGATACGCAAAGCGAAGGACATGTTCTCTTCAACAGTCATGTGTGGGTAGAGAGCGTATGACTGGAACACCATCGCCAAATCACGTTTAGAGGGTGCCTGATGGGTGATCTCATTGCCATCCAATACAAGATCACCGTCGTTGATCTCTTCTAGACCTGCAATCATGCGAAGCAGCGTTGACTTACCACAACCAGAAGGGCCCACGAATACAATAAATTCGCCTTTGTTGATCGTCAGGTTAACCCCTTTGATCGCGTGCACATCGCCGTAGTACTTATCGACGTTTTTTAATTCTAAATAGGACATGTTTAAAACTCCAAATACTTACTTCACGGCGCCGAAAGTCAGGCCTTGAACCAACTGTTTCTGTGAGAACCAACCGATCACAACGATTGGGGCAATGGCCATTAGAGACGCTGCTGAAAGCTTCGCCCAGAACAGACCTTCAGGACTTGAATAGCTGACCATCATGGTTGCTAGGGTGCCCGCTTCTGCAGCACCTAGGTTCAGCGCCCAGAATGCTTCGTTCCATGCAAGCACTAGACAAAGCAAACCGGTAGAAGCCAAACCACCTATACCCAATGGGAGCAACACGTGGCGGAACTCCTGCCAAACCGAAGCACCATCCATACGCGCGGCTTCAAGGATCTCGTGTGGGATATCTTTAAAGTAGGTGTATAGCATCCAAACCATGATCGGCAGGTTCATCATGGTAAAGATGATGACCAAAGCCGTTTTCGTATCCAGCAGACCAAACTGTTGGAAGATGATGTAGATCGGAAGCAGTGCACCGACCGCTGGCATAAATTTCGTTGAAAGCATCCATAGCAACAGTCCGTTAGTGCCTTTAGTCGGCGAAAACGCCATGCTGTATGCAGCAGGGGCCGCTATTAGCAGACCAAGTACAGTTGAAACAACAGAAGTCACCACTGAGTTCCAAGCGAACTGCATGTAGTCAGAGCGCTCGTTCACAACATGGAAGTTTTCCAGTGTCGGCTCAAATGCCCAAAGACTTGGTACGGCTATCGCCTGCAGCTCTGTTTTGAAGGCGGTAATGCCCATAAAGATCAACGGGAAAAAGAGCATTAGCGCTATTCCCCAAGCCGCAATCGTTCTCACGATCAGGCTGGTTGTCAATTTAGATTTTTTAGTACTCATGATTACTTCTCCAGGTTCTTACCGATGATGCGAACCAGGAAGATCGCAACGATGTTAGCCAAGATGATGGCAAATACAGCACCCGCAGATGCGACACCAATATCGAAAGATTGCAACGCTTCGTTAAAGATCAAGTAAGCAAGGTTTGTGCTCTGTGTACCTGGACCACCGTTCGTGGTTGTAAAGATTTCCGCAAATACAGACAGCAAGAAGATCACCTCAATCATAATGACGACCGAAATTGGGCGCGCCAGATGAGGTAGGTACATGTAACGGAACTTCTGCCAGTAGTTGGCGCCGTCCATATCGGCCGCTTCTAGCTGTTCACGATCCATAGACTGTAGTGATGTCATTAGAATCAGACAGGCAAAAGGAAGCCACTGCCAACTAATCATTAGAATGACTGAGAAAAGAGGCAAGTCCTGTAGCCAGTTGATGGGTGTCAGACCAAAAAACGTCCAAATTTGAGCTAACACACCGTAAATTGGGTTCATCATCATGTGTTTCCACAACAGCGCGTTCACTGTAGGCATGACGAAAAATGGCGAAATCAGTAGAAGACGAACAATGCCACGACCCGGAAAAGCCTCATTAATGAGCAACGCGATCGCTAAACCACCAATGACGGTGATAGCTACGGTTGAAGCCAAGAGCACCAATGTATTCCAAATAGCATCAGTGAATGCAGGGTTAGTAATCATGAACTCATAGTTCATCCAACCTGCAAAGCCGGTAACATCTGGCTGCATCAAGTTATAAAAGATTGACGAGAAATAGATCGTCAAAGCCAGTGGCACGACCATCCAGATCAACAGAGTGATCACAGCCGGACTAAGTAGCAGGCGAGGCATAAATCGACTGCTTCGGGATTGAGATGACATAATCAAATACCGATTTTAAATCAGAGGAAAATACCCCTGACATATCGCTATGCCAGGGGTTGTGTCGTATGGGGTGAGGCTAGCCTCACCCATCGTTACGTATTAGTAGTAACGTGCTTTACGCATTTCACGATCCGCCGCAGCTTGTGCCGCAGCTAGCGCATCTTCTACGCTCTTCTCACCAGCAAGTGCCGCAGCGAACTGCTGACCAGCTGCAGTACCGATTGCCTGGAATTCAGGAATGGCAGCGAACTGAACGCCGGTGTATGGAGTTTTCTCAAACGTAGAGTCGTATGGGTTCGCGCTGAAAATTGCATCAAGTTCTGCATCAGCAAAGTTTGCTGCAGCTTGGAACTTCTCGTTAGCGTAAGTCGATGCACGAGTACCTGTTGGTACACGGCCCCAACCATTAGTTTCGCCAACTAGGTTGATGTAGTCTTCAGACGTTGACCACTCTAGGAATTTCATCGCTGCATCTTTCTTCTCAGATGATGCAGGGATACCTAGAGCCCAAGCCCATAGCCAGTTTGCACCGCGCTTAGTCTTCTGCACAGGCGCTTGAGCGTATGCAATTGAGTCAGCCACTTTTGACTGCTCTGGGTCAGATACGAAAGAGGCAGCGATAGTCGCGTCGATCCACGAACCACACTTACCTTCGTTCATAAGCGCTAGGATTTCGTTGAAGCTGTTTGCAGTAGAGCCTGGAGGCGCGTACTTATTCATCAGATCAACGTAGAAAGTGATTGCAGCATTCCACTCTGGAGAGTCTAGCTGTGGTTTCCAGTTTTCATCGAACCAACGCGCACCGAAAGAGTTTGCGATAGTTGTGATGAATGCAGCGTTATCACCCCAACCTGGCTTACCGCGCAAACAAGTACCGTATACGCCGTTTTCTGGATCGTGCATTGCAGCGATCGCCTGCTCCATGTCAGCCCAAGTTGGGTTGTATGGGAGAGTGATACCTGCTTTATCTAGGAGATCTTTACGATACATAACCATAGAAGATTCACCGTAGAAAGGTGCTGCGTAAAGGTTACCTTCGTGAGACAGACCACCACGCATCGCTGGCAGGATATCGTCTACATTGTACTCAGCAGAGAAGTTAAGAGGCTCTAGCCAACCCTTCTCACCCCAGATTGGTGCTTCGTACATACCGATAGTCATGATATCGAACTGACCACCTTTAGTTGCGATGTCAGTAGTAACACGTTGACGTAGGACACCCTCTTCAAGAGTAACCCACTTAACTTTGATACCAGTCTCTTCTTCGAACTTAGGCGTTAGCTTCTGCATCTCGATCATATGACCGTTATTTACAGTAGCAATTACTAGCTCAGTACCGCCGTGTGAACCAGCGAAAGCCTGAGTTGAGAGCATTACGGCACCTGCAACGGCAGCCGAGAGCATTTTTACTTTCATGTCGAACTCCTGTCGAATTTTTTCTTGTTTTGATACCAAATGTACTTTTATTCGCAAATTTGAATATAACCTTTAGCATCTGAGCAATACAGTAGCATTAGTTTTTTTCAAACACTTATACAGAAAAACTCAATGATTATATTTTAATGCAATTATATTTTAAGTTTGAAGCAATAGATGCAATATAGTTTATATATTCGTCAAATAATGCAAAGTTTCGACATAGGATATAACTAAAGCATTTTTTGGAATAAAAATAGTAGGTGGCCAAAATGTATCTAGGACTCGATATAGGGACCTCTGGGGTTAAAGCCCTGTTGATGGATGAATCTCAGAAAATTGTGGGCAGTGAAACAACGTCAATCACTGTTTCAAGACCTCACCCAGGTTGGTCAGAGCAGAACCCTGCTGATTGGATTGCAGCCTGTGATCAAGCCATTACGAAAATGAAGGATCTTTACCCTGAAGCACTCGCGGCAACCCGTGCTATTTCGTTTTCAGGCCAGATGCACGGGGCAACACTGATGGACTTCAATGGCGAGGCACTTCGTCCGTCTATTCTTTGGAACGACACTCGTAGCTATAAAGAGGCGGCTAAACTAGACGCTATGCCCGAGTTCAGGGCGATATCCGGCAATATTGTTTTTCCAGGCTTTACCGCACCCAAACTCTGCTGGGTAGCCAATAATGAGCCTGACCTATTCAAACGAGTCGCAAAAGTTTTACTGCCCAAGGATTACATTGCTTACTGGCTGAGTGGCGAATATGTGTCGGAAATGTCTGATGCAGCAGGCACCGGCTGGCTTGATGTTAAAAATCGTTGTTGGTCTGAAACTCTTTTATCTCTGAGCGGCATGAGGCTGGATCAAATGCCGCGTCTTATTGAGGGCAGTGATCAAGCCGCCTATTTAAAACCAGAGCTGGCCGCCCAATGGGGCATGCAAAGTCAGGTCATTATTGGTGGAGGTGCTGGAGATAATGCAGCATCTGCTATTGGTATGGGGGTCATAAAAGAGGGCCAAGCGTTTCTATCTTTAGGTACGTCTGGTGTTATTTTTGCAGCAACAGAAGGTTACAATCCGCTACCCGAGAGTGCGGTACACGCTTTCTGCCATGCGATACCTGACACTTGGCATCAAATGGGGGTAATACTCTCAGCCACCGACGCTCTTAACTGGTACGCTAAACTAACGGACTGCTCAGCTGCAGAGCTTAATGCAGCTCTGGATGATGAACCCAAGGGGCCTGCCAACGTCACTTTTCTGCCCTACCTATCTGGTGAACGAACACCTCATAACGATGCGCAGGTAGGAGGCATGTTCACCGGATTAGATCACAGCTCTGATCAAAAAGTGCTGACACAGGCAGTTATGGAAGGGGTCGCCTTTGCGATTCGTGATAACCTTGAAGCACTGATTGAAGCGGGCTCAAACGTTAATGAAATAATCGCTGTAGGAGGGGGGGCACGCTCGCAATTCTGGTTGCAGACACTGGCCAATACTCTGAATCGCACGTTGCTATTACCTGCAGATGGAGATTTTGGTGCCGCCTATGGAGCCGCTCGTCTGGCTATGCTAGCCGATCAAAAAACGCATCCCGAATCACTGCTGACTCAGCCTAAGATTGAAGCTCGTATTGAGCCAAACACTAAACTGTTGAATCAATATGAAGCAGCCTATCAACGTTACCGCTCTTTGTATCCAGCAATTAAATCACTGAATCTATAAAGAGTGTGTTAGCGTAAAGATTGGCTTCACCAACTTAGAGTTAGAGATCGCTTAGAAGGGGTAAGTATGCAGTTCAGCCGTTTAGGAAGCAGTGAATTAGACGTATCAAGAGTCTGTTTAGGCACTATGACCTGGGGTAAACAGAATACCCAAGCAGAGGCCGACGAACAGATCGAACATGCGTTATCGGTCGGCATTAACTTTTTTGATACTGCTGAAATGTACGCGGTGCCGCCAACACCAGACACTTACGGCAAAACAGAAGAGATCATCGGCAACTGGCTTGCTCGAAACCCATCCCGTCGCAGTGAGATGATTATCGCCACCAAAATCGCTGGAATCGGGTTGCCTTGGGTCAGAAATGGCGGTCCTATAACTGGCAAAGCGGTCATTGAAGCGGTCGATAACTCGCTAAAGCGTCTTCAGACTGACTACATCGATCTCTATCAACTGCACTGGCCGAACCGCACCTCACCTCATTTTGGCAAACATACGCCGAACTTCTTTAAATTCAGTGACTTCAAAGCGGCTGAACATGAAGCGCAAATGTTGGATATCCTCAAAGGCTTAGCTCAATGCATCAAAGAGGGCAAAATCCGTCATTATGGTCTCTCTGACGATACGACGTGGGGAATCAACACCTACTTAAAGCTTAGCCGACAATATGACCTCCCCAAACCCGTCTCGATTCAGAATGAATTTAGTCTTCTGCATGCTAAAGATTGGCCCTACCTGATCGAGAACTGCATTCACGAAGAGGTCGCGTATCTACCCTGGTCACCTCTGGCATCAGGATTACTCTCTGGCAAATACGCTGATGGGGCCATGCCGGTAGGTAGTCGCTGGAGTATATCCAACCCCGCTGCCCTGCACCGGAATACACCCCAGGCTCATGAAGCTGTTGCAGAGTACGTCAAGTTAGCCAAACAATTTGATTACACCCCGTCACAGCTTGCACTCGCTTGGTGTGACCAGGTTGATGGCGTAACCTCTACCATTATTGGCGCCACATCGATGTCACAACTCAAAGAGGACATTGCCGCTTTTGATATGCCACTGTCTGACGAGTTACAAAGCGAACTAGCGGCGGTATTCAAACGGTATCCACAACCCTTCTAAGCTTGCGCGACGTGACATAGGAAATCGGTATGACAGAACAACTAAAAGGCAAAATTGCCGCCGTTACAGGGGCTGCTTCTGGCATTGGGTATGCCAGTGCTAAAGCGATGCTGGACATAGGCGCTACTGTTGTCTTTATCGACCGAGATGAGGCAGCGCTGACTAAAATCTGTACCAGGCTTGGAGATCAAGCAATTCCACTGGTCATTGATCTGCTCGCCCCTGACCAGTGCAAACAGATGGTTCCGAGCATTCTTGAGATGACAGGAAAACTGGATATCTTTCACGCCAACGCTGGACTCTATGTCGGTGGCGATCTCATGGAGTCTGACGCTGATCAGATTGATCGTATGCTGAATTTAAATATCAATGTGGTGATGAAAAACGTTCAAGCTGTATTAGCGCATATGATTGAGCGTGAGACGGGCGACATATTGGTCACCAGTTCCCTAGCCGCTCACTATCCGACCCCCTGGGAACCCGTTTATGCCTCATCAAAATGGGCGATCGACTGTTTTGTTCAGACGACCCGACGTCAGATGTTTAAGCACGGCATTCGTATTGGATCGGTATCACCTGGGCCTGTGGCAACGGGATTACTCTCAGACTGGCCGGAAGATAAATTAAAAGAGGCTCATGCCAATGGCAGCTTGATCGAGCCTGAAGAGATTGCAGAAGCGTTGCTGTTTATGTTGACTAGGCCACGTCATATGACGGTACGGGACATGGTGATTATTCCAACTAACTTTGATCTTTGATGTGCGAGTAAGATTCACGTCGCACTGCGTGCTAGCCCCTGCGGCACATGTCATACCTTGGAGCTAGCATTAATAGGCGACGCGATTCACCTTCTACTTTTCAGCAATCCGCTTCACCGCCCTACGCATCGACAGACGATAAAGAAGCGGAATCACAAACAGCGTCAGTATCGACGAGAACCCCAAGCCCCATACAATCGAGGTCGCTACAGGTCCCCAGATCAGTGACTTACCGCCCAGACCCGCCGCAAGGGAGAATAGGCCTGCCATCGTGGTCAACGTGGTAATCAGTACTGGTATAACGCGTCGACGCGCGGCATAGAGTGTTGCATGCATCAGACTCATGCCATTACCAATTCGGTCATTGGCAGCCGATATCAGTACGATCGCCGCATTAACAGCAATACCGGCCAATGCCACAACACCGTACATGGTATAGAGGCTGAGCGGGTTTTGCGTCACGATCAAACCTAATACGACACCAGTAAATGCTAGTGGCACTGTCGCCAATATCATCAGAGGCTGCCAGTAACTGCGGAACTGTGTTCCCAAGATCAGATACATCAAGCCAACGCCAACCAAGAATAGAATCGCAATCGAATCCAAACTCTCTTGGATATCATCTAACTCACCCGAGAAGTCGAGATCAATTGCAGGATACTGCGCTTCATACTCTTTCCAACGCTCTGACAAAAAGGCATTCGCTTGTACGGTGTCCATGCCACCGGAGCGAAGGTCTGCCTCTAAGGTAATCGCACGACGGAAGTTGTAGTGGCGAATGTTACCCAACGACTGTTTGCGCTCTTCGATCACCAATTCCGACAGTGGAATGGCACCACCGGCCGGTACTGGTATACGGTAGCTGAGCAGACGTTCAAGAGAAGGCAGCGACTCAGGATTCGCACGGACGCGGACATCTAGGCGCTCACCGGCATCACGCATGCTTGCAACCACTTCGCCGTCGACCAATAGACGCAAAGTACGACGAACATCCGCTGGGTTTAGGCCGGTACGATTGATCGCATCACTATCTAACTCCAGACTCAATTCGTAACGGCCACGTGCGGCATCGTCTTCAATGTCCACGAAGTCGTCGTTACTGTTAAGAATCTCAATCAGAATATTAGTCGCGTCTCGAATCTCCTGATAATCATCACCACGCACCTTCACCGAGATCGGTTTAGAGGCTGGAGGGCCACCCGACAGGCGTAAGAATGAGATGCGAATCGGACCCGCAATGTCTCCTAAATCCTCACGCACCGCATCGGTCATCTCTTCCACCGTGCGCAAATCAGGTGTTTTAGGGTTTAGACCGACAAGAATCTGCCCATACTGCTCACCTATGCGCGGCTCTGTTTCGGTGAACATTTGGCCTGCATAACTGGCGATCGCACGCACTTCCCCAGCGCGGACGTTTTGACGGACGCGCTCTTCCACACGAGAGACCACTTCCATCGTTTTAGCAACGGGTGTCGCTGCTGGCATTTCGACGTTCACATAGAAAAGACGAACAGGATCGGCCGCAAAGAAGTCCATCTTAATGTAGCCATTACCCAGTGCCCCGACTGCGCCAATTAACGGTAAAACCGCGACGATCAAAGCCAAAATCGGACGGCGCAGTGCCTTTATCAATAGACGGACATAGACGATCTGAATTCGATGCGTCATTAACTCGCGAAAACGCTGAATACGGCTCGGCTTATCAAAGCCAACTTTAGCCGCCAATATGTGAGCGGGTAGCATCCAGAAGGCTTCAATCAAGCTGATCGCAAGAGCGATCGATACCACCATCGGGATGACCTTCATAAACTTGCCCAAAATACCGGGCAGCAGCATCAACGGCAAAAAGGCGGCAATGGTCGTCAGTACCGCCGCCGTCACGGGAGCGGCAACCTCTTTGAGCGATCCCTGCACGGCTGCAATGCCAGTAAAGCCACGCTGTAATCGATAGTAGATCGATTCAACCACGACAACGGCGTCATCGACCAACATTCCCAATACAATCACCACACCCAACAGTACGGTGACATTCAATGTCTCGCCCAGACCCGCCAACACCCAAAAGGTCGCAGCCAAAATGAAGGGTATGCCGATCGCTGTGAGCAGCGCGATGCGTGTACCCAAGAAAAGCCAAGCCACCACCAACACTAGGATCAGACCGATCAGTGCGTTGTTCTCCATGATTTGAATAGACTTGCGTGTTGCAATGGTCTGATCATCAATCAATACCATCTCGACACCGGTCTCTAGGGATAAGGCATTCCGCTCGTCCATGTAGCTCTGCACACGCTCGACTAACTCCAGAGTATTGGCGCCCTCTTTCTTCATCACAGCCAACAGAACGGCCGGTTTGTCATCGACACGCACCAAGAAACTGGAGTCTTCACGAGCACGCTCGACACTGGCGACACGTGATAATGGCACTTCGCCAGACGCACCCAATACAGGGCGATTAGCCAGATAGCTAGGATCAGAGGCTGTACCGACAACACGTACCAACCAGTTACGATCGCCTTGAACCAAGTTACCGGCCGCCTCGTCTTGGAAGAAGGCCGAGACTGTATTGGCAACTTGCTGTGGGGTAATGCCTAGGGCTTCTAGCTCAGACACATTCAAATTCACCTGCAGCTCTGGATCAGGCAGAGCCACTGGGTCGATGCGTGACACGCCTTTGAGCTGTGCTAAGTCTTTATCAATCCGAGTCGCTTGCAGGCGCAGATTCTCATCATCCGCCAAGCTGGTAACGGCGACAGTCGCTGCAGGAAAGGCATTTGAACTCGTAATCTCTAGAATCAACGAATCCAGAGCAGCATCGGGTAATTCAGACTCGGTATTTTGTATTTCACGTCGCAGATCCGCTAAGCGCTTATCGAAGGTGCGATCATCGATATCTTCAAACCGGACAAGAATGCTGGAGATACCTTCGCGTGAATTACTCGATACAAATTTCACATCGGCCAGTGATCGTAACGCATCCTCAAGCGGGTCTGTCACCTTACTCTCAACATCAAGTGCAGTAGCACCGGGTAGTGGTGTGGTGACAATGATCCAGTTAAAGTTGATCGTCGGATCTTGCTGACGTGGCAGCCCTTGATAACTCAACAGGCCGACCGCCAGTACTAGCAAGAAAGTCAGGTTAGCCAGCACATGGTTCGTAATGAAGCGTTGCCACATATCAGCGTACCTCTACCGCTTCGCCTTCAACGGCAAGCAGTCGACCATCGGTGATGATCTTCGTACCCTCAGGTAGATCAACCGCCGCAGGCTGACCCTCTATAGCGCTATCTACTACAACAAATTGCGCGACACCCTGCTCTTCTATCAACAGACCGAGCCTCCATTCACCATCGACTTTGCGTCTTACTAGCAGTTCAGAAGAGATATGCGGTTGATTAGCGGTCCAGGTTAAACGACCCGTTGCACCGATCTCGGGAGAGTTGTCAGTAAAGGTAAAACGGTAAGTCTGAGTGCGTTCACGGCGATCAATGATCGGTAATTTAGCTCTTAGCTCAACCGCATAAGATTGGGCATTGGCCTCGAACCATACCTTGCTCTGTGACACCCCTCTACCCGGTGCAACTTTGGCTTCCAGTTCGGCTCCTTCGGTTTGAACCAACTGGAGCAGTGGCATCCCAGGCGCTGCTAAGGCACCTAACTGAGCCATACGTGCAGAGATAACGCCATCAAACGGCGCGACTAGAGCACAATTTTCAGTCGCGATACGAGCCAGTTCAATCTGGCGGTTCTGTACATCGATGCGAGCATCTAATGAGGTCAGCGCTGTCTCACGCTGTTGCAAAGCATCGTCACCCAAATTACCCCGTTGATTCAGTGTCTGTGCACGATCAT
>JAAZVX010000141.1 GCA_018623095.1 Marinobacterium sp. | reverse complement strand
GCCATTGATTGAACTGATCTAGAAGTGGATGGTTCACACTGAGCCCTTATTCACTGTTTGAATCATAGTAATTCACACTGATCCACTTATGAACCCTTCTGCGCATCCTCTTTTAGTAGATTGAGCAGTTTACCCGCCGCATTCGAGAGTGTTCTGTCGCGGTGGTAGATAAACCCCAGAGGCCGTTCAATGGCATCACTGTCGATAACCACTTTATGAAGAGTGTTATCGATCATCGACTCTGGTAGCAGGCTCCAACCTAAACCGACACTGACCATCATGCGGATGGTATCCAAGTAGTTGGTGCTGATGCCTAAGTTGGGTGTTAGCCCTCGCTGGGCTAACTGCTCGTGCACAATTTGCGACGTAAAGGTGTTCTGTGCTGGCAAGATGCCGGGGTATTGGTTCAACGTTTCAAAATCCGTTGTGCCCTGTTTCGCTATAGGGTGGTCGTTAGAGACACAGTAGAAAAGCCGATCTAGCCATAGCAATTCTGAATTGAGACGTGGGTCTGATTCTGGAGAGAGTGTTATCAGCGCCAGTTCAATATCACCATGCAACACCGCTTCGTAGGCCACTTCAGATTCATAAAAGCGCAGGTCTAGCTCTACATCCGGGTATTGGGTCGTAAAGGAGCGCAGTGTGTTGGGCAGTCGGTGAAGGCTTATGTGGTGACTGGCTGCGACCGATAGTCGGCCTGAGATATCGCCTTTTATGTTTTCGACAACGCGTTTCGCATCCTCCAGTTCCGCCAGTATTCGACGTGCCTGTGGAAGCAGTGCTTGACCGGCATCCGTTAACGCGATGGTGCGGCCAATACGATCAAATAGTCGGGCGCCAATCTGCTCCTCTAGCTGAGCAACACGTTTGCTGACCGCTGACTGAGTGATACATAGTCGCTGTGATGCTTGGGAAAAACTGCCCAGCTGAGCGGTCTCAACAAAGGCCTGTAGGGTAGAGGTATCCATAGGCCTTAGCTTACAAGAGAGCGGATCAAATAGGCATAAAAAAAAGCACCCCTAGGGGTGCTTTTTAAGTAGAGGCTTAAACTAAGCGTCGTCTTCCTCTAACAGCTCTTCTCGGACGATATGAACATCTTTTGGTGCTTCAATACCAAGACGAACACTGCCGCCTCCAGCTTCAACCACCATTACTTCAATGTTGCCATCAATAATCAATTTTTCGCCGACGTTTCTAGTAAGTACTAGCATGGGTAAGAGTCCCTTCTTAAAAGTTAGTTTGTTTTTGTGTTACCAATGAAATGTAGACCATTTATTTAACTTTACAAAAAAAAGATTAAATTTTTTTCAAATATTTTAAATATTCCTAACTGGAATGGAATTTATAAATAATAAGAGTTTGTCTATTGAAGACGGTGTGGCTAAACTTTAGCCACTTTTTAATCCCTTCGGATTAGTCACCAACCAGGAGAGAAAGATGGCTGGTAAAACACTTTATGACAAATTATGGGATGCCCATTTGGTGCGTCAAAACGATGATGGCAGTTCACTGATCTACATCGATCGTCAGATTCTTCACGAAGTTACCTCACCTCAGGCGTTTGAAGGTCTTCGTATGGCAGGCCGCAAGCCCTGGCGTATTGATGCTAACCTAGCGACACCCGATCACAACGTTCCAACAACGGCGCGTGCAGGTGGTGTTGATGAGATCGCAGATCCAGTCTCACGCATTCAGGTCAAGACGCTGGATGAGAACTGTGACGAGTACGGCATTGTTGAATTCAAAATGCTGGACGAGCGACAGGGTATCGTACACGTTGTCGGCCCAGAGCAGGGCATGACTCTGCCAGGTTCTACCGTTGTCTGTGGTGACTCTCACACGTCTACACACGGTGCCTTCGGTGCGCTAGCGCACGGTATCGGAACTTCTGAGGTTGAGCACGTATTGGCCACTCAGTGTCTGATCGCTAAGAAAATGAAGAACCTTCTTATTAACGTGGAAGGCGATCTTGGTGTTGGAGTAACGGCTAAAGATGTTGTGCTGCATGTGATCGGTGTCATCGGCACAGCCGGCGGCACTGGCTTTGCGATGGAGTTCGGTGGATCGGCGATCCGTTCACTCTCAATTGAAGGGCGCATGACCATCTGTAATATGGCGATTGAAGCCGGTGCACGTGTTGGTCTGGTGGCCGTTGATGATAAGACCATTGAGTACTTTAAAGATCGTCCATTCTCGCCAAAGGCGGATCAGTGGGACGCGGCTGTTGCTAACTGGAAAGATCTAGTCTCTGATGACGATGCGCAGTTCGACAAAGTCGTTGAGATTGACGCGGCTGATATCAAACCGCAGGTTACCTGGGGTACGTCACCTGAAATGGTCGTAGCGGTTGATGGCACTGTGCCCAATCCAGCTAAGGCTAAAGATGCCGACGAAGCGAACTCAATTACACGTGCGCTTGAGTACATGGGGTTGAGTGCCGATCAAGCAATTACCGACATTAAACTGGATCGCGTCTTTATCGGCTCTTGTACCAACAGTCGTATTGAAGATATGCGTGCGGCCGCTGCCGTTGTCAAAGGCCGTAAGGTTGCAAGCTCTGTCAAACAGGCATTGGTTGTTCCTGGCTCTGGTCTTGTGAAAGCTCAGGCAGAAGCGGAAGGTTTAGATAAAATTTTTGTTGAAGCAGGTCTTGAGTGGCGTGAACCCGGTTGTTCTATGTGTTTAGCAATGAACCCAGATAAGTTGGGTAATGGAGAGCACTGTGCTTCTACCTCAAACCGTAACTTCGAAGGTCGTCAAGGCTTTGGTGGTCGTACCCACCTAGTCAGCCCAGCCATGGCGGCAGCCGCTGCTATTGCCGGTCACTTCGTGGATGTGCGCGATTTTGAGTTGAACTCCTAAGTTAGGGCGGAGATATAGAGATGAAAAAGTTTACGACTCACACCGGTGTTGTTGCTCCGCTTGATCGCGTCAACGTTGATACCGATATGATCATTCCAAAGCAGTTCCTTAAGTCGATTAAGCGCTCTGGTTTTGGTCCTAACCTATTTGACGAGCTTCGCTACTTAGATGAAGGTCAACCGGATCAAGACTG
>JAAZVX010000042.1 GCA_018623095.1 Marinobacterium sp. | reverse complement strand
TTCAATAAGGGCCACAACTCAATGGGGTGGCCCTTTTTAGGGTCCGACCTCAGGTCTGACCCTACTTTTCAATTACGTAACAATGCTTGGGGAATGCTATGAATAGTCGGGTCAGACCGGAGGTCAGACCCGAAGTAATTCAATTACCCAGCAATCATCCCATTCTCACGCATGATGCCTTCAATCTCTGGCAAGCTTGCTGGATCATCGATGGTGGATGGTACTGTGTACTCTTGGCCATCCGCGATCTGGCGCAACAACTTACGAAGGATTTTACCAGAACGGGTTTTGGGTAAACGCTTAACCACGGCGGTGCGCTTATAACAAGCAATTGGGCCAATCTCTTTACGGATATTTGCAACCAATTCAGCAGAGAGCTGCTCATCAGAGATATCTGCACCATCTTTCAAAATAACAAGACCGACGGGCTCCTGACCTTTCAACTGCTCAGAGATTCCGATTACCGCACACTCCGCCACCGCAGGGTGCGCCGCTACAATCTCTTCCATCTCACCTGTTGATAGACGGTGTCCTGCTACGTTAATAACATCATCGGTACGGCCCATGATGAACACATAGCCATCTTCGTCTTTGTAACCACCGTCACCCGAGGTGTAGAAACCCTCTACATCCGAAAGATAACCGGATTTGAAGCGTTCGAAGTCACCCCAAACAGTCGGTAGACAGCTGGGTGGCAGTGGTAGTTTGATCGCGATGCTACCCTGCTGACCAGCTGGTAGCTCATTACCCGCCTCATCAACAATCTGCACATTAAAGCCCGGACTTGGTAGCGTTGCTGAACCAGCTTTAGGTGGTTTTGGCTCAACCCCCATTAAGTTGCCACAGATCGCCCAGCCAGTCTCTGTCTGCCACCAGTGATCGATGACAGGTTTGCCCGTTTTCTCAACGGTCCAATCATAGGTTGGAGGGTCCAAGCGCTCACCCGCCATAAAGATGGTTTGCAGCTCAGATAGATCGTACTTACCTACTTCCTGCGCTTCAGGGTCTTCCTTCTTAATCGCACGGAAAGCGGTAGGTGCCGCAAAAAGAATCTTCGCTTTGTACTCTTCACACACGCGCCAGAAAGCGCCAGCATCTGGGGTTCGAACCGGTTTACCTTCATAAACAATCGTACTACAACCAGCCAATAGCGGTCCGTAAACGATGTAAGAGTGCCCCACAACCCAGCCCACATCAGAAGCGGCCCAGTAGACATCGCCCGCTTTCACGTTGTAGATCGCTTTCATTGAGTAGTTCAACGCGGTCGCATGACCGCCGTTATCACGAACCACACCCTTAGGCTTACCGGTCGTACCTGAAGTGTAAAGGATGTAAAGAGGATCGGTACCTTTAACGGCAACAGGCTCAGCAGGGGTTGCTGTAGCCATCTCTTCGGCCCAATCACAATCACGTGGCGCGGTTAACTCTGCGGTCACCTCTTCACGCTGAAAGACAATCACAGACTCAGGCTTATGCTCAGAGAGGTTGATCCCCTCATCGACCATCGGCTTGTAAGGAAGCACTTTAGCCACCTCAACACCACAAGAGGCCGTCACAATCGCTTTAGGTTGTGCATCATCGATACGAACAGCCAGCTCGTTAGGCGCGAAGCCACCAAAGACAACTGAGTGAATAGCACCCAAGCGTGCAACCGCTAGCATGGCAACCACCGCTTCTGGAATCATTGGCATGTAGATAACGACACGATCGCCCTTTTCAACACCTTTAGATTTCAAAACACCCGCAAAGCGTGACACCTGATCTTTCAGTTCTGAGTAGGTCACTGTGCGTTTAGTGTTGGTAACAGGTGAATCATAGAGTAGAGCCGCTTGATCGCCGCGACCCTGCTCCACATGGTAGTCCACTGCCATGTAAGAGGTGTTCATCTCACCATCAGCAAACCAACGATCGATACCGTTCTCATCTTTTGACAAAATAGTTTGTGGCGCTTTGAACCATGGAAGATCCGCTGCTTTTTCTGCCCAAAACGCTTCTGGTTGCTCGATCGACTTAGTATATTCACTTAGGTAAGACATACTCATTCCTCATTAACTGACGAGATGTAACTGTTTTTAGATGCTCAGCATGAGCACTTTTCTAAAATAAGATTGTCGACACTTTACCGGAAAAAATTGGGGATTTATTTACGACTTATGGCGATATTGTCGACAATCCCACCTAACCTTATAACCAAACAAGTAGACTTGTGGCACTTTAATCGCCAACCTGTAGTTCTTATACCGCCCGTTTTTAGTTGGATTTGTTTGAACACATAGGCTAATCTGCGCCCTCATTTTGAAAATTGACATACCCTTTTGCCAATGAACACCCCTTCCATAGAGTTAAGTCACGTCACCCTTACAAGGGAAGGTCGCACCATCTTTGATGATCTGACGCTGTCGCTAAACGAACCACGTATTGGCCTTGTGGGTTTCAATGGAAGTGGCAAAAGCAGTCTTATTCGACTATTGAACGGCCTGCTGACTGCCGATAGCGGCTCGATCAGTGTCAACGGCAAAGATCCCTCTAAGGGTCCAGCGGCCATGTCGACCGAGGTCGGATTTGTATTCCAGAACCCAGATCACCAACTGATCTTCCCTACGGTACTGGAAGAGTTAATCTTTGGCTTACAAAACCAGGGCAAAGGTAAGTCAGAGGCGGAAACCGAAGCACTCGCCCTGTTAAAAGAGCATGATCGGCTCGACTGGAAGGATCTTCCAGTCCACAGCCTCTCTGAAGGGCAAAAACAATTAGTCTGTATATTCTCGGTTCTTTTATTAAAGCCCAGCGTCATCGTCTTCGATGAACCCTTTTCGGCACTCGATCTACCGACACGTTATCAGCTGCAGAACGTGATCAGTCAGCTGTCACAACAGGTCATTATGATCAGCCATGAGCTAGATGGCTTCGATGGATTTGACCGACTCGTATGGCTTGGCGATAAAGGTGTGATGCGGGATGGTCCTGTAAAACAGGTCATTGCTCATTACAAGCAAAGCGCTATTGAGACCGCACAGTCATGATGAGTCTATACCTCGCTCAAATATCCTGGCTACACCGCCTACCAGCCGGGTTAAAACTTACCTGCTTGGCCATCACCACTGTGATGCTCTATCCGGTAAAGGATATGTGGGTCATCACAGCCGCCGTTGCTATCACGCTAGGAATTTACGCCAGTCTGGGGCGATCAGGCCTAGCTCAACTGAAACTGTTAAAACCGCTTTTATGGATGATGCTGGCCATATTTGCTCTGCAGTATTGGACCATGGGCCTAACTGAGGCGTGGATTCTGCTGGGTCGTATGCTAGTACTAATCCTTCTAGCCAATGCCATCAGCATGACCACTCGCATGGATGAGATGAACGCGGTTTTTCAATTCCTGCTAACGCCACTTCGTTGTCTGGGTGTTCAGACCCAACGTATCGCGTTTGCACTCTCGTTACTGATACGGTTTGTTCCTGTGCTGGTCTCGTTTATGCATGCACTGTTAGCAGCATGGCGAGCACGTGGCGGACAACGTCGATATTGGCAAATCATCGCCCCACTCGTGGTGCAGGCACTAAGAATGTCGGACCAAGTGGCCGAAGCAGTCGCAGCCCGTGGCGGCATACCCAACATTAAAAACTAGAGAGCCATATCGGCTTAATGCAACTCAAAAGGAGTCACTGTGAGTGAAATAACAAAAGACAAGCAGGTCGTACAAATTGCAATTTTTGCTGCCCTATTAGCAGCACTGGGCTTTATCCCACCTATCCCATTTGCAACAGGTGTTCCCATCTCTGCTCAATCTCTTGGTGTTATGCTGGCGGGTACGATCCTGGGGGCTCGCAATGGTGCCCTATCGATGATTCTATTTTTAGTCGTCGTTGCGCTAGGTGCCAATCTACTGGCTGGTGGCCGTGGCGGACTTGGCGTATTCGCCGGCCCAACCGCAGGTTTCCTATTCGCTTTCCCATTCGCAGCCTTTGCAGCAGGCTTACTGACGCGTTCACTGTCAGGTAAATTCTCACTAACCGTTGCAGCCGGTATTGGTGCTCTGGTTGGTGGTATTGTCGTGATGTACCTATTTGGTATTGCTGGATTCAAATTGGTGACTGGCCGTACTTGGCTTGAGTCTTTGATGATCATGTGGGTCTACATCCCAGGTGATGTCGTGAAAGTAGTACTTGCCGCGCTCGTAACGGGTGCAGTGGCACGTGCTCTACCAGGTTCGTTCGCTAACCGATAACAGCGTTAATTGAGCACAAAAAAACCCGCTAATTAGCGGGTTTTTTCATTCTAAACCTAACCTACATGGAAGCCGGCTGAACTGGAATCGCTTTTTTCACGCCCGTCAGCTTGTTGCGAGCACGGATATCGTCATCGGACACACCGTCAACTTCATCAAACTTTGCCCCTTCAAAGTAACAGAGCGTTGGTTGGAATCCATCCAGCTCTGAACCATCAAGCTGAACGTAAGCGGCAATGATAAGAAGATCGCCTTTGTTCGCTTTATGAGCCGCCGCACCGTTCACAGAGATCACACCACTGCCACGCTCTGCACTGATAACGTAAGTCGAGAAACGCTCACCGTTGTTGATGTTATAGATCTCAATTTTCTCATACTCATGAATGCCTGACGCATCTAAAAGGTCCTGATCGATGGCGCAAGAGCCTTCGTAGTGGAGTTCAGCGTGGGTAGCTGTCACACGATGCAGCTTCGCTTTTAAGAAAGTTTGTAGCATATCTATAACCCAAAAATTGGTTGGGGATTCTATCCCTAGTCAAACGAGGTCGCGATTTTACTCTGATCATCTAAATTTTGCACCTGCGTAATCGTTCTAACAATATTCACCGTCGATTCACGTTAAACATGAGCTGTTTTCAGTCAAAGATGAAATGCAATCAAAACCATCCCAATTCAGTTGTTATAGAATATGCGCCTCAAAATTCGTTTAGATAGAAGGCGTGACAGCGTGCAAGACTACTCTGCAACCGAGCAACGACTAAAACAGCTACTCAAAGAGCGCATCCTCATTCTGGATGGCGGTATGGGTACAATGATCCAAGGGTATCAGTTAGAAGAGGCCGACTACCGTGGAGATCGATTTGCAGATTGGCACTGTGACGTCAAAGGTAATAACGACCTACTGGTTTTAACACAACCGAAGATCATCGAGGATATTCACTATGAATACCTGAAAGCGGGTGCTGACATTGTTGAAACCAACTCATTCAACGCGACCACCATCGCGATGGCTGACTATGAGATGGAGTCGATTAACCACGAGATCAATGTAGAAGCTGCGAAAGTGGCACGTCGCGCAGCCGATCGCATGACAGCCGAAACACCCGACCGCCCACGTTTCGTAGCCGGCGTGCTCGGCCCGACGAACCGCACCGCGACTATCTCGCCCGACGTCAACGACCCAGGTTTTCGAAATGTCACCTTTGATCAACTGGTCGAGGCATACACCGAGTCGTTGGATGGCCTGATCAGCGGTGGTGTTGATCTGATTTTGATCGAAACGATATTCGATACATTGAACGCCAAAGCCGCCGTATTTGCATGTGAGCAGTACTTTGATGATCACAATCTAAGGCTGCCGCTCATGATCAGTGGCACGATCACTGACGCGTCTGGGCGCACGCTGTCAGGTCAGACCACTGAAGCGTTCTGGAACTCTCTGCGTCATGCCAAACCTCTGACGATCGGTTTGAACTGTGCACTGGGTCCAAAAGAGCTACGTCAATATGTTCAGGAGCTATCGCGAATAGCCGATACCTTTGTTTCAGTCCACCCCAACGCAGGTCTCCCCAACGCCTTTGGCGAATACGACGAATCACCTGAAGAGATGCTAAGTGAGATTGCTGAGTGGGTAGACTCTGGCTTCGTCAATGTGGTCGGTGGCTGTTGTGGTACCACACCCGATCACATTCGCGTGATTCGCGAAGGGATCATCTCTAAAGCACCACGTAAGATACCAAACCTACCAATTGAGTGTCGCTTAGCGGGTCTAGAGCCTCTGAACATTGGACCAGAGACACTGTTCGTTAACGTTGGTGAGCGTACCAACGTGACAGGTTCAGCTCGTTTCCGCCGCCTCATCAAAGAGGGCGACTACGAGACAGCACTCGAAGTCGCGCGCCAACAGGTTGATAACGGCGCACAGATCATCGACATCAATATGGATGAAGGGATGCTGGACGCCGAAGCAGCCATGATTCGCTTCCTCAACCTGATCGCCTCTGAACCAGACATCTCACGCGTACCGATCATGCTCGACTCCTCAAAGTGGGAGATCATTGAAGAGGGTCTTAAACGAATCCAAGGTAAAGGGGTTGTGAACTCCATCTCACTCAAGGAGGGTGAAGAGAAGTTCATCGCGCAAGCCAAGCTGATTCGTCGCTACGGTGCTGCCGTTGTCGTGATGGCCTTTGATGAAGTGGGTCAAGCAGACACCTATGAACGCAAAATCGAGATTTGTGAGCGCTCCTACCGTGTGCTGGTAGATACCGTCGGCTTTCCACCCGAAGATATCATTTTTGACCCAAACATCTTTGCTATTGCTACCGGGATCGAAGAGCACGACAACTACGCGGTTGATTTCATCGAGGCAACCGGGTGGATTAAGAAAAATCTTCCACACGCCATGATCTCAGGCGGTGTATCTAATGTGTCGTTCTCGTTCCGAGGTAACGACAAGGTTCGCGAAGCGATTCACTGTGTATTCCTTTACCACGCCATTAAACAGGGCATGGACATGGGCATCGTCAATGCAGGTCAGTTGGCGATCTATGATGACCTGCCAGAGGCACTACGCGAGCATGTTGAAGATATCGTCCTAAACCGTCGCGAAGATGGTACTGAGCGCATGCTCGAGCATGCTGAGCAGTATCGAGGCGATGGTGCTACGCAGGCCAGCGGTGCTGACATGGCCTGGCGTGAACTGCCCGTCAAAGAACGACTTTCTCACGCTTTGGTTAAAGGCATTGCCGACTACATCGATGAAGATACCGAAGAGTGTCGTCATCTATACGATCGTCCTCTACACGTCATTGAAGGTCCGTTAATGGATGGTATGGGCGTCGTAGGTGATCTGTTCGGTGCAGGTAAAATGTTCTTACCTCAGGTCGTCAAATCAGCCCGCGTTATGAAGAAAGCGGTTGCCTATTTGATGCCTTACATCGAAGCAGAGAAAGATGGCAACGAGTCGAGTTCAGCCGGTAAAGTGATCATGGCGACCGTTAAAGGTGACGTCCATGACATCGGAAAAAATATCGTAGGGGTAGTCCTGCAGTGTAACAACTTCGAAATTATCGACCTTGGCGTGATGGTATCGGCAGAAACCATTTTGAAAACGGCTCGCGAAGAGAGCGCCGACATCATTGGCCTCTCTGGACTCATCACACCATCGCTTGATGAGATGGTGCATGTTGCAAAAGAGATGCAGCGCCAAGGATTCGACATACCGCTGCTAATCGGTGGTGCTACCACGTCAAAAGCGCATACAGCGGTTAAGATCGAGCCGAGCTACCAGAATAACCAGGTGGTTCATGTAACCAACGCATCCCGCTCCGTCGGTGTAGCCTCTGCCCTCCTCTCAAAAGAGCGCAAGGATCAATTTATTGCCGAAACACGGGACGAGTACCAAGCCGTTCGTGAGCGTCACCTTGCGCGTCAAAGTGAGCAGCGTCGTGTCAACATTGATGCGGCACGCACCAATGCTGAACCGGTGAACTGGACTGACTATCTCCCCCCCGTACCCAAAAAGCCTGGCGTACACACACTCAACAATATCCCACTGGAGTCACTGATTGAGTTCATTGACTGGACACCCTTCTTCCAGTCGTGGGAGCTCGCCGGCAAATACCCTCGCATTCTGACCGATGAGGTCGTTGGTGAACAGGCAACCAAACTGTTTGAAGATGCCAAAGCGATGCTCAATAAGATTGTGTCTGAAAAACTGTTGGAGGCGCGTGCCGTGGTTGGGTTATTCCCAGCTAACCGCGTCGGTGATGATATCGAACTCTACACCGATGAACAGCGCACCGAGGTTTTAACAAGAGTTCACCACCTACGCCAACAGACTCAAAAAATTGAGGGTCGCTATAACCACTGCCTATCTGACTACGTTGCGAGTAAAGAGAGTGGAACACCAGACTACTTAGGTGCCTTTGCCGTCACAGCAGGTATCGGTGTTGATGAGATGGTCGCTGAGTTTGAAAAAGACCATGACGACTATCACTCTATTATGGTCAAAGCCTTGGCTGACCGCCTTGCGGAAGCACTTGCAGAGAAACTGCACTCTGATGTCCGCAAAGATTACTGGGGCTATGCCACTGATGAGGCCCTTGATAACGAGGCACTGATTCGCGAAGAGTACGTTGGCATCCGTCCAGCACCAGGCTACCCAGCCTGCCCTGACCACACTGAAAAAGGGTTACTGTGGGAGCTACTTGATGTCGAGCAGCAGATCGGAATGACTCTGACCGACAGTTTTGCAATGCTACCCACCGCGGCTGTGAGTGGGTGGTACTTCAGCCACCCAGAGGCTAAGTACTTTGGCGTGGCTAAGATCAGTGAAGATCAGGTTGAGGATTATGCCCATCGTAAAGGGATGGCGTTGTCTGAAGCTGAGCGTTGGTTGGCACCTAACCTAGGGTATGAGCCAGAGTCACTCTGATCGATAAATCAACGAGAGGGTCTGCCCTGTGGTCAGACCCTCCATCACAATAGCCTTGCAAAAAGCTTATAACTTTCCCGACTTAACTTGATCCAAATCGACCTAGCACTCCTACATCTTAAGTCGTAGTCCAACGCTGTAAAATAACTACACACCCCGTTATAATGCGCCCTGCGAAATTACCTCCGCAGATTCCGAAGGAAATAAATTGAGGTCACAAACTTCAATTTGATGGAATCCTACCGTTAACATTTGGGGACTAGAATGGCTAAAAAACCAAGTACCATCGTCTACACACTCACTGACGAAGCACCAGCACTTGCGACAGCATCACTACTACCGATCGTACGTAAGTTTGCTAAAAGCGCAGACATTAATGTTGAACTCTGCGATATCTCACTAGCAGGACGTATTCTCTCCTCTTTCCCCGAGTACCTTAACGATCAGCAGAAGGTTGAAGACGGTTTAGCCCAACTGGGTGAGATGACCTCTGATCCAAACCTTAACCTGATCAAGCTACCAAACATTTCAGCCTCTGTACCTCAGCTAAAAGCTGCGATTACTGAACTGCAGGGTCAGGGCTACCACGTACCTGATTTTCCAGATGAGCCACGTAACGACAAAGAGATCGAGATTCGTGATCGCTACTCTAAGATTCTTGGCTCTGCAGTTAACCCAGTTCTACGTCAGGGTAACTCAGACCGCCGTGCACCGGCTGCCGTTAAAGCCTTTGCACGCAAGCACCCACACAGCATGGGTCAATGGAGCAAAGCGTCACGCACACACGCTGACTACATGAACGGCGGTGATTTCTTCTCTAGTGAACAGTCAGTCACTTTGGAGAAGGACACTAAGGTCCGCATCGAATTCATCTGTGGCGATGGCAACATCACCGTCAAGAAAGAGCTAGACCTTCAAAAAGGCGAAGTACTTGACGGCATGTTCATGAGCGCTAAAGCGCTACGCAATTTCTTCGAAGAGACTCTACAGGACTGTAAAGAGTCTGGCGTTATGTGGTCACTGCACGTGAAAGCGACCATGATGAAAGTCTCTCACCCAATCGTTTTCGGTCACGCAGTCACTGTCTTCTACAAGGAAGTATGGGACAAGTGGGGCGAGCTATTTGAAGAGCTTGGTGTTAACCCGAACAACGGTATGGGCAACATTCTTGATAAGCTTGAAACACTGCCCAACTCTAAGCGTGAAGAGATCCTAGAAGATATTCACGCAGCGGCTCTGCACCGTCCAGAGATGGCGATGGTCGACTCCGTTAAAGGGATCACAAACCTTCACGTACCTTCAGACGTGATCGTCGACGCATCAATGCCTGCGATGATCCGTAACTCAGGTAAGATGTGGGGCCCTGACGGCAAGACTAAAGACACTAAAGCGGTCATGCCTGAATCAACTTACGCACGCATCTACCAAGAGATGATCAACTTCTGTAAGACCCACGGTGCGTTTGATCCGACCACTATGGGTACTGTTCCAAACGTCGGTCTCATGGCGATGAAAGCGGAAGAGTACGGTTCACACGATAAGACGTTCGAACTGGAAGAAGATGGCATCATGCGCGTCGTCACGGAAGACGGCACCGTATTAATGGGTCATAAAGTTGAGAAAGGTGATATCTGGCGTGCGTGTCAGACCAAAGACGCTGCTATCCGTGACTGGGTTAAATTGGCTGTGACTCGTTCACGCCAATCAGATACGCCTGCTATCTTCTGGCTAGACGCTGAGCGTGCACACGACCGTGAACTTCGTAAGAAGGTAGAACTCTACCTACAAGAACACGACACAGAAGGTCTAGATCTTCGCATCATGTCTTACGTACGCGCAATGCGCTCTACGTGTGAACGTCTAATCCGTGGCATGGATACAATCTCTGTAACGGGTAACGTACTACGTGACTACCTAACTGACCTATTCCCAATCATGGAATTAGGTACTTCAGCGAAGATGCTATCGGTTGTTCCAATGCTAGCGGGCGGCGGTATGTACGAGACAGGCGCCGGTGGTTCAGCACCTAAGCACGTGCAGCAGGTTGTTGAAGAGAACCACCTACGTTGGGACTCATTGGGTGAATTCCTTGCGATCGGTGTATCACTAGAAGAGCTTGGCATCAAAGAGAACAAACCACGTGCTCAGGTTCTTGCAAAGGCACTTGATCGTGCGACTGAAACGCTACTAGAGCGTGGTAAGTCACCTTCACGTCGTACGGGCGAACTGGATAACCGCGGCAGCCACTTCTACCTAGGCCTTTACTGGGCACAAGAGCTTGCTCAACAGGAAGAAGATAAAGAGCTTGCGAGTACGTTCGCTAAAGTTGCAGAAGAGATGAGTGCAAACGAAGCGAAGATCCTAGAAGAGCTAGCAGCCGTACAAGGCACACCTGCTGATCTTCAGGGTTACTACCACGCACCACTCGACGTTGTGACTCAGGTTATGCGTCCAAGTGAGACCCT
>JAAZVX010000140.1 GCA_018623095.1 Marinobacterium sp. | reverse complement strand
GTCGCTAGAGAAGAGACCACGAATCTTTTTAAACATTGGATTTAAAACCTTATAAGCAATGACTTTAGAAGCCAATTTATTAATCAAAGAATGTTAGCAACGACGGGGATTTTGGGCAAGGCGCAAATGTGATAGATTACGCGCCATCACAATGTTTTTACGAAACTATTTTTAACTATTAAAAGCCTCAAAATAGTTTCAATCACACAATCTAAAAAAGAAGGTTAAGCATGTCCATCGATCGCTCCGATGTTGAACGTATTGCCCATCTAGCCCGTTTAGAGTTGAACGAGCAGGATATTCCGGCCTACACAGAAAACCTAAGTAGCATTTTGAATCTAATAGATGAAATGCAGCAGATTGATACCAATGGTGTGGATCCACTGGCACACCCACTAGATGCAGTACAACGTTTACGTGCAGACGAAGTTACCGAGTTGAATCAACGAGACAAACTTCAGACCGTTGCACCGGCGGTTGAAGAGGGGCTGTTCCTTGTCCCTAAAGTCATTGAGTAACAGGATTCGGATTAGAGATATGTTTGAAAAATCACTGAGCGAACTGGCTCAAGACCTTCGTAACGGCACCCTGAGTAGTGTTGAGCTTACCCAAGCGTTTATTGATCGCATCAACCACTGCGACAGCGAGTACAACTCGTTTATCACGACCACTCCAGAGATCGCGCTTCAGCAAGCTAAGGCAGCGGATGAGAGCTTGACTGCTGGGACAGCGGGACCTTTCACCGGCCTGCCCATTGCACACAAGGATCTGTTCTGTACCGAAGGGGTCAAAACAAGCTGTGGCTCCAAAATGCTAGACAACTTTGAATCGCCTTATGACGCAACCGTGGTCGCAAAATTTAAGTCAGCAGGCGCCGTCATGCTGGGTAAAACCAATATGGATGAGTTTGCTATGGGCTCAACCAACGAAAGCTCTTTCTATGGTGCCTGCAAAAACCCTTGGGATACCAATCGTGTACCAGGTGGCTCTTCAGGCGGTTCTGCTGCTGCAGTTGCAGCACGATTAACGCCTGCAGCAACGGGGTCAGACACAGGCGGTTCAATTCGACAACCTGCTTCATTCTGTGGCATTACCGGTATTAAACCGACCTATGGACGTGTCTCTCGATACGGTATGGTTGCCTACGCATCCTCTCTGGATCAGGGCGGACCGATGGCTCGCAGCGCTGAAGATTGTGCGCTAATGCTTAACGTCATGGCGGGACAGGACTCAATGGACTCAACTTCATCGGCTCAACCGGTGGAAGATTACACAGCGTCGCTCAACAACCCACTAAAAGGCCTTAAGATCGGGGTGCCTAAAGAGTTTATGAGTGCCGATTTGGATAGTTCAATGGCAGCCCAAATCGAAGCTGCAATTAAACAGTTAGAATCGCTTGGCGCAACTGTCAAAGAGGTCAGCCTTCCGAACACAAGGATGTCGATTCCTGCCTACTACATCATCGCTCCAGCTGAAGCATCTTCGAACTTGTCACGCTTTGATGGCGTTCGTTACGGCTACCGCTGTGAGGACCCACAAGATCTTGAAGACCTCTACAAACGCACGCGCGGTAAAGGCTTTGGTCCTGAAGTTAAACGACGCATAATGGTTGGCACTTACGCGCTCTGTGCAGGGTATTACGACGCCTATTACAAGAAAGCTCAACAGATACGACGTTTGATCCAGCAGGACTTTATGCGCATTTTTGAAGAGGTCGATGTCATTGTAGGACCGACCGCACCGAGTCCAGCATTTGCAATTGGCGAAAAGGTAAATGATCCGGTCGCGATGTACATGGAAGACATCTTCACACTGTCACTAAACCTAGCCGGCCTTCCAGGCATGTCAGTACCCTGCGGACAGGTCAACGGTCTGCCCGTTGGCCTGCAGCTGATCGGCAACTATTTTGCTGAGGCACGCCTACTCAATGTGGCTCACCAATATCAACAACATACAGAGTGGCACACCCTGTCACCGGTAACAGCATAAGGAGATCGATATGGAATGGGAAACAGTTATCGGTCTTGAGATACACGTTCAGCTTGCGACCAATACAAAAATTTTCTCAGGTGCAAGTACCGCTTTTGGTGCCGAGCCAAATACCCAGGCTTGTGCCGTTGATCTGGCTTTACCAGGGACACTGCCGGTGTTCAACGATGGCGCTCAGAAAATGGCAATCATGTTTGGTTTAGCCATTAACGCCGATATTGGCAAACGAGCCGTTTTTGAACGTAAAAACTACTTTTATCCAGATCTTCCAAAGGGCTACCAAACAACGCAGTTGGAAGCACCTGTCGTAGGTGGGGGTTATGTCGACATAGAAACAGACGCTGGCGAGCGCCGCGTTCGTATTCACCACGCACACCTTGAAGAGGATGCTGGCAAATCCTTGCATGAAGATTTTCACGGTCAATCAGGCATCGACCTTAACCGTGCTGGCACACCTCTTGTCGAAATCGTCTCTGAACCGGACATGCGCACCTCCAAAGAGGCCGCCGCTTACGCTCGCAAGATCCATGCAATTGTGACCACACTGGGTATCTGTGATGGCAACATGGCAGAGGGATCAATGCGCTGTGACTGTAACGTCTCGATTCGCCCCAAAGGCAGCGACACGCTTGGCACCCGAACCGAGCTTAAGAACATAAACTCGTTTCGATTCATTGAGCGCGCGATCGATACCGAAGTGGAGCGTCAAATTGATCTAATCGAAGATGGTGGCACGGTTGTGCAAGAGACGCGTCTGTACGATCCAGACAAAAACGAAACTCGAAGCATGCGTTCAAAAGAGGATGCAAACGACTACCGTTACTTCCCGTGCCCAGACCTTCTACCAGTCGTTGTTGATGATGCTTATGTAGAGGCGATTCGCGCTACTCTGCCGGAGCTTCCCGATGCCCGCAAAGAGCGATTTATTAATGAGCTAGGCCTCTCTGATTACGATGCCGGCGTGCTATCAGCCTACCGTAACCAAGCAGACTACTTCGAATCCGTAGTTGAGTGCTGCGGGGATGCCAAACTGGCAGCTAACTGGGTGATGGGCGAGTTGGCTAAAAACCTAAATGCAGCTGATCTAAGTATAGAAAACAGTCC
>JAAZVX010000139.1 GCA_018623095.1 Marinobacterium sp. | reverse complement strand
GCTAATGCTCGTCGATTAGCAGCAATTTGTGGTGCGACGGTTCTGTGCGGAGAGCTCTCTCTGATCGCGGCTCAGACCAACCCGGGTGAGCTGATGCAGTCACACTTGCAGATGGAACGTAAATGAGTCAGTTGACCAACGATCGGAAGATTGAACACATCAATGCCATTCTAAAGGATGCAGAGACGGATCGTGATGCACGCTACTTCGATCGTATCAAGCTCACGCACAGGGCTTTGCCAGAGCTTGATTATGAGCAGATCGATCCATCAGTAAAGTTGCTTGGTAAATCACTCAGCTTTCCATTGCTCATCTCGTCGATGACTGGTGGTGATCATCAGTTGATCCGAGACGTTAACCGTAACCTTGCTGAAGCGGCTGAGCGTTGTGGTGTTGCCATGGCGGTGGGCTCTCAGCGAGTCATGTTCAGCGATGAATCGGCCAAGAGCAGCTTTGATCTTCGCTCCGTTGCACCCAATGCGTTGTTAATCGCTAATGTAGGCGCAGTTCAGTTTAATTATGGTTTTTCCTTGGAGCAGTGTCAGGCAGCGGTGGATCTTCTTAAAGCTGATGCACTCTATCTTCACTTAAACCCATTGCAGGAGGCTGTTCAACCTGAAGGCGATCGTAACTTCGCGAATTTGGCGGATCAGATTCAACAAGTTGTCGAGGGTTTGTCGGTTCCTGTTTGGCTCAAAGAGGTGGGTGCTGGTTTATCGGCCGCTGACGTCGAACTAGGCTATAGAGCGGGTGTGCGATACTTTGACGTGGCCGGCAGTGGTGGAACCTCGTGGAGTCGTATCGAACATCATCGGCGTGATCAAGATGACTTGGGGCTGCTATTTCAAGATTGGGGGTTACCAACTCCGGTAGCATTAGAACAATGCCAGCCTTGGCAAGATAAGAGCACATTGATTGCAAGCGGTGGTCTGCGCAATGGGATTGATCTGGCTAAGTCTGTTATACTCGGCGCCTCTTTAGGGGGATTTGCTGCCCCTCTACTTCAACCTGCTATGCAATCCACTGATGCGGTTGTTGACGTAATCGAGCGTATTAAACGTGAATATATAACGGCACTATTTCTGTTAGGCGTGCCAAATACTGAAGCGCTCAAGGGTCAGCGAGCGCTTATCATCGAACAGTTTTAAGGATTTGATCAGAGTATGTCCGTAGGTATCGACGAAATCAGCTTTTATACATCGAGCTATTATCTCGATTTGCGCACGCTGGCTGAGCGTCAAGGCACTGACCCGAACAAGTATTACGATGGCATCGGCCAAGAGAAGATGGCGATGGCTGCACACGATGAAGATATCGTCACGCTCGCTGCTAACGCTGCGCTTCCAATTGTTGAGCGTAATGGTACCGATTCGATCTCCACCATTCTTTTTGCTACAGAGACCGGTATAGATCAATCCAAAGCGGCCGGTGTCTACGTTCACCGTCTACTGGGTTTAAACAGTCGTTGTCGTGTGGTTGAGCTCAAACACGCCTGCTACAGCGCAACCGCGGCCGTTCAAATGGCTTGTGCACTGGTGGCGCGTAACCCTAAGAAGCAGGTGCTTGTAATCGCCTCAGATGTGGCCCGTTATGATCTGGACTCACCTGGTGAGGCGACTCAGGGTTGTGGTGCCGTTGCGATGCTGATCAAAGCGAATCCAAGAGTGCTAGAGATAGAACCAGAGTCGGGCGCCCACACGGACGATGTGATGGATTTTTGGCGCCCCAACTACCGAACAACCGCTCTGGTTGATGGAAAATACTCAACCAAAATTTACCTAACATCGTTGAAGCGTAGTTGGGAAAACTTCTGTGAAGAGAGTTCCGTTCGCTACGGTGACATCGACTATTTCTGCTACCACTTGCCATTTGGCAAGATGGCACAGAAAGCTCACTCCCAGTTGGCCCGCGTTAATAAAACGGGGCAGTCACCAGAAGAGCTAGCCGCACAGATTGAGCCCACGCTGATCTACAATCGTTTGATTGGTAACTGCTACACAGCCTCTATGTATATTGGCCTCTGCTCTCTACTGGAGCAGGTTGACGAGGATTTAACCGATAAACGCATCGGTCTGTTCAGTTATGGATCTGGATCAGTGAGCGAGTTCTTCACCGCCAAAGTAGTCCCTGGTTACCAATCAGCTTTAAACACGGAACGCCATGCTGAGCTGTTAAAAGTTCGCACTGAATTGAGTTACGAAGAGTATCTCACCCTCTATCATTACCCCGATCCACGTGATGGTGAGCATCATGCGATCGAGCCCGATACTCAGGGACACTTCCGTTTGGCGGCGATTAGCGGTCATAAACGCGAGTACGTAGAACGTTAGTCATGTCGGTTGCGAGTGCTCCCGGAAAGATCATATTAAGTGGTGAGCACTCCGTTGTTTACGGTGCACCCGCTCTCGCATTCTCAGTGAAACAACGTTTAACGGTCAATTTTACTCCCGATCTTCTGCCCCGTTTAAGTTGGTTTGCTCCAGACAAAGCGCATGAGATGGCGTTGGAGAAACTCTCTAGCCTTCGTCATAAATTGGATGCGGCGTTTGATGGTTACCTTCGTGGTGAGCGCTCGATCAGTGAGATACTCTCTAGGCCAGCCGAACTGATCTTCTATACCGTTGATGTCGCTCGAATCCTCGGCAATCTTGAGCGCATTCCTCGTGGCAAATTTGATATTCAATCGGATATCCCCGTCGGAGCCGGTATGGGTTCGTCTGCCGCTCTATTAGCTGCACTTTTGAAACTATTCTCGAAGCATGAAGACCAAACCACCTTGATTGAACAGGTGCGACACTGTGAGCGCCTTCAACACGGTAGAGGCAGTTTGATTGATGCGGCCACCGTGACATTAGGTGGTTTAGTTAAGGTCGAACATAATCACGCCAGTCGGTTGGGTGAGTTACCGGGAATATTCGATCAGGACTGGTATTGGATTTTTACCGGAACGCCAGCAACCAGCACTGGTGTCTGTGTCGAGCGTGTCCGTACTCAATTTGAGCAGTCCGATATCTGGAGCGAGTTTGCTGCCGTGACGAATCGTATTGAAGCTGCTCAAACCAACCTCGTGCAACTAGCCCAAGCCATCCAAGATAATCACCGACT
>JAAZVX010000041.1 GCA_018623095.1 Marinobacterium sp. | reverse complement strand
GCGGTCGTGATCATTGCTCTTCTCTCTTCTCTTGCGCTGCCTGCGTATACTCAATTCACGGTGCGCGCTAAATTGATGGATGCTTTGGCAGCGACTGAACCGATTAAGCTGGCGCTGGTTGATTATGCGATTGCCCATGGTGATACCTCTGGATTAGCAGGACTTCACTGGAGCACCGCGTTGAGTGAGTTAGGCGTCAGTAATGAGTATTTTAGTGATAACTCTGCTTATGTGAAAAATGCCTGGTGGAGCCATTCTGCTGGCGAGATTCGTGTATCGATTGCCAACATTGCTGAGCTAGAAGGGCGGCGGTTTGTCTTGCGGGCGGAGAATCCTGATTTCCCTACGAGCTGGCGCTGTCTTAGTGATGATTCTGATGACTCGTTGATTCCGAGTGAGTATTTGCCTAGTTTCTGCCAAACATCAGCGGATGATTAAAAGCTGTCTGAGTCTCTTTTGGAGGCCTCCTACAGGGTGCTTTTTCCCATGGTGCGGATGATGGGCTGAAGCCAGTCACCATGAATGAATTTTCGGGGTTTTTCGTATTGCTCAAATTCCCTCCTACTTGGTATGTGCGTATACTTTGTCAATCTATTTAATTTGCAGATTTCAATTCGAACTATGTCTGAAAAACTTGTTGTTGCGCTGGCGCAGATAAACTTCTTAGTCGGCGATATACCTGGTAATACCCAAAAGATGATCGATGCTGCTAATGATGCTGTGTCGCAAGGTGATACCGACATCATCGTTTTCTCTGAGCTTTCGATTACCGGTTATCCGCCAGAGGATCTTTTACTGCGTCCAAGTCTAAAGCGCCGGGTCGATGAGGCTTTAGCTCGCTTAAAAGCCGAAGTTCGAGGCATTGCTCTGTTAGTCGGTTATCCAGCCGAAAAAGAGGGCGAGTTGCGTAATATGGCGGCCATCATTGAAGATGGCGAGGTGTTGATCGAATATGCCAAACAGCATCTGCCCAACTACCGTGTCTTTGATGAAGATCGCTACTTTGAACCGCATAATAATGATGGTGTCTTTCAGTACAAAGGCCACACCTTAGGTCTGCAAATCTGTGCCGATATCTGGGAAAAAGAGCCGACTCAACGCCAAGCTGAGGCCGGTGTTAAAGCGATTCTTGTTCCCAATGCGTCCCCGTATCACATGGGCAAAACCAATGAGCGCACTGAGGCGTTGCAAGATCGTGCAACCACTGCCAATGCGCCGGTTGTTTACGTAAACCAAGTTGGTGCGCAGGATGAATTGGTCTTCGATGGTGGTTCACAAGTTGTGGATGCCAAGGGTCAGTTAGCCTACATGGCGCCTCATTACGAAGAGGGTATTTATAAGGTCGCTATCGATCTTGCTTCTGGCAGTGTCGAGCCGCTTCAACCTTCAACGCCTGAAGGCGATCACTACAGCATGGTCTATCAAACACTGGTGATGGGTGTGCGTGACTATGTGAATAAGAATGGTTTCAAGGGTGTGGTGTTTGGTCTCTCTGGTGGTATCGACTCGGCTTTAACAGCGGCGGTTGCGGTGGATGCCTTAGGCCCTGATCGCGTTGAATGTGTCATGATGCCATTTAAATACACCTCCTCGATCAGTGTCGAAGATGCTGCATTGGAGGCAGAGGCCTTGGGCATTCGCCACTCGGTGATCTCAATTGAGCCAATGTATGAATCGTTCATGCAGGAGTTGGCTGACGAATTTGCCGGTACGGAAGTTGATGCAACAGAAGAGAACCTGCAAGCACGTTGTCGAGGTGTGCTGTTGATGGCGATCTCTAACAAGAAGGGTTACTTGGTTCTGACCACCAGTAATAAGTCGGAAACGGCGGTTGGTTATTCGACGCTTTATGGGGATATGGCCGGTGGTTTTTGTGTGCTCAAGGATATTCCTAAAACGCTGGTGTATGAGCTGTCGCGCTACCGCAATACCATCAGTCCGGTTATTCCGGAGCGTGTCATAACTCGCCCACCTTCAGCTGAGTTACGTCCTGATCAAACTGACCAAGACAGCTTGCCTGATTACGATCAGTTGGATGCTATCATTGAGATGTACGTGGAACATGACTACAGCGCCGAGATGATCATTGCTGAAGGGTATAACGAAGCGGATGTGCTGCGAGTGATTCGTTTAATTGATATTAACGAATACAAACGTCGCCAAGCGCCAATCGGCACTCGTATCACTAACCGTGGATTTGGTCGCGATCGTCGCTACCCAATTACGTCCGGGTGGAAGGCTGGGGTGTGACGCCAATGCTCACCAAGTCTGACCCGACTATTAATTTACACTTCATAAGTTTTGGAAGACGCTGATAAAGTTGGGGCAGACCGGAGGTCAGACCCAGTTTTGCTGTGTCAGGCTGAAGGCCAGACACCGATATCCAAATCGCGGCCTTTCTAAGACCGCTCCAACAACTAGGTCAAGACCGCTCCAACAGCTACTTAGAGGCGTTTTTGCTGATCAGCTGGCGCAGTGCCGCTGGCTTCACTGGTTTGTTTAGAAGAGTGGCGCCGTGATTAATGATCTCCGCTTTGACCTCATCGGTCCGATCGGCGGTGATGATGATGGCCGGCACCTCGCCTAGCCCCAGTTCGGCAAGAGCGTTCAATGCCATAATGCCAGTATCGGTCTCCCCAAGGTGATAGTCCACCAGCATAATATCAGGTGTGAATGAACCATCACTGCAGATATCAACTGACTCATCAATTGAGAGTGCCGTTCGTACTTCACAGCTCCAACCAGTCAATAGCGCACTCATGCCCTCTAGAATTTTCGGCTCGTTATCGATCACCAGAACGTTGATACCATTCAGGCCTTTGGATCGAATCCAGCCGCGCTGCTGCGGTTTCTGCTTCACAGCCAGTGCAGGATCACCCAGTGGTACATCAACACTGAAGACAGTCCCCTTAGTGGGCCAAGATCGAACACTAAGCTTATGCTTCAGCATTTTCGCGATACGTTCGGTAATAGCCAGGCCTAATCCAAGACCTTGTACCTCTGAGTGGCGAGGGTTGTCGATGCGGCGGAACTCCTCAAACACTTCGTTGATCTTATCTTCCGCAATACCGACACCCGTATCCCAGACTTCAATTCGGATGAACTGGCCATGGTGGCGGACACCTAGCAGTACGCGACCCGAGTTGGTGTAGCGTATCGAGTTAGAGATGAAGTTCTGCAGAATACGGCGCAGTAATGTTTGGTCTGAATGGACCACCGCTTTAGAGTCGATGCTCTTAAATTTCAGCCCTTTCTTCTCCGCCATGGCGGTAAATTCAGTATCCAAGTTTGATAAGACGTTCTGAATGGGGAAGTGGGTCATGTTGGGTTCAAGCGCACCAGCATCCAGCTTGGAGATATCCAAAATAGCGGTGATTAGCTCTTCCGCTGATCGCAAAGCTCCGTCTAGGTTATCAACCAGTTGAGCGGTCTCGTTCTGGTGGCTCTGTTGAGCCAGTGCCGAGGTAAAGAGGCGGGCCGCATTCAGAGGCTGCAGTAGGTCATGGCTGGCTGCAGCGAGGAATCGTGTTTTACCAAGGTTGGCTGCCTCAGCATCTGATTTGGCTTGGCGCAGCTCATCTTCCATCAGCGCACGGACGGTATTCTCTTTGCGCAGCTCTTTGTTAATCAGTGAGACCGCTTGGGTACGTTCTTCGACACGTTTCTCTAGGTTCTCATTGGTCTCTTGTAGAGCAATTTCGGCATTACGTCGCTCGGTAATGTCTTGGTAGAGTGTGAAGTAGCCCAAGATATCACCGTACTCGCCAATGTGCGGGATCATCGTTAGCTCAGCAAAGCGCAGTGAGTCGTCTTGGGTCGGTAAGCGCGCCTCAAACTTGACGCGTTCACCCTGCAATACGCGTCTGACAAATGGCTGGCGCAACTCATACTGATCTTTTGGCATGATGCTATGGCTTGGGGTGCCAGCAATGGTGTGTCGGTTGATGCCTACGCCATCGGCAAAGGCTTTGTTGACGAATAGGTAGTTCTGCTCTGGGTCTAAGTAGCTGATCATGACCGGCACGTTATCGGTATAGACGCGAATGTTTTGCTCACTTTCGCGCAGTGCATCTTCGACTCGCTTGTGCTCAGTAATGTCCATGTAGGTGTTAACGTAACCACCATCTGGCATTGGGTTACCACGAACTTCAAGCACCTGCCCATTAGGGCGGTAGCGCTCAAACCCGTGTGGTTTGCCAGAGCGAAGCAGTTGCATGCGTTGTTCAACCTGCTCATCAATGGAGTTGCCAGAGAAGCCATACTCTCCGTGAACGGCGTTAAAGCGAATGATCTCTTCGATGGGGCGCCCTACGCTCATTAACTCCTCAGGGTAGTCAAACATATCGATGAATTGTTGGTTCCATGCCACCAAACGATATTTTTGATCGACTACGCTGATACCCAATGAGACGTTCTCAATGGTCGACTGAAGAAGGGATTTGTTGAAACGCAGTGCTTGTGATGCCTCATCAACAATCGCAACGACATCGCCAATCTGCATATCTTTGCCGCGCAGCGTTGAATCCATAACGATGCGAGCAGACGAAGCACCGATGACCCCCGCTAATAAGCGTTCGATGAATTGAATCAGATCGTTGTCGGCTTTGACGCCAGCCGGTAATGGCTCTTCATCTCGGTTGGCCCAGTACTCATTGATCGCCTCTTGAGTGCGGCGAATGCCCAGGAAACGCTCGGCCAGCATCTGCAAATCGCTAATGGTAACGGGGGTTGTCTGACGGCCAGGCTCTGATTTTTCGTCACGATGACTATCGACATAAGCACTGGCTTGAATACGGTCCACTAAGCGGGCCCGCGTTAGGTTGGAAACTAGGTAGTAGGCCAGAACATTGATACCCAGAGACCAGATAACACCGTGGGTCAGTGGGTCTACCCCTTGAATGCCAAACAGCGAGGTTGGCTGCAACCAGCTCGGAATGACGCCGTCACGGATCAGAGTATCGGGTACCAAGTTGGCCACTTCAAAGACGGGGTAAACCAGCGTGTAACACCAGAGTGTAAATCCACTGATTAGGCCCGCAATGGCGCCACTTCGATTACCCGCTTTCCAATATAGGGCACCAATGATGCTGGGCAAAAATTGAATCGCTGCAACAAAAGCGAGCAGACCAAAGGATGCAAGCGAGCCCTGATCACCCAAAATGCGGTAGTAGAAGTAGCCCATTAACAAAAGAAGGAAGATGGTGATACGGCGAACACTTAACAGAAGTCGACCGAGGTCTTTGCTCTCTGCAAGGCGTAGACTCGGAATACGCAGCAGAATAGGAATCACTATGTCGTTACAGACCATGGTTGCCAGTGTGATCGATGCCACGATAACCATACTGGTTGCAGCCGATAGGCCACCGATAAATGCAAAGGTGGCCAGACCAGGGTGACCTTGACTTAACGGTAAGGTCAGTACCCAAGAGTCTGGATTGAGTGCGAAGGTTGGAAGTGAGATAGCACCGGCCGACGCGATGGGCAAAACAAACAGCGCGAGTAAAAAGAGGTAGGCGGGGAATAACCAGCGGGCAATTCTTAGGTTGTTGTGTTTAATGTTCTCGACAATGGTCACGTGGAACTGGCGTGGTAGACAGATAATCGCACCACAGGCCAACAAGATTTCTGTTAGGAAGCTACCCGCAAACAGTGAACCAGAGAAGTTGGTTGTGTGCAGTTGCGATTGCACGCTGGCAATGGTCTGTTCTACACCGCCGTAAAATTCAAAGGTGACAAAAAAACCAACCGCAAGAAAAGCCGTCAGTTTTATGACTGACTCAAAAGCTACCGCCAGTACCAAACCTTGATGGTGTTCAGTCGCATCGATATGTCGTGTACCAAACAGAATCGCAAACAGAGCCATTGTCAGCGCTACAACTAAAGCGGTGTCACTGCCTTTGCTTAGTGCCTCGGTTGCAGCAGGCGCGATCGCGTTGTAACTCACCGCGACCGCTTTTAGCTGCAGTGCAATGTAAGGAATGGTCCCCAGTACCGCAATCACGGTGACGAGAACCGCAATGGTTTGGCTTTTGCCGTAACGTGACGAGATAAAGTCTGATATAGTGGTGATGTTCTGTTGCTTACTGACGCGACTGATCTTCTCGATAACCTGCCAACCAAAAATAAAGACGATGACAGGACCTACATAGGTCGCTAAGAATTCCCAGCCAGTGGTGTGTGCTCGTCCAACGGCGCCATAGAAGGTCCAAGAGGAACAGTAAACGGCCAGTGATAAAGAGTAGATGATAGGATTGCCTGCCCAGCTCTTACCGGCACGACTTCGATCGCCAAGGTAAGCGATCGCAAACAGAAGGCCAAGGTAGCCCAAAGCGATGAGGGTGACGGATAGACCTGACAGCATGTTGATATTCCTAATAATCGTTGCAAGACATTCTAACGATTTGTGCCGGAGCTACAAAAAGTTTCCTATCAGAGCTTTAAAATAACCACACTGATGTTGTTTTGGTTATAAATCTATACCCAAAAGTTTGAAAAATTATTAAAATCAGCCACTTACTTAAGTCTCTGCTACTAAAGTTGCTCTCCTTTTAGAGAGGTGTCTTAGGTATGATGGGCTCCAACTGTGGTAATCACAGCCTTTTTGTTTATAACAACAACTTGTAAAGGGATAGGTTATGTCAATGACCAAAGAAAATGCGCAGGCGTACTGGGGTGAGAACCTCCGCATTATTATCACCTACATGTCGATTTGGTTCGTCGTATCGTTCGGATGCGGTGTTCTATTCGTCGACGCTCTTGATCAAATCCAATTCTTCGGCTTCCCGCTAGGATTCTGGTTTGCTCAACAGGGTTCAATCTTCGTATTCGTAGCGTTGATCTGGGCATACGTGTCTAGCATGAACAAGCTTGACGAAAAATATGACGTTCACGAGTAAGGAGTAAATCATGAGTCTTGACGCGTTAACGTTTTTATTTGTGGGTGGCTCGTTCGCCCTATACATTGGTATTGCGATTTGGGCACGTGCCGGATCGACTAAAGAGTTCTATGTTGCTGGCGGTGGTGTACCACCGGTTGCCAACGGTATGGCGACTGCTGCTGACTGGATGTCTGCTGCATCGTTCATCTCACTAGCGGGTATCGTATCGTTCATCGGTCGTGACGCTTCTGCTTACCTAATGGGTTGGACAGGTGGTTACGTACTTCTGGCGATGCTACTTGCACCTTACCTACGTAAGTTTGGTAAGTTTACTGTCCCTGACTTCATCGGTGACCGTTACTACAGCAACACTGCTCGTACGATTGCGGTTATCTGTACAATCATCATCTCGTTCACTTACGTTGCTGGTCAGATGCGTGGTGTTGGTATCGTATTCTCACGTTACCTACATGTAGACATCAACACAGGTGTTATCATCGGCATGGCGATCGTATTCTTCTACGCTGTTCTTGGTGGTATGAAGGGTATTACCTACACTCAGGTTGCTCAGTACTGTGTATTGATCCTTGCGTTCATGGTTCCTGCGATCTTCCTGTCAGTTCAAGTAACTGGTCACTTCCTTCCACAGACTGCACTAGGTGCTACTCTGGATAGCGGACAATCAGTACTTGCGACTCTGGATGCTCTGTCAGTTGAGCTAGGTTTTGCTCAGTACACGGCTGGTTCTAAGACGACTGTTGACCTGTTCTTTATGACGGCTGCACTGATGTGTGGTACAGCAGGTCTTCCACACGTTATCGTACGTTTCTTCACTGTACCTCGCGTAAAAGATGCTCGTATCTCTGCTGGTTGGGCACTTATCTTCATCGCTATCCTTTACACATCTGTACCAGGTGTTGCGGGCTTCGGTCGCGTAAACCTAATCCAGACTGTAAACGGTACTGCTGAAACGGCTGCTTCTGGCGTTGCTAACACGGGTGTTAAATACGAAGACATCCCTGAGTGGTTCGCTCGTTGGGAAAACACTGGTCTTATCAAGTGGGAAGATAAAAACAACGATGGCGTTGTCTTCTACAGCAAAACTGATGAGAACGAGCTAACGGTTAACCGTGACATCATGGTACTTGCTAACCCAGAGATCGCTCAGCTTCCAGCTTGGGTAATCGCTCTTGTAGCAGCAGGTGCGGTGGCAGCGGCACTATCAACAGCAGCCGGTCTACTGTTGGTAATCTCGACCTCTATCTCGCACGACTTGATGAAGAAAACCATCAACCCGAATATTACAGACAAGCAGGAGCTACTGTACGCACGTGGTGCGGCAATTGTGGCCATCCTTGTCGCTGGTTACTTCGGTGTTAACCCTCCTGGCTTCGTGGCACAGGTAGTTGCATTGGCATTCGGTCTGGCAGCTTCTTCTGTATTCCCTGCGATCCTAATGGGTATTTTCAGCAAGCGTATGAACACTCAAGGTGCAGTGGCAGGTATGATTGTTGGTATTGCATCAACAATGGCCTACATCGTGTACTTTAAGTTCATGGGCGGCACTAAAGACGAAATGTGGTTTGGTATCTCTCCAGAGGGCTTCGGTACTGTGGGCATGATCCTGAACTTCCTAGTGGCTAAGATTGTCTCTTCTATGACTTCTGAACCACCTGCTGAAATCCAGCAGATCGTTGAAGACATCCGTATCCCACGTGGTGCGGGCGCAGCTCAAGATCACTAAGAGCTGTTTTAAAAAGAAAGGCGCCCCTTGGGGCGCCTTTTTTAATGTTTGCGATATACTCAAACGACTACTCGACTAGCTATGTGAGGATGCAATGCCTGATTCTTTTAAGATGGGAAATCTCCCTTTTAGTCTGCTGACCGAATCTGAACAGAAACTCTTACGTTCTAATCTTGATATCGGTTACTACCAGTCCGGTGAAGTGATTATCAAAGCGGGTGAGCAATCTGAAGGGGTGTATGTTGTCTATCGAGGGCGCGTAGCCGAGAGTGAGCCTCAGGATGAGGGCGATGAAATGTTGCACGTCTTCATGCACTACGAGAATGAGGACTACTTTGGTGGTTGGTCAGCGATGCATGGCTCTGCGATTCATAATTTCACCGCAGAAGAGGAGACCATCTGTCATATTTTCTCTACAGACATTTTGCTTGAGCTGATGGATTCTAATCCTGGTTTTGCAGACTACTTCCAGCAGAACTTGGCTGCAAAATCAGAGATCGTAGCTCAGCAGGGTGAAGGTCAGGATATGGCCGAGTTCATGCTAGCCACCATTGAAGAGGCAGTGGTACGCGATCCATTGATCGTAAACGAAGGGACCAGCATCAAAGAGTCGACACAGCTGATGCGCGAGACGAAATCGGATTCTGTCTTGGTTCGTCGCGGTGGTCGAATTGGGATGGTCACAGGTACCGATATTCTGAACGCTATTGTACTTAACGATGGCTCGGTTGATGCGGATGTCGCGACCATCGCGACCTATCGATTGATCACCTGTAAGCCGGATGACTTTTTGTTCAATGCGTTGGTTATCATGACGCAGCAACAGATCGAGCGAGTGGTTGTCATGGAGGGCGATACGCTGGTCGGTGTGGTACAACTAACGGACGTACTCTCATACTTCTCTAGCCATTCGCATGTCATTGGTCTTCGTCTTGAGCGAGCCAGCACGATAGAGGACCTCAGAGAGGCTGCAGCAGGTTTGAATAACCTAATCAAAGCGCTGATCTCAACGGGCGTTCGCATTCGCTTTACCATGGATCTTCTCGCGGCCATGAATAAACGGATCATTGCTAAGCTGTTTGATCTGGTGGTTCCCGCTGATATGCAGCCTCATGTCTGTTTAATTGTAATGGGCTCTGAAGGGCGCGGCGAGCAGATCATGAAAACGGACCAGGATAACGCGTTGATCTTCCGTAACGGTCTTAACTGGGCTGAAAAACACCAAACAATGCAGCGCTTTAGCGAGACGTTGATCTCCTTTGGCTTTCCTCCTTGCCCGGGCAATATCATGGTCTCTAACCCTGAGTGGGTCAATTCAGTCGATGACTGGACTCAAAATCTGCAAGACTGGTCGATGAGTAACGACCCAGAGGATCAGATGCGATTAGCCATTGCGGTCGACGCTAAACCGGTTGCCGGAAACGTGGCACTATTTAAAGTGGCAAGAAACTGGTTCTTACGCACTATGCGTAACAATGATCTGTTCTTTTCACACTTTGCTAAAGCGGCCGTTGAATTTGATACGCCGTTAACCTTCTTCGGTAACTTGAAAGAGCGTGGTGAGTTGGACATTAAAAAAGGTGGCATATTCCCGATTGTACATGGTGTACGCACCTTTGCTTTGGAGCAGAGAATACTCGCTACAAACACCTTTGAACGCCTTGAGGCTCTTGTGGATGCTGGTGTGATGCAGGAGAGTAACGCTAAGGATATATCAGAAGCTTTGGGCTTGTTCGTGAATATTCGATTGCGTCAGCAGATCCGTCGTGCCGAGCAAACTGAGGACGGTATTGACCCAACGCCTAATATCATTGAGTTGCAACAATTGAATAAAATGGATAGGGAGCTATTAAGGGATGCTCTGTTAGTGGTGAAAAGTTTTAAGAAGTCGCTAACGTCACGTTTTAATCTTCCTAGTTAAGCTGACTATTACTTCTGAACCAAAAGGATATTGGTTAATGATGATATTGCCTCGTGCTATTCGAAAATTTAAAGACAAACGTGCGGTCAAAGATCCACGCTGGGCGTCTCTTTTTGATAAGTATGAAGGGGATGAAGTTGTTTCGCTTGATTGTGAGACAACCAGTCTGGATGTCGGTGAGGCCTCCATATTGTCGATTGGTGCGGTCAAAATCAAAGGCAAGCGCGTTAAGACCAGTGAACGCCTTGATATCAAGCTTAAACCGCCTGCTGATCTGACGGCTGAATCGATCAAAATCCATAAGATCCGTGCGGCCGATTTAGCTGATGGCGTGTCGATTGAAGAAGCACTAGAGCAAGTGTTGGAGTTTGTAGGCAATCGTCCCATTCTGGGCTACTACGTCAACTACGACATCCGCATGTTGGACAAGTTCTTGCGTCCAACCTACGGTTTCGGCCTTCCGAACAAAGCGATTGAGCTTTCACACGTCTATCATGACATCATTAAGTGGCGCCACGTCGGAGGTGATGTCGACCTGCGATTCGACACCATTGCTGACAAACTCAATATGCCAATGATTCAGCGCCATACAGCATTAGGTGACGCGATTTCAGTGGCGTTGATGTATGTCCGGCTTAAACACGGTGATACACCGCTTTAACTGTTAACTTCACCTGACTCCCGTTAGTAATAAGGTTATAATTTCTCGCATTGAAATTTTCTAACCTTTGGAGTCTTTGTGGCGCAGGCGCTTTTAACAGCCCAATCCCTTTTTTGTGAGCGTGATGATCGTATTCTGTTCGATCAGCTAGAGCTGACTGT
>JAAZVX010000040.1 GCA_018623095.1 Marinobacterium sp. | reverse complement strand
GCTGCCTCAAAGTTAATTGAGCTAGCCTGCACAATGCCATAGATAAGAATCAATCCAATACTGTTTATGTAGAGCGTGTCTAAACTTAAAATGCGCTCAGGCAGAGACGGGCCCCTCACTAAACTGTAAGTGTTCATGATGAGCGCGATACTTATCATGACAAGAACAAGGTTAAGTGTGATCTCTAACATTGGAAGATCTCCTTTAAAGGGGTCTCATAGCGCTGCTTAATCGCATCAATCAACGCTTGCTCATCGGGTAGATCAAGAGCGTGTATGTAGAGCCACTCTCTATCTTTACTCACCTCTGCACTCAACGTTCCAGGTGTTAACGAGATGGTGGAAGCCAGTAGTGTGATCGGAAGATCCCCGGTTAGATTGAGAGGGTAGGCGACGAAACCCGGTTGTAAAGCTTTGGTTGGACCAAGAATCAGTTTGGCTACGGCAAGATTCGCAACTACGATATCCCACTTCAAGATGATGATGTACTTGATCAGCTTCAGAGGTCTCTTAACCGTCACCTGCTGAGTCTGCAAGGGCTCTGTCAGCAGCGGAATGCCTAACGCCAGAATCAGGCCCAATAGAATGTGCCCAAGCGAAAAGGCGTTGTTCATCAATAACCAAACAATCAGCAGTACTAACGATAAAAACGGGCGTGGTAGCCAAGATCGTACGAAACTCATCGTTGCACTCCTTTAGCCATAATCTGTGTAGGGTCCTGCTCAAACACCAGTAACTGCTGAACGGTCGTATCGGTGTACTCAGTGATAGGGCCCGCAAATAGACTCATCAACGGGGCAGCACTGAGCAATATACCGACCGCAATGAATTTACGCGTTGCTGACGCTTTGCTGCTATCCGGTTTCCCGTTAGAACGCCAAAACAGGGTAGATCCTGCCCGTGAGAATGCGACCAGTGCCGCTAAGCTGCCGATCAATAACAGTGGCCAAGCCCAGACCAGTGTCGAACTGGTGTCGATCGACTTCATGATCAAGAACTTGCCGATAAAACCTGACAGAGGAGGCATGCCGACCAGTGTGATTGCGGCAACGAAGAAAAGTATGCCGATGCTCATAGGTTGTGCTAACGAGCGGCCGGCTACAATCCGGTCAAACGAACGCTCACGCTGCTCGGCGATAATGTCTCCAATTAAGAAGAAGGCAGCGCCCGCCAGAGTTGAGTGCACTGCATAGTAGAGGGCAGCTGATAAAGAGTTTTGCGTACCAAAGCCAACAGCAACTAGCAGTGTGCCGACAGAAAGAATCACCAAATGAGCGGCTAGACGTTTAACGCTGGGTGCTGATATAACCCCAAGTGTCGCCATAACAAGAGTACCGAGTGCCAACACCCAGATCCAATCCTGCCCTAGGTCGGCTAGGTCGCCAGCACTGTCACCAAATACTAGGTTCTGAATGCGAATAATGGAGTAGATGCCGACTTTTGTCATAATGGCGAACAGGGCTACGACAGGGCCTGGTGCTGACGCGTAGGTTCTGGGTAGCCAAAACTGCAGTGGCAGTAGCGCCGCTTTGAGCGCGAATACTGAAAGCAGCATCATGCCGCCAATTTTGGTTAGCTGAACTTCAGACTCATTAAGCTCACGAACGCGCAGAGCCATATCAGCCATGTTAAGAGTGCCAAGCGTGCCGTAGATAATACCCAGCGCAAATAGAAAGATCGCAGAGCCAACCAGATTCAGGAATACATAGTGCACGGCCGCACTGGTTTTGTGCTTTCCACCACCATGAATTAGAAGAGAGTAAGAGGCGATTAGTAGGATTTCAAAGAAGACGAAGAGGTTGAATATATCGCCTGTCAGGAAAGCACCATTGATCCCCATCGCTTGGAACATCATCAACGGGTAGAAGTATCGACCCTGGTTGTCATCCCCTGCGCTGGCATAGAGATTGGCAGCCAATAAAAGAATAGAGGTGAGCAGGACCATCATACTGGATAGACGATCGCCCACCAGCTGAATTCCGAACGGAGCATCCCAGTTACCCAGCGCGTACAGCGTCACATTGTTACTAGCCGCTGAGATGAGCAGTGCGACCGATACGATCAGTAGGCAGATAGAACCAGCTATGCTGATTATGCGCTGGCGCTCAATGTTTTTTTCAATAACCGGCAGTAACTGCAGTGTGGCAAGCAGAAGCGGCAGAATGATGGGCAGAGTGATTAGATGGTTCATTTCTGCTCCCCACTCTGTTCTGGTAGTCGCCCGTCAACATGATCATTGCCCAGGTCTGCTCGAGCACGAATGGCGAGGATCACCGCAAAAGCCGTCATCGCAAAGCCAATAACAATAGCCGTTAGCACTAATGCTTGTGGGACAGGGTCCGGTGTTGCTAAGCCCGATTTCAACACCGCAGCGCCATCAATTACAAGTCGACCTGCCGAGAAGATAAAGAGGTTCACAGCATAAGAGAGTACCGTTAAGCCAAGTACCACCGGGAAGGTGCGGCCACGCAGTACCAAAAACACTCCCACAGCGGTGAGTAGACCAATAATAAGACTGATCAGTAGCTCCATTAATTAGACTCCTCTGGACGTGCGTGGGTCGTCAGTGCGCCAAGGTTACCCAGAATCAGTAGGGTTGACCCAATCACCGTTAGGTAGACACCAAGATCAAACAGCATGGCACTGGCAAGCTCAAATTTACCGACACCGGGTAGGTAGAAGTAGTCAAACCAAGAGCTCAAGAAGGGGTAGCCAAATAGCCAGCTGCCAATACCTGTCGCGCCTGCGATGATTAGACCGACAGAGATCAACCACTGGTAGTTTAGTTTCGAGCGTTCACGCATGAAATCGACACCGTTGGCGATGTACTGCAGGATCAGTGCTACGGCCGTTACTAGACCGGCAATAAAGCCGCCGCCAGGAAGGTTATGACCACGTAAGAAGATGTAAGCTGACACCAACAGTGCCAATGGAAGTAGTGCTCTTGAGACGGTGGCAAGCATCATTGGGTGGTGATCGTTACTCCAAGGTATGCCGTTCAGATCAGCCGATGGCATAAACAGCTTCATCCGAGCGATCAGTTTGTAAATACCTAAACCGGCAATGCCCAGTACGGTGATCTCGCCAAAGGTATCAAAACCCCTGAAGTCGACCAGAATCACATTCACCACATTGGTGCCACCGCCGCCTGTTTTAGAGTTGGCAATAAAGAAGTCTGCAATTGACGTGTGCGGGTGCGTCATCATGGCGTAGCTGATCGTTGCCATCACACCACCAATTAGCGTAGCCAGACCGAGATCGCGAACCACTGACGATGGGCTGGCCGCTTTCGACGTTACCTGTGGCAAGAAAAAGAGTGCCAGCATCAAGAGTATGACGGTCACTACCTCAACCGAAAGTTGTGTTAACGCTAGATCAGGTGCCGAGAAGCGGGCAAAGATAAGTGAGACGATCAAGCCCACGACCGACACAGCGATTAGAGCGATCATCCGTTTGCGGTGCCAGATCAGTGTCACTAGTGCAGAAACCACCAAAATAATAGTCGCGACAATACTGACGCCATCGACTGGCAGCAGCGGTAGCTCGCCTTCATAGTTGATCAATTTCGTCATCGGTACGGTAGTGAAAAGTGCGACGCTCAGAATAAATAACATGGTGTAGCGCTGCAGTGAGCCGTTTTCGAGTGTACCGTAGATGCGTGTTGCGGTATCCACTATGCGTTTGATGTTCTGATCAAAAATCGCTTTGGCATCCCTCTCTGGGAATTGCGCTTGGAACTCAAACAACTGTTTACGCGAGCCGTAAACGACAATGCCACCAATCAGAGCAATGAAGCTCATCAGTAGTGGGAAGTTAAATCCGTGCCATATGGCCAAGCTGTAGTAGGGGGTATCGCCTTGCAACAGAGAAGTAGCAGCGCTGTGCAGAATCTCTGCCACCACCAGGCCTGGGGCAATACCCACGACGAAACAGAGTGCGACTAATATTTCGACAGGAATCTTCATGTAGCGCGGCGGCTCATGCGGTGTCTTAGGAAGATTGATCGGTTCACCATTGAAGAAGACATCGTGAATAAAGCGCAATGAGTAAGCGACCGAGAAGATGCCGGCAACGGTTGCTAGAACAGGCAAGATCCAAGAAAGCGCACCGAGTGAACCTTGGTGGAGCGTCTCTGCGAAGAACATCTCTTTCGATAAGAAGCCATTTAGTAGCGGAACTCCGGCCATCGCTAACGCCGCAACCATCGCCAGCATCGCCGTATGGGGCATGTATCGCCACAACCCGTTCAGCTTGCGCATGTCCCGTGAGCCGGTCTCATGATCGATGATGCCTGCGGCCATAAACAGAGAGGCTTTAAAGGTGGCGTGGTTGATAATGTGGAAGGTGGCAGCCACAGCAGCCAGTTTTGAGTTTAACCCGAGCAGCAGCGTGATCAGACCCAAGTGGCTGATGGTCGAGTAGGCAAGAAGACCCTTGAGGTCGTGCTTAAACAGCGCCATGTACGCGCCAACTAGCAAGGTAGCAAGGCCGGTCAACGTGACGATCAAGAACCACATATCAGTTCCCGCCAGTGCCGGGTAGAGTCGGGCCATCAAAAAGATGCCCGCTTTCACCATCGTGGCTGAGTGAAGATAAGCGGAAACCGGCGTTGGTGCTGCCATTGCATGTGGCAGCCAGAAGTGGAATGGGAACTGTGCGGATTTAGTAAACGCACCAATAAGCACTAAGACAAGAATGAATGGGTAGAGCTCGGAACCGCGGATTAGGTCACCCTGTGCCAATACATCCGTCAAATTGTAGCTACCGACCACCTGACCGATCAGCAAAAACCCTGCAAACAGTGCCAGTCCGCCCATGCCAGTTATCGTCAGCGCCATGCGCGCACCTTTGCGTGCTTCGCTCTTATTATTCCAAAAGCTGATCAGTAAGAAAGAACTGATACTGGTCAGCTCCCAGAAGAGCCAGAGCTGAATTAGGTTCTCTGACAGTACAATACCCAGCATGGCGGTCATGAAGAGGATTAACATGGCATAGAAGCGCGGCATGTTGTCCTGTTCAGAGAGGTAGTAGCGGGCGTAAAGGATGACTAGAAGGCCGATGCCTAGGATCAACAGTGTGAACAGTAGGGCAAACCCATCAAGTCGGAAGGCAAGTTCTAATCCGGCTGCCGGGATCCAGTCGAATCGTTCTACATAACTCTGACCATCGAGTATCGAAGGTGCGTAAGAGATGACGATGGCTAATGCGGCGGCTGGCAGCGCCGCTGTGGCAAACGCACAGGCTGTTCTTGACACTTTACTGGTTGAAAGAGAAACGAATACCCCAATAAGTGTCAATAGGGGAATCCAGAACAGGTTTAGCACCGATGTAGACCTCTAAAAAGTAAGGTTTATTTGTTTTCTGTACTATAAAGAGTGCGGGTAAAGGGACTGATTTTCAAGCAACAGCCCCCTTTTTTTATTCCATAATTCAATAAAGGTATAACCAAGCACTGGGTGTTGCTGGTTTGGGCATAGATCGGCAGCTGGAAGCAGCACGTGAGCGAATTGCTCCAGATCTTTGTGGGGTAGAGTGAGTTGCTCTGTGTTTACGATCTGCTGGTCAAAGCAGAGTAGGTCGATGTCCAGTGCGCAGTAGCGACCGCTCATGCGTCCTTGATTAGCCTCAATCGACTTCAACGCATCAATCAGTGTTTTTTGATCTAACGCTGTCTCTGCTTTGGTAACGAGATTTAGGTAGTCAGGTTGAGAAGGATCTATAGCGGAGCTGCGATAGCAGGGTGAGTGTTCAATGTTGACGCAAAAACGGGCGAGCTGCTCAAGGCCGGCTCTAATATTGGATTCAGCATTTTGGTTACTGCCGACGCCAAGCAAAATGTGATGCACTAGAAGCTCACTCCGCGAGCAATTCGAACACCGACCAGTTCAGCTTCTGCAACGGCGATCGGTTTACCTACCTCAAGACGCAGTCCAGGAATGTTGAATTGAGTCATTAAGAACTCGGATAGATTCTCTGCCAGCGTCTCTAGCAGCTCTGCTTTGGCTTCTTGGCAGAATTGAATGACCACTTCACTCACTGCGGCATAGTTAATGGAGGCATCAAGATCGTTGTTGATAGCAGCATCTCTAATGTCATTGGCCATCTCTAGGTTGATAACCATGGGCTGCGGTTCGATGCGTTCGTGAGGATAGATACCTATGATCGCTTCAAACCTTAGATTTTTAATGAATATCGTGTCCATTACTGTGCCTTTTCCGTAGTGCCAAGTGCGGGTAGTGTCTCCATTGGCCAGCGTGGCTGTGCCGTAATGGCGAGTGGTGAACGTTCTCCGGCCATTAGGCGCTGGGTGCCGGCATAAGCGATCATGGCGCCATTGTCGGTACAGAATTGAGGACGAGCATAGAAGAGTTTTGCCCCCTCTTTTTTGGCCATATCCCCCAATTTCTTTCGTAACTTTTTATTGGCGCTAACGCCACCAGCGATCACTAACTCTTTAAAGCCGGTCTGCTGAATCGCTCGACGGCACTTGATCGCCAGTGTGTCGACCACCGCATCTTCAAAGCAGGCTGCGATGTCGGCAGACGTTTCTGGATTCAATTCGCCCGCTTCTCGCTTAGCGGCCTCGACCGTGTTTAGCGTAAAAGTTTTCAAACCAGAGAAGCTAAAATCCAATCCTGGGCGATCGGTCATTGGTCTTGGGAAGGTGTAACGATCGCTATTACCCCTTTCCGCCAGTTTGGCGATCAGTGGGCCGCCAGGGTAGTCCAAGCCCATCATTTTAGCGGCTTTATCAAAGGCTTCGCCGGCCGCATCATCCAGTGACTCGCCAAGAAGCGAATATTCGCCGATCCCTGTGACGCTGACGAGCTGTGTGTGACCACCGGAAACCAATAGAGCGACGAATGGAAAACTTGGAGGTGTCTCTTCCAACATGGGGGCAAGTAGGTGACCCTCCATATGATGAACACCCACCGCTGGTATGCCCAACGCCAGTGCCAGTGCTCGGCCAGTAGACGCACCAACCATCAATGCGCCAATGAGCCCTGGACCAGCTGTGTAAGCGACGGCATCAATCGATTGCAAGGTACACTCGGCCTCTTTGCAGACTTCTCTGATTAATGGGATCAGCTTGCGAACATGATCTCGTGAGGCGAGTTCAGGTACCACACCACCATATTCGGCGTGCATCTTAACTTGCGAGTAGAGTGCATCACCCAACAGCCCACGTTCACTGTCATAGAGTGCTACACCGGTTTCATCACAGGAGGTTTCAATACCTAATACAAGCATGCAGAGCGGACCTTAAATAGGGCTATTAATAATGACTTATATTATTCAGAAATCTCTCTGGTTAGTGAAGCGTTAAATTGCTTTACATCAGATGTTGTGCTCTGTATTATTTGGCGCCCTCGGAAAATTACGTCCGAGGTTAATTTAAACCAAACTTGAAAGGTAATTGGAAAACATGCCAGCCGTTAAAGTTAAAGATAACGAGCCATTTGACGTTGCACTACGTCGCTTCAAACGTTCTTGTGAGAAAGCAGGTATCCTTGCTGAAGTTCGTAAACGTGAAGCGTACGAAAAGCCAACAACTGCTCGTAAGCGTGCAGCTGCAGCAGCAGTTAAGCGTCACGCTAAGAAGCTTCAGCGTGAAAACGCTCGTCGCGTTCGCCTTTACTAATTTTTAAGTAAAGACGCAGACTAGATTCCTTGTGGTCGAGTCTTTGTAGTAAACGATAGATTAGGTTCTTATTATGTCTTCATTGAAGAGTCAGATTACTGATGAAATGAAGGTTGCAATGCGCGCTAAAGATAAAGTGCGCCTTGGAGCGATCCGTTTGATGCTTGCTGAGATTAAGCGCATCGAAGTGGATGAGCGCATCGAACTTGATGATGATCGCGTACTCGCGGTGCTAGACAAAATGGTCAAGCAGCGCAAAGACTCGATTGCCCAGTATCAGGCGGCTGAGCGTCCTGAACTGGCGGAAAAGGAGCAGCAAGAGACGGAGGTGATTAAAACTTTCTTGCCGCAGCCTCTCAGTGATGTAGAGATCGATGCAATCATCGATGCAGCGATTGCTGCAACCGATGCTTCCGGCATGCAGGCGATGGGTCAAGTTATGGCCATTATTAAGCCGCAACTACAAGGTCGTGCCGACATGGGAGCAGTTTCAGGTAAGGTCAAAGCGAAACTCTGATAGAGTGTTCGCTGGAATAGACAGCGAGCAGTTGAATGTCAGGAAGAATTCCGCAGCATTTCATAGATGACCTTTTAGCGCGAGTTAATATCGTTGATGTGATCGATTCGCGTATCAAGCTTAAGCGTGCCGGTAAAAACTACTCCGCACTCTGCCCATTCCATAAAGAGAAATCCCCGTCTTTTTCGGTTAGCCCCGATAAGCAGTTTTACTACTGTTTTGGATGTGGTGCTGGCGGCAATGCGCTTGGCTTTGTTATGGAGTATGAGAAGCTCAACTTTCCTGAAGCGATTGAAGAGCTGGCGCGTACTGTCGGGGTGGATGTGCCTCGTGAGCATGATCGTCAGCGCGATGTGGCCTATGAAAAGCAAGTTAAGAAGCAGTTTGATCTGCTCGAGAGTGCTAACGCCTTCTATCAAAACCAGCTACGTACACACAGTGACAAAGCAAAAGCAGTAGCCTATTTGAAAGAGCGTGGTCTGAGTGGTCAGATCGCCGCGCGTTTTCAATTAGGTTATGCCCCGCCAGGTTGGGATAACTTACAGAAACATATCAGCAAAGAGACTGAGGATGCCGATTCGCTGCTACTGAAGTCCGGCATGATGGTCGAAAACGAAGAGCGTGGTCGTCGCTATGATCGTTTTCGTGACCGTATTATGTTTCCTATCCGTGATATGCGTGGCCGTACCATAGGGTTTGGTGGTCGAGTATTAACGGATGAAAAGCCAAAGTACCTCAACTCCCCAGAGACCGACACCTTCCACAAGGGTAAAGAGCTTTATGGTCTCTATGAGGCGCGTCAGCATACAGGTTCGTTAGAACGTCTGTTAATTGTTGAAGGCTATATGGATGTGGTGAGCTTGGCGCAGCACGGCTTAACCTGGTCGGTTGCGACGTTGGGAACGGCGACTACCGAAGCTCATCTTGAACGCATCTTTAAAATCGTGACAGAGGTGATTTTCTGTTTTGATGGCGACGCCGCGGGACGTCAAGCAGCTAAGCGTGCTCTGGATACCTGTGTTCCGGTCATGAAGGATGGTCTAACAGCTCGTTTTCTATTTCTACCAGAGGGCGAAGATCCTGATACCTTGGTGCGAAGTGAAGGTTTAGATGCCTTTACCGGACGAGTGAATGAATCTCTTCCGTTCAGTGAGTATTTCTTTAAAGCGCTCAGTGACAATATCGATCTAACGTCAATGGATGGTCGGGCTCGCTTTTCGACTCAGGCGTTACCAAAAATCCGCAGTATGCAAACGTCAGTGTTGCAGCAGATGATGCTTGATCGTGTTGCTGAGATGACGGGTTTAACGATAGAACAGCTTGATACCATCGCCAACCTACACTCTAAAGTTGAGTCGGTTGCACCAGAGTCGGCCGCGCGACCCAAGCCTTCTTACCCTCAGGAATCGATGCCCGACTACGACTCGGGTGGATATCAACATTCGCGCTATTTCGAGTCAGAACCGAGTTATTCTGATCCTTATGTACCACAAGCCTCTCAAACTTCTGGGGCTGGTCGATCGGGTATCAGTGCCAAAATTAACCTCGTTAATTCCGCTATCTCGATTCTCTTGCACCGTCCTGATTTGGCAAAGCAAACGGTCGAAGCGGATGAGTTAGATGGGGTGTTCGTTGAGAACATTACTTTATTGCGTCAGTTGTTGAGCTACCTGCAAACGACCGCTGATGCGAGCCTAGGAACGCTGCTTTTGGATTGGCAGCGGGATCCGGAAATGGCACCCAATCTATTGATGTTGAATGAGATCTCGCAAGTGGATCCGGTGCTCGATAATGTGGATGCCAAGGTGCTGCTTGATGATGCCATTGGGCGATTGCTATCACGTAAATATGAGTCTGAGCTATCTGAGTTGACTCGTCTCTCACGTGAACGACCCTTGACCGCTGAAGAGAAGCAGAAGTTGGCACAACTGTTGGCACGTAAGGTCTTGTAAACTCCCGATAAAGCCCCCATTTATTTACTCTCAATAACCTTGCTGTTAATCCGTCTTTAACTGGCAGAGGTTGAACTTTTTAGCTATACTTCGGCGCTTGCAATTTTTGCGCGCCCAACGTGGCTAGACACAGGATTTTAAATGTCTGACAACACTGAACAGCAGCAATCACGCCTTAAGGAACTTATCGCTAAAGGTAAGGAACAGGGCTATTTGACCTACGCTGAGGTGAACGATCACCTCCCAGAAGATATCGCCGATCCCGATCAGGTAGAAGATATCATCCGCATGATTAATGACATGGGTATTTCTGTGTCTGAAGTGGCCCCGGATGCTGAAACGCTTTTAATGACCGATGGTGATGCAGGTGATGATACTGATGAAGAGGCGGTAGCCGCACTTGCTGCAGTGGAATCGGATGCCGGCCGTACCACTGATCCCGTGCGGATGTACATGCGTGAGATGGGCACCGTTGAGCTGCTGACTCGTGAAGGCGAGATCGAAATTGCGAAACGAATTGAAGAGGGCATCCGAGGCGTCATGAGTGCGCTGGCTCAGTTCCCAGGCAGTGTTGCACTGGTACTGGATGCCTACAAAACGACCGTTGAAGAGGAGGGTCGCCTAAGCGATCTATTCAGTGGTTATATCGATCCTGATGCTGAAATTGCCAATAACAATCCTGTTCCTGAAGAGGAAGAGATTGAAGACGCAGATGACGATTCAGATGACAACGACAGCGATGATGACGATTCAGAAAAGGATCGTGGTCCAGATCCAGAAGAGGCAGCTGAGCGTTTCGGTGCCATCGAAGAGGCTCTGGCTAAACTGATCAAAGCAGAGAGCAAAGGCCGTGATTCATCAGCCTTTGGTGCTGCACTAGAAGAGCTAGCACTCGTCTTTGCTCCCGTTAAACTGTCACCACGCTTCTACGAGATGTTGGTCAGCCGTGTTCGTTCTTACATCGATCGTGTTCGCACACAAGAGCGCAATATCATGCGTATGTGTACGCAGAAGTGCCGCATGCCACGTGACCAGTTTATTAAAACCTTCCCGGGCAACGAAACGAACCCTGATTACTTTGACAATCTCATTAAAGCAGGTAAACCATATTCGGAAGCGATCTCTGCTCATCTAGATGATCTTAAGCGTGCACAGCGCCGTTTAGTCGCTGTTGAAGAAGAGCTCAACATTGATCTGTCTGAGATAAAAGAGGTTAACCGTCAACTATCAATTGGTGAAGCGCGTTCACGTCGCGCCAAGAAAGAGATGGTTGAAGCGAACCTTCGTCTGGTTATCTCGATCGCTAAGAAGTACACCAACCGTGGTCTGCAGTTCTTGGATCTTATCCAAGAGGGTAACATCGGTTTGATGAAGGCGGTTGATAAGTTCGAGTACCGTCGCGGTTACAAGTTCTCGACTTATGCAACCTGGTGGATTCGTCAGGCGAT